>NZ_RAWE01000046.1 GCF_003611695.1 Corallococcus carmarthensis | reverse complement strand
CTTACGCCCCGTCGGCTCCGACTTCCTGGGCGGCGTACCGGGTGGGTCCGAGGACGGAGGCTTCGAGGAATTGCGCGAGGTACTCCGCAGCCGCGCCTCCAGCTCTGCGATGCGAGCCTCCTGCTGCGCAATGCGAGCCTCCTGCTGCTCGATTCGCGCGAGCGCAGCGCTCAGCAGTCGCTCCAGCTCCGCGATACGCGCATCTCTTGGGTCGGGCGTGGCCACGCCCCATTATTTCTAATCCGCCCCCGGCCCACGTCGAGCGTGGTGAGGCCCACCGTTCGCTGCCTCACCGCCCCCTCAGGCGAGCACCACCCCGTGAACGCTTACCTCTTGACTACCGAGTACGCGAACGGGCGATGCACGCCGACCAGCGCGCATCGCCCGTGAGCTGCCTCAAACTCCAGACACTGGCCTCAAGCGCCCGCGTACTTGCGGCGGAACTCGTGGATCTCCGCCAGCCGGAACGTGCCCGGCTCCGGAGCAATCGCCTCCGGCGCGTCGTAGGGCAGGTTCATCAGCCGCTCGTACTCCTCCACCGACACGCGCTCGCGCTTCGCCAACACCGTGTCCAGGTCCGCGCGGGCCATGCGCTCCGCCGCCTTCTCACCGACGATGCCGGAGAAGAACTCCGCGCAGGAGCCGCTGCCGTAGGACAGGAGGCCGATGCGCTGATTCGCCAGCGCCGCGCCCTCCGCGTGCAGCTGGCCCGCGAGCGCCAGGTACAGCGACGCCGTGTAGACGTTGCCCACCCGGGCGTTCAGCCCCAGCGACTTCGCCACCTGCGCGTCGTAGCTGGCCTGCGACTTCGCGGACTCGTCGCGGGCTTCGGGCGTCACCGGCCCGTTGCTGGAGTCCTCCAGGTCGCACAGCCGCACCTGCGCGTGCGCCTTGCGCGCCATCTTGCAGAAGGGCACGTGGTAGAGGATGCGCGCCAGCTGCTCGCTGGGCAGCTTCGAATCCCACCGCACCAGCCCCTGCTCCAGCGCGCGCTCGCGCCAGCCCCGGTACGCACCCGCCATGGCGTCCAGGTAGCAGGTGATGGAGTAGTGCCCGTCCACCAGCGCCTCGCGCCGGCCCACCGGCCGCCAGAAGTCGTACACGTCCGCGGTGCTCACGCCGTTGAGCCCCACGTCCAGCGCCAGCAGGTCCGGCGTCTCCGACACCAGCAGCGCCACCGCGCCGCCGCCCTGCGTGGGCTCGCCCGCCGTCTTCAGGCCGTAGCGCGCGATGTCCGTGCACACCACCAGCGCGGAGCGCCCCGCCGCGGCGCCGGACGCAATCCACTCCGCCGCCGCCATCAGGCCCGCCGTGCCGCCGTAGCAGGCGTGCTGCGAGTCGAACGTGCGCATGGCGCGCGGCAGCTTCAAGAGGCCGTGCACGTGCGACGCGATGGGCTTCGAGTGGTCCACGCCCGTCTCGGTGCCCACCACCAGCATGCCCAGCTTGGACGTGTCCACGCCCTGCTGCTGGATGAGCCGCGCGGCCGCCGTGGCCGCCAGCGACACGGAGTCCTCACCCGGGTCGTTGACCGCCATCTCCTTCGCGCCCAGGCCCGCGGTGAACTTCGCCGGGTCCACGCCGCGCGCCCGCGCCAGGTCTTCGATGTCCACGTACCGCCGGGGGACCGCCACCGCCAGCGCTTCGATTCCAACCCGCTTCTTCATGGGGAACTCCTCAAGTCAAAAGGTCGCGAATGCAGAGGGCCTCAGGCCGCCGGCGGCACCAGCACCAGCCGGCCCGCCACTTCCCGGTTCTCCAGCCGGAAGTGCGCGCGGCCCGCCTCCGCCAGCGCCACCTCTTCCGACACGAAGGGGCGGATGAGGCCCTTGGCCGTCAGCCGCAGGGACTCGTCCAGCTCCTCGCGCGTCGTCGCGTACGCGCCAAGAATCTCCAGCTCCTTCACGATGACCAGCCCCGGGTTGAGGTTCACCACCCCCGACTCCAGGTTGCCCACCACCACCACGCGCCCACCGGGAGCCATGGCCTTGAGCGTCTGGTCGAAGGTGGCGCTGCCGACGATCTCCACCGCCACATCCACACCCTGGCCCTGCGTGCGCTTTCGCGCCTCTGCCCCGAAGTCCAGGCCGCGCGAAACAATCACCTCGTCCGCGCCCGCCTCCTTCAGCGCCGCCACCTTCGCCTCGCCGGACGTGATGGCGATGACGCGCGCCCCGTCCACCTTCGCCAGCTGCACGGCCGCCAGCCCCACGCCGCCGCTGGCGCCGGTGATGAGGACCGTCTCACCGGCCTTCACCTTCGCCCGCGTGCGCAGCGTGTGGACGGCGGTGCCCAGCGTGCAGCACACCGTCGCGGCCACCGCCCAGGGCAGGTCGGACGGCACGCGGCCCAGGCCGCGCACCGGGGCCACCATGAACTGCGCGTAGCCGCCCTGGAGCTCCTCGCCGAAGAAGCGGTTGTCCGTCTTGCACAGGCTGTTGCGGCCGGAGAGGCACAGCGCGCACTCGCCGCAGGACATGCGCTGCAGCGTCGCCGCGCGGTCGCCCACCTTCCAGCCCACCGTGTCCGGGCCGACCTCCACCACCTCGCCCGCGGCCTCGTGCCCCAGGATGGCCGGCACGTGCGTGCGGGGCAGGTTGCCGCGGCGGTTGATGACGTCGTGGTAGCAGACGCCGCACGCGTGGACCTTCAGCAGCACCTCGCCCTTGCCCGGCCGGGGAATCGGCACGGTCTCCAGACGCAGGTTCTCTGCACTCCCGAACTGGCGAAGAACGACAGCCTCCATGCGGTGCCTCTTTCCGTGTTGCGCTAAAGGGTGGGGGAAGACGGTTCAGCCGCCGACCAGCGCGTCGCGCAGGTTGCGGGGGTCCAGCGCGCGGATGGCCGACACCGTGCGCGCGTCCGGAAGCGAGGTGACGGGCAGGGCGTCCGGCACCGCGAACTCGAAGCCGGTGCGCTCGGCGATGCCGTCCACCGTGGCCCACGGGTGACGCGACAACAGCCGCGCCCCACGAGGCCCGCCCAGCTCAAACGTGCCCAGGTCGGAGATGAGCCGCACCGGACGGCTGGGGTCGCGCGTCGTGGCCACCTGGACCTGGGGGACCAGGTTGCGGCGCGACTGCCGGGGCACCAGCAGCACGGGGTTCTTCACCCACTGGCGCAGCGTGGCCGCGCCCGCGACTCCGGGGAACTTGGCGCGAGGCTTCTCCAGGCTGCCGGACGCCGTCATGTTGGTGCGGCCCGCCGGATCCACCTCCGCCGCGCCGAAGAACACCGTGTCCACCCGGCCGCGCCGCGCGTGGTCGAACAGGTCCGCGATGCTCACCTCCGCGGACCGGCCGTCCAGGTACCGCAGGTCCTCCGACGACGGGTACAGCTCCGGCAGGTCCGGATCCAACGAGCCCACGCACGCCAGGTACGTCAGCCCCGGCGCATGCGTGGCCCGAGCCACCGCGATCGCCAGGATGACCAGCGGCGACGCCACACCCGTGGCCACCACCGAGCCGTCCTCAATCTCCCGTGCCAGCAGCGACACCACCGTCTCCGCGGGCGTCGCGTCCACCGTCGTCGCCGTCATGCCGCGCTCCGCGTCGCGCGCAGCGACATGAGGAAGCCCTTCGCTTCGCCCGCTTCCGCCGCGGCCAGGTAGGCCGCCAGCATCGCGTCGTCATGCGGGTACTTGCCCAGGCACCCCGTGGGCAGCGCGCCACCGGGGGCGAGCACCACGCGCTCCACCTGGAAGGCGGGGATGGTCACGCGCGACAGCTTCGGCACGCGCTCCTCCACCGTGACGATGATCCGCTTCGCCGCGCCCGCGACGAGCAGGTCCGTGGTGGGGTCCTCGATGAAGAGGTTGCCCTTGTCGTCCGCCGCACGCGCGTGGATGAGCGCCACGTCCGGGTAGTAGGCGGGCTCCACCGGCACGCGGCGGCCCGTGAAGGGATCCTCCACCGTGCGTGGGGCGTCCACCTCCGCCAGCTCCGACACGTCCGCGTCCGGCGCGGGGATGAAGGGCAGCCCCATGGACGCCGCGCGCAGCCGCTGCACCACGCGGTAGCCGTCGTGCTCGCGCCACGCGATGTCGCCCGCCTCGATGGCCCGCTTGAGGCAGGGCAGGGGACGCACGCGGTTCTCCAGCACCAGCGCGCCGAAGGGCAGCTCCACGCGCTTCAGGCACCCGCCCGCCACCAGGAACTCCGCCGGCAGCGGGTTGGGCAGGGAGATGAGCTGCAGGTCGCGCTTCTCCTGCGCCACCAGCTCCAGCACCAGCGCCATGGGCGCGCGGCCCAGCATGAACCCACCGGCCGCGAGCGATGCGCCGTCCGGGATGGAGGCCACCGCCTCCGACAGGGAACTCCAACGGGCGCGGTTCACTGGGGCTCCTCTCCGGAACCTGAAGCGGAAGCGGCGCGCGGCACCATGCGGAGCGCGGGCGCGTCCTGGTCATCAGACGCAGGGGCCGCGGCGGACACACCCACCGCTGCGCTGGGGAAGAGCAGCTCCACCATGCCGTCGGCGATCTGCTCTTCGGTGAGGCGGCCGTCCGGCTTGAACCACTTGTAGACCCAGAGGATCATCCCCAGGAACGAGAAGGCCGCGACGGTGGGATCCACCACGCCGCGCAGGCGGCCCAGGCGGTTGGCCTCCGCGAACGCGTCCTCCAGGAAGCGCACGTAGCGCTTCTTGCGCCGGTCGATGTACTCGCGCGCTTCACCGGTGAGCGTGGCGTGCTCGTGGAGGATGATGATGACCTCCTTGCTGCGGCCACTCGTCACCAGGTGGATGTTCTGGCGCATGCACTGGCGCAGGCGCTCGACGGGGTCCACCACGTCCTGCACGGGCGCGAGGACCTGCTCCTCGAACACGTCCATGCCGTAGTTCATGATGGCGAAGAGCAGCTGCTCCTTGTTCTGGATGTGGTGGTAGAGCCCCGCCTTGGTCATCCGGCACGCGGCGGCGATCTCCTGCATCGACGTGCCCTCGTAGCCGCGCTCGCAGATGAGCCGCGCCGCCGTCTCCAGGATGGTCCGGTACCGCTCGCCCTCATCCGGTTTGCGCCCTGTGGGTGTCATGCGTGCCTTCCCTCGCCGGCCTGCCTGCTCCTGCCGGGCTGAAACCACCTACCGACCGGTAGGTCACTTCACCTACCGACCGGTAGGTAGCACTGGCCAACGCAGTTCGTCAATGGGCAAGCACCGGAGGGCAGGTGGGATAAAAGCCATTGGAAACAAGGACTTGGACCCACCCGACGGATTAGGCTGTGGGTCTTTCATGCGGTCCACACTCCTGCCCATCCTCCTGCTGTGCGCCGCGCTCGCGAGCGTGGGGGTGGGGGTCTGGACGTTGGTGAAGCGCAGCCGGACGGCCCTGGTGGAGCAGTTCGCGGGGGACCGGCAGAAGCAGCTGGACGAGGCCGTGGGCGGCGTCACCGACTCGCTGGAGGAGGTGGGCAAGAACCTGCGCTTCGCCGGGGAGCTGATGTCCCAGCCGGGGAGCCTGCCGGAGCACCGGCGCGAGCTGCGCGCGCTGCTGGAGGCGGTGGGCCAGTACAAGGCCATCGCGGCGTACGACGGCGACGGCGCGGAGCGGCTCCTGCTGTTGGACCGCAAGCCGGACGCGCAGGTGACTCGCGAGGGGCTGGTGGCGGAGATGGCCGGGACGGCGCGCCGGGCGTTGCAGCGTCCGCCGGGGGACCTGACCACGTCGCCCATCCTGGACGCGGCCAACGGCGGCTGGCTGCGCATCCTGGCCACGGCGTTGCCCGCGACGGACGGCAAGCCCGAGGGCGCGGTGGCGGTGCTGGTGGACACGGAGTCCTTCTTCGCGCCGCTGCGCATCGTCACGTCGGACCTGGAGGCGCGGATGCTGCTCGTGGGCACGCACGGCCAGCCCACCCCCGCGAGCGACCCGGGCCTGGCGGAGTGGTTCCGCCGCGCGAGCCAGAAGGACGCGGGCGTGCCGGGCTTCGCGTTCCTCGTGACGCGGCTGAAGGCCGGCGCGCGCGGCATGCTGCCCCTGTCCGAACAGGAGGCGGAGCGGCTGGGGCTGGGGCGCGCGGAGGTGGTGGCCGTCTACACGCCCATCCGCATGCGCGGCGGCAGCCACTGGGCGGTGGCGACGCTGGTGTCCACCGCGGCGCTGCGTTCGCACGAGCAGTCGCTGGTGGTGCGGCTGTTGGGCGCGGGCGCGCTGGTGGCGTTCTTCCTGGTGACCTTCGCGGTGTACGTGGTGCTGGCGCGCCGTCGCGCGGTGGCGCTCCGGGAGAGCCGCCGGCACGCGGCCCAGCTCGCCGCGCTCCATGACCGGACGCGAAAGATCCTCGACCACATTCCCACGGGCGTCCTGGCGCTGACGGCGGACGGGCGGATCAGCGCCGTCAACCAGGCCCTGCGCTCACGCGTGCCCGGCAACGTGACGGGTGCGCCGCTGACGGCCGCGTTCCCTTCGGCTCCGGCGCCGGTGGTGGAGCGGCTCGCGGCGTTGGTGGCCTCCGCGCAGCAGGAGGACCGGCCGTTGAGCCTGCTGGGAGAACCGTTGGCGCTCTTTGGCGAGGAGGGCACGTACAACCTGCACGCGGTGCCGCTGACGGCCGAGGATCCGAAGGAGGAGACCCGCGCGCTCCTCGTCGTGGAGGACCTGAGTGACGTGCGCGCGCTGGAGACGCAGCTGTTGCGCGCGGAGAAGCTGGCCACCGTGGGTGTGCTGGCGGCGGGCATCGCGCATGAAATCGGCACGCCGCTGGGCGTGGTGCGCGGCCGGGCGGAGTACGTGCAGGGGAAGCTGGGCCCCTCGCACCCGCAGGGGCCGGGGCTGGGCGTCATCGTCGAGCAGATCGACCGGGTGAGCCGCACGCTGCGCCAGCTGCTGGACTTCTCGCGCCTGCAACCCGCGATGGTGCGGCCGGTGGCGCTGGGACCGCTCGCGCGGAGCGTGCATGAGCTGCTGCAGGTGGAAGCGGAGCGGCGGCGGGTGACGCTGAGCGTGGACGTGCCGGAGTCGGTGCCCTCGCTGGCGGCGGACTCGGATCAGCTCCAGCAGGTGCTGCTCAACCTCACGCTCAACGCGTGCGATGCGTGCAGCGAGGGCGGGAAGGTGGAGGTCTCCGCTTCCGCGCTGGCGGGGCCGGAGGAGGGGACCTGGGGCCTGGTCGCGCTCACGGTGCGCGACGACGGGTGTGGGATTCCCAAGGAGCGCCTCAACCAGGTGTTCGACCCGTTCTTCACGACGAAGAAGCGCGGGCAGGGCACGGGGCTGGGGTTGACGATGGTGGCCCACGTCGTGCGCAACCACGGCGGCCGGGTGGAGCTGGAGAGCACGCCGGGGCAGGGCACCCGCGTCACCGTGCTGTGGCCGGTGGCCCGCGCCGTCCCAGAGGAACGCCATGCCGAGCGACTTGCCGTCTGACGCACGCATCCTCGTGGTGGACGACCACGTGGAGATGGGGCGCATGCTCCAGGAGCCGCTGGCCGACGCGGGCTGGACGGTGGACCTGGCCACGGGCGGCCAGGAGGCGCTGACGCTCATCCGCTCGCGCGTGTACGACGCGGTGCTGACCGACCTGCGCATGGAGAAGGTGGACGGGCTGGACGTGCTGGACGCGGCCCGCGCGGTGGACCCGGAGCTGCCCGTGCTGCTGATGACGGCCTTTGGCGGCGTGGAGAGCGCCGTGGAGGCGATGCGCCGGGGCGCGTACCACTACTTCACCAAGCCCTTCCGCCTGGACGAAGTGCGGCTCTACCTGGGCCGGGCGCTGGAGGACCGCCGGCTGCGCGCCGAGCACCGGGCGCTGAAGCAGGCGTCGCAGGAGCGCTCGGGGTTGGGCGCGATGGTGGGCAGGAGCGCGCCCATGCGCGGGATGTACGAGCTCATCGACCGGGTGGCGCACGCGGCGGCCCCGGTGCTGCTCCGGGGCGAGAGCGGCAGCGGCAAGGAGCTGGTGGCCCGCGCGCTCCACGTGGAAGGGCCGCGCGCGTCCAGTCCCTTCGTGGCCGTCAACTGCACCGCGCTGCCGGGGCCGCTGCTGGAGAGCGAGCTGTTCGGCCACGTGAAGGGCGCCTTCACCGGAGCGACGTCCGTGCGGCGCGGCCTGTTCGTGGAGGCGCACGGCGGCACGCTGTTCCTGGACGAGATTGGCGACATGCCCACGGAGCTCCAGGCGCGGCTGTTGCGCGTGCTGGAGGACGGCGAGGTGCGCGCGGTGGGCTCGGATGCCAGCCGCACGGTGGATGTGCGTGTGGTGGCGGCGACGCACCAGGACCTGGAGGCGCGCGTGCGGGAAGGGCGCTTCCGCGCGGACCTCTTCTACCGGCTCAACGTCGTCACGCTGCGGGTGCCTTCGCTGAAGGAGCGCCGCGAGGACATCCCCCAGCTGGTGGAGCACTTCACCGCCCGCTCCCGTGCGCGCAACCCGCGCTCCCGCGTGACGTCGCTGTCACCGGAGGTGGTGGCCGCGCTGGGTGCCATGCCCTGGCCGGGCAACGTGCGCGAGCTGGAGAACCTGGTGGAGCGGCTGGTGGTGCTCGTCCCCCGGGAGACGGTGACGCTGGAGGACCTGCGGCCGCATGCTCCGGTGCCCTCCGCGCAGGAGGCGGACCCGCTCGCCCAGGCTCGGGAGGGCGTGTGGACCCTGCGCAAGCTGGAGGGGGAGTACATCCACTGGATGGTCCAGCACTGCGGCGGGAACAAGACCCGCGCCGCGGAGCTCTTGGGCATCGATGTGTCCACCATCCATCGTCGCGAGCGGGAGCGGTAGAGCCCCCGCGTGGCAATCCGCCACGGGGGGATGGCGGATTGCCACGGTCCATTGGCGATCACTCCCTGGCCCCGGGGGACGGTGGTTCCGGCATGTAGCTTGCTGTGACGTGGGGCCGTGGCGTCCCTGCGCACAACCCGGGCCTTGCTGCTCGGAGCGGATGAGTCCCTGGCCTCGCTGCTGGCGGACGTGCTGGGCGACCTGGGCATCGCCCTGTTCCTGGACGCCGCGGACGCGGCCCGGCCGGACCTGGTGCTGGCGCATGTGGAGCGCGGGGAGGCCATCCTCCCGGTGCTGACGCGCGCGCGGGCCTGCGCCGCCGCCGCGCCCGTCGTCGTCCTGCTGCCCTTCGCGGACGAGCGCCTGGTGTCCCGCGCCCTGTGTCAGGGGGCCCGGGCATGTTTCGCGCTGGGCCGTCCGCTCGATGAGCTTCGCGCCCTCCTGCGCTCGCACTTTCCTCTGTTGGAGACCACCCATGGGTGAACCGATGACCGTCGTCACCGTGCTGCGTCCCGTTGTCCCCCTGCGTGAAGTGGACCGCCGGCCGGTGGCTCCGCCGGAGCCGCTGGTGGCTCCGGTGCCGGACGCGGGTGAGCCCTCCCTCTTCCAGGCCGGTCAGGTTCGCGTCACCCGCGACCGGCTCGTCGTGGGGGGCCAGAGCTGGGCGCTGCGCGACGTGCTCCAGGTGGAGACCTCGCGCCGCACTCCGAAGGTGTGGCCCTACCTGCTCGCGGTGGGACTGGCCGGGGCGCTGGGACTGCCGCTGTTGTCCTGGCTGTCCGTCAGCGTCACGGCGCTGAGGGGCGCGTACGAGGCGGGGCTCGTCCTCACCGCCCTGGGCCTCTTCGCGTCCATGGCCGCGCTGCTCGTGGTGGAGGACACCCACTACCTGGTGCTGGGGCTGCCGGGCGGCGCGCGCCGCGTCTTCGGCAGCCACGACGCCCAGCTCATCGCGCGGCTTGCGGGGACGGTGCGGGCCGCGTGTCAGCGGCCGTGAGCTGCTCGCGCACCTGAGCGACGATTTCGAAGGAGCGCAGCCGCGCGGCGTGGTCGTGGATCTGCGCGGTGATCATCAGCTCGTCGGCCCCGGTCTGCTTGAGCAGGGACTGGAGCCCCTCGCGCACGCTGTCCGGCGAGCCCACCACGGTGCACGCCAGCATGTGCTCGATCTCCGCCAGCTCCATCTCGTTGAGCTGACCGTCCATGCTGTCCACCGGCGGCAACAGCGGACCTGGACGGCCGCGGCGCAGGTTGATGAAGGCCTGGAGCAGCGACGTGAAGAGGCGCTGGGCCTCCGTGTCCGTGTCCGCGGCGAAGACGTTGACGCCAATCATCGCGTACGGCTTCTGGAGCACGTCCGACGGGCGGAACTGCGTGCGGTACAGGTGCAGCGCGCTCATCATCTGCGCGGGCGCGAAGTGCGACGCGAACGCGAAGGGCAGGCCAAGTGCCGCGGCCAGCTGCGCGCTGAAGGTGCTGGAGCCCAGCAGCCACAGGGGCACGTGCAGGCCCGCGCCCGGCACCGCGCGCACGGCCTGGCCCGGCGTGGGGTCCTTGAAGTAGTTCTGCAGCTCCACCACGTCCTGCGGGAAGCTGTCAGCACCGCCCAGGCCCCGGCGCAGGGCGGCGGAGGTGCGCTGATCCGTCCCCGGCGCGCGGCCCAGGCCCAGGTCGATGCGGCCGGGGTAGAGCGTCTCCAGGGTGCCGAACTGCTCCGCGATGATCAGCGGCGCGTGGTTGGGCAGCATGACGCCGCCCGCGCCCACGCGAATCTTCTTCGTGCCCCCCGCCACGTACCCGATGACCACCGACGTGGCCGCGCTGGCGATGCCCGTCATGTTGTGGTGCTCGGCCAGCCAGAAGCGCTGGTAGCCCAGGTCTTCCGCGTGGCGGGCCAGGTCCAGGCTGTTGCGCAGGGCGAGGCCGGGGTCGCCCCCGGAGATGACGGGGGACAGGTCGAGGACGGAGAAGGGGATCATCAGGGGGACCCTCGCGCCACGGGGGGCGGGAAAGCCCTTCGATAGCCAGGGGCTCCGGGGTTTTCACGCCATTGACGCCCCCAGCGCCCTCCGGCCTGGCAAGCCGGGGCCCACCCACCCATCAGCCTGGCTTGTCGCCAGACGCGTCCGGGGACCGAGGGCGCTCAGCGGGTCCGACTGTAGGACCCGTCTGCCCGACGCCTTGGCTGCTTGACGGGTCCGACTGCCGGACAGGATTGCCCGAGCCCGCGCCCGGGGGGCGGCCTCAGTCGTGCGGGGGGGCGGCCTTTCGCTCCGGCTTGGCGCGGACCAGCGCGGCGTGCGCGCGGGCCAGGGTGCCGTGGGGATCCTCCTCGCCCTGCACCGTCACCGCGATGGACACGCACGCGGGCTGGCCGGGGAGGTCGTGGAGCTGCTGGCGCACGGCCTCCGCGCCCACGGCATCCGCTCCGGGCAGCGCGAGCAGGAAGGTGTCCCCCGTCCAGCGCACCGCGAAGCCCGGCGCAAGGCAGAGGCTCTCCGCGCGCCGGGCCAGCTCCCGCAGCGCCCCGTCGCCCGCGTCGTAGCCTCGCGTGCGGTTGAGGGTGCCCAGCTCCACCAGGTCCACCAGCACCAGGCTGACGGGCAGCCCTTCCCGGCGGCAGCGGCCAATCTCCTTGGCCAGCCGCTCCTCGCCCACGCGCCGGGTGTCCAGCCCCGTGAGCGCGTCCTGGCGCAGGAGCCGCTCGCGATTGCCCACCAGGTCGGAGCCGATGCTCAGGTCCATCAGCGACAGCATCTGCGCGACGCCCCCGGGCACCAGGAAGGGCCGCGCCACCCAGCGCACCACGCGCGGCCGGGGCCGCTCCAGCGACAGCGTCAGGTGCAGCCCTCGGGAGCTCTCCGCCGCCAGGTCCAGCTGCCGCAGCGTGCCGCCGGGGTCCGCGGTCAGGTTCGCGATGTGCTGGCACAGCGAATCGAAGGCCATGCCCGACAGGCGCTCCTCCGGCAGCCCCAGCAGCTCCGCGAGCGCCGCGTTGGCGGCGAAGGGCTTGCGGCCCGGGGCCACCACCAGCACCGGCACGTCCAGGGCGCTCACGGCCTCGCGCACGAGCGCCAGCGCCGCCGCTTCGGTGAGCACCGGCTCCGGCGCGCTCCTGGGACGCGGCATGGCGGGGCGCAGCCGTCCGTGCGCCGTGGAGTGCTCCAGGTCCTCCGCCACGCGGCCCGCCAGCTCGCGCAGTGCCGCCAGGTCCTCCGTGCCCAGCATCAGCGGACGCGTGTCGATGACGCACAGCGAGCCCAGCACCTCCCCCGTGGAGGTGATGAGCGGAGCGCCCGCGTAGCTGCCGACGATGCCGTCGCGCACCAGCGGGTTGTCCCGGAACACCGGGTGGCGGGTGGCGTCCGGCACCACCATGGCCTCGCGGCCCTGCACCACGTGGTGACAGAAGGACCAGTCGCGCGGCGTGCCGCGGTCCTTCGCGAGCGCGGCGGGCAGCCCCACGTGCGCCTTGAACCACTGGCGGTCCCCCAGCACCAGCGTCAGCAGCGCGACGGGCACCCCGAAGGCCTGCGCCACCTCCGACACCAGCTCCTGCAACTCCTGGTCGGGCACGCCCGGGTCCACCAACCGCAGCTCATCGATGCGCGCGAGCCGCCGCTTCTCCTCGTCCGCGTTCGGCTCCATGGAGCCGCTGCCCGCGAGCTGGCCCGCGAGCGCACGCCGCACGCCGTCGCGCATCGCCTCCGGGCCCGCGCGCCGGCTGAGCAGCGCGTGGATGCCCAGCGCGTCCTTGAGCTGCCACGCGCGCACTCGCAGCTCGTCGAACGCCGTCACCACCATCACCGCCGTACCGCTCGCGTCCGGGCGGCCCCGCAGCCACGCCAGCAGCGCGAACCCGTCCACGCGGGGCAGCGCCAGGTCCGTCACCAGGAGGGTAGGGGCGCCGCGCTGGCGCACCAGCTCCTGGGCCTCCGCCCCATCCCGAGCAACAGTGCCCTCCAGGCCCTCCTGTTGGGCGAGCGCGAGCAGTCCCGCGGCACGGTGGCGATCCGGTTCGGCGATGAGGGCGTAGCGGGGCATGGTGGTCAGCACATGGTGTCACGCATGTCGCACGGACGTACCCTGGTCCTTTGTCCAAGGGGCGCGCGCCGGGCCCCGGGTCGGCCGAGCGAAGCCCCAGGGGGTTCCGCCGCGCCTGGTCAGCCCCGGGGATCGCCCGGCAGTGAGCGTGAAGCCCCGGAGCCCGCATCGCCCGGGGGCGCGCTCGCGTCCGGTGTTCCGGGAGGAGGGGCTTGGGCCTCCCGGGGGAACCGGCCGAACAGGCGCTTGAGGGCGCCGCTCTGCCGCTGCAGGTCCTCGGTGCGCGCCACGGCCTCCGCCAGGGTCACCAGCACCACGCCCACGGCGGCGGGAAGCAGCGGCACGACCCAGCCCGGATCCGCCAGGAGCCAGCCCACGAAGGCCGTGTGCGCGACGAGCAGCAGCGAGGCCTGGACCACCACCGCGCCCAGGCTCCTCGCGCGGCCCCGGCGCCACAGGAGCAGGCCCAGCACCAGCGCCGTCTCCACCAGGCCCAGGACCTCCACGGGGCCCGTGGCCCGCAGCACGCGGCCGGTGCGCAGGTTGTCCATCGCGAAGGCGTGGATCTCCACGCCCGGCACCGCGAGCTGGCCGGGCAGGGTGCTCTGACCGTGCAGCCCCGTGGCGGTGACGCCCACGAACACGGTCTTCTCCCGCAGCGCCAGGTCCAGCCCCACGGAGGACGGCCCCGCGGCCAGCACGTCCGCCAGGCTCACGCGCGGCAACCAGTCCGGCGCGGGCAGCCGCATCAGGGGGGCGCCGTCGTCGGTGGACGCCACGCGGAGGATGGGTTCGGAACGCTCCGGCCACAGGCGCAGCGCCGTCGCCAGCGCGAGCGAGGGCCACGCCTTGCCGTCCACCCGCACCGCGTAGGGGTAGCGCCGGATGACACCGTCCGCGTCCAGCAGCACGTTCAACGTCCCGCTGCCCCAGGCCGCCAGCCGCAGCGGGGCCAGGTTCGTGGACAGGCCCCTCGCGTCCAGGCGCAGCCGGCCCGCGTCCAGGGGCACCGGCGTCAGCGGGTCTCCCGGCACGGGCAGGCCCCCCGTGTCGTCCGCCAGCGCCATGCTGCCCAGGATGACGGTGCCCACCCCGGAGAAGGCCTCCGTGAGGCGCGCATCGCCATCCTGCGCGTACAGCCGCGCCTCCAGGTCGCTGGCCAGCGAGGCGCCCGCGGGCGTGTTCGCGAGCCCCGATGTGCGCAGGCGCTCCAGCACGTCCTCGCCCAGGTCCAGCGCGTCGCGGGACTCCGGCGCGTCGAAGAGGACGTCCACCACCACCGCGTTGGGACGGTATTCCGCCAGCGCCTGGAAGGCCTTGGCCCAGGTGGCGCGCGACAGCGGCCAGCGCTCGCCCAGCGCCGCGAGCGCCCGGTCGTCCACCTCCACCAGCACCAGGTCCGCGGTGGTGGGCAGCGGCGACAGGAGCCGGCTCACCGCGAAGTCATACAGGGCCCGCTCGCCCGGGCCCGGCGCGCCGCCCATCACCGCCGTGCCCACCGCGAGCAGCAGGCCCACGCCCGCGCCCAGGCCCCGCTGCAGGGCGGGAGAGGACAAGCGCGAGGACCTGGGACCGCGATCTGGCAGCGTCATTTCACCCGGCGACGTCGAAGCTGAAGATTCTCGACGGGTAGCCTACGAAGCCGTCGGCGTCCACCGCCAGCACCCGCCAGAACCATTTGCCCGTCCCCTGCGCCGCCGCGTCCACGGTGGGGTGCGTCGACTCCTGGACCTTCACGTCGCCCGCGAAGTCCGCCGTCGACGCCAGCTCCACCCGGTACGTCCTCGCGCCCGGCACGGCCTTCCAGACGAGCGTGGGCGCCTTCGGGTATACGCCGCCGCGCGGCCGCTCCAGCGCCGGGGCCGCCAGCAGCGCCCGGGGGGCTTCCGGCGCCTGGGCCGGCTTCGCCCGTGAACCGAAGCCCGCGTCCACGTCCACGGAGCGCCGCTCCGCGCCCAGGGCCACCTTTCCCTCCAGCGTCTCCACGCGGCTGGTGCCGTCCTCCTGCTGGGACACACGGAAGCGCGTGCCGCGCACGCCCGCCACCGCGCCGCGCGTGCGCACCTCGAAGGTGGAGCCCGCGCCGCCCGGAGCCGCCTGCGTCTCCACCGTGCCCTTCACCAGGTCCAGCAGCACCTTGCGGTGGCGCTCGGCGGTGAGCTCCAGCGTGCCCAGGCGCACCGCGCTCCGGGGGGACAGGAACAGGAGGCTGCCGTCCGCCAGCGCCAGCTCCGCCCGGCCGGTGTCGTTCGTCGCCACGAGCTCACCCGCGTACAGCGAATCTCCCGTCAGTCGCGGCGTGGGCTGCCCTTCGCCGAGGCTCACCGTCACCTGGCCGCTGGCCGTGCGCAGCCGCGCCACCGCGAGCTGCGCGGGGCGCTCCACGTAGGCGAGCTGCAACCGGCCCGGCGTGTTGGCCTCGGCCGGGGGCGCCACGAAGGACACGCGCGTGCGGGGGATGCCGGCATTCACCAGCACCTCCGCCGCGGCCTTCGCCACCGCCAGTCCCTGGCCGTCCAGCCGCTCCGCGTCCGGCAGCTTCGCGGCCACGGTGAGGCCCCGGATTGCGGGGCGCGCCTTCACGGCCTCCGCCACCTCGCGCAGGCAGGCCTCCGTCTGGGGCCCCTTCGCCTCCAGGGGACGGCCCGTCGTGAGCCGCCCGTTGTCGAACGTCAGCCCGCCACAGGCACTGTCCGCCTCCGCCGCGAAGCCCGCGACAGGCGAGGCCAACAGCAGCAGCGACAGCATCAAGGGGGCGCCTGACTTCCTCACGGCGACACTCCATCCGCCTGGCCGGCGGTCCTCAGGATGTTGAATTCCACGCGGCGGTTGTTCTCCCGGCCCTTCGCCGTGTCGTTGGTGTCCACCGGCTTCGTCTGACCGTAGCCCACCGCCTCCAGGCGCGCTCCCGCGATGCCGCCCTTCATCAGCCAGTCGCGCACGTTGTTCGCGCGCCGCTGCGACAGGTCCAGGTTCTTCGCGTCGTTGCCCTGGCTGTCGGTGTGGCCCTCCACGCGCACCCGCTCCAGCTCCGGGTGGGTGCGCAGGATGGAGACCACCTGCGACAGCAGCGGGAACGACTGGGGCAGGATGACGTCCTTGCCGGTGGCGAAATACACCTTGTCCAGGATGACGATGCGCGAGCCCTCCAGGCGCACCTTCGACTCGCCCTTGTCCGGGCACCCGTCGTCGTCCTTCGCCCCGTTGATGACCTCCGCCTCCAGCGGGCACTGATCCGCCGCGTCCGGGATGCCGTCCCTGTCGTTGTCCGGATCCGGGCAGCCGTCCTCGTCCTCGAAGCCGTCCTGGTCCTCGGCCTCCGTGGGGCAGCGGTCCTCGGCGTCCGGGATGCCGTCGCCATCCGTGTCCGAGGAAGCGGGCGGCAGGGCGAGCGCGGCCGGGGGCGGCGCGCCTTCGGTGGTGGCCTTCGTTGCCGGCACCGTGTCCGGGCAGCCGTCGTCGTCGCGGTCGCCGTTCACCGTCTCCGGCTCGGTGGGACAGATGTCGTTCACGTCGGGGATGCCGTCGTTGTCGTCATCCGGATCCAGGCAGCCGTCGTCGTCCTGGAAGCCGTCGAAGTCCTCGGGGCCCAGCGCACAGCCAGGAGCGCGCGCGGCGGCCACCGGAGCAGGGGGGCCACCCGGCGTGTAGGCCAGCCCCGCGAGCACGCGGAAGGCGGGCGTGCCGTAGCCGCGCGTGAGGCCCGGCCCGGCGCCCACATGCGCGGCGAAGCCCTGGGCGAAGCGGTACTTCACCGCGCCCAGCAGCTCCAACGGGAACTCCTCCGTGTCGGACTCCGACAGGCCCACCGCGCCCGCGAGCGTCGCCTGCGCGGACAGCGCCTGCGTGATGGGCACCTCCGCGCCCACGCCGAACGCGAGCTCGTTGCCCACGTGCAGGTTGCGCAGGTCCTGCGCCTCGCGGAGGTTCACGCCCACGTTGGCGAGCAGCCGCAGCGACGACGTGGCCCACTCACCGGCCACGCGCGGCTGGAAGGTGAGCCCTTCCGCGCCCAGGAAGTGGTCGCCGCCGCCGGTGGGCAGGGTGAAGGGCGCGACCACCGCCAGGTTCAGCGCGCCCTTCGACAGCAGCGCCAGCTTGGGCACCACGCGCAGGTCGCCCAGGCCCGCCGTGCCCACGCCGTCCGCGAACTGCTCCGACACGGCGCCCGCGGGCTGCGAACCGGTGACCGTCAGCGGCAGCACCAGGCCCACCTCCAGCCGGTCGAAGAGGGACACCGCGCCCATCAGGTCCAGCGACACCTGCCGCTCCACGATGCGGTAGACGAACCTCTCCTCGCGCGGGTCGTAGAAGTTGAGCGGCCGGTGCGCGTAGTTGAGCGACGCGCCCACGTTCCACGTCAGGTGCGGCGCGACGCGGGCGCTGTTCAGCCCGAGCACGTCGTACGCGCCCGGCCCCGGCTTGTACTGCTGCACATCGATGGCCTGCGACACCGACGGCTGGGCCTCCGCCCGCGACGCGGCGCCGAGCGACAGGCCCACCGCCACCATCAACGCCAGGCCCCGGCCCATGCTCCGGGCAGGCAGGGCCCGGCGGCGGCGCCCGGGGAACGGCACGGCCATCGTGAGGGGGTCCTCCAGGACGTCCTTGCCCCGGGGCTGGCCATCGGGCCGGGGCGACACCGCCCGGACGCTCGAAACCGTCTGGGTGAAGTCCGGCGCATCCTCCGCGAGCGCGGCGGACGGCAGCCGCGACATCGGCAGGCGCAGGACAGCGGGCACGGGGCCCGGGAACCCCCTGCGGGGCACGGGGGGGACGACGGTGGGAGCTTTCATGGGCCTCTACGGGGCGGCGACCGCGTGTTTCCTTATCGCGGAGCTTCCAGCAATTGCGAGACGTGCTCCGCCAGGTCCGGCAGCGGCTGGGGCTTGCTCAGCACCAGGTCCACTCCCAGTGCCTGTGCGCGCGTTCCCAGGTCCGGTGTCGCGAACGCCGTCAGCAACACCATGCGTGTGTCCGGGGAGGCTTCCCGCAGGCGCTCCGCGATGATGAGCCCTTCCTCGGACTGCGTCCCGCTCAGCCGCAGGTCGCTGATGACCAGGTCGTAGCGGCCGTGCTTCACCCGCTCCAACGCCTCATCCAGGTCCGTGGCCGAGTCGACCTCGTACCCCGCGCTGGAGAAGAAGCGGCCCAGGACCCAGCACAGGACCGTTTCGTCATCGATGATCAGCAGGTTCCGGGGCACACGAGGAGGCATGAGCAAGGGCGAGGCCAGGGACCTGGGAATAAAACAGTGTGAAGTCGTTACAGCCACTTGGCCCGGCGGAACACCGTCCGCCGAGCCTGTCTGTCCAGCTTGCGGATCCATTTTCCGGAATCCGGACCGGAATCGGGACCCAGGCAGCCCGGAGTTCTAGCGCATCGGGATGGGCTGGGGCTGGTCCTCGTTGTCCGCGGCGGGGATGAGCGCGGACAGGTGGAGGATGAGCACCGGCATCAGCTGCGGCTTGGGCAGCAGCTTGGTGATGCCGCTTGCCCAGGCCGAATGCCGCACCTCGTCCAGGGGTAGCGCCGTCATCAGCAGGAGGGGAACGCGCGCGTCCTGCAGGCGGAGGTCGCGCGCGAAGCGCAGGCCTTCCTCCATGCCGGGCCGGCCAAAGGGGTGGTCGATGAGGACCGCGTCGAACAGATTGGTGTCCAGCAGGCTTCGCGCCTGCCCATCCGTGCGAGCGGTGAGGACGGTGAAGCCCGCGGCCGTCAGGTGACGCGCCGTTGCCCCACGAACCGGGGGCTTCGAATCGAGGAGGAGGATTTTACCGTGCATGCATAAGAACAGTGCAGCGGTTGTGCCACGCAGGGTGTCACGGCTCAATTTCAATCATTGCAAGGGATTGGCGGAGAGGGCGCAAGCACGGCGGAGGGCTGTTTCCATTTCCTGGACCGGGCTCCGGAATCTGGAATCAAGCCGGGGGAAGCCGGTGCCGCGGACAGGTCTTCGGCGAAGATGCTGGGGCACCGAGTCCGCCAGACCGCTGCACAGGGGGCACCCACCCGTGCCGCGGTTCTGACGGGCTCCTACCGGAAGCCGAAGGATGCCCGAGCCCGTGAAGGATGAAGCGCTGCAGCTCCTGCTCTCGCGCGCTGACGACCGCCGGCCCGTGCTGGAGGAAGGACTTCCCGCGGACTCCACCCGGGATGCACCCAGGCCCGCGCCGCTTCTTCGCGGTGCCGAGGGGATGACGCTGGAGCGCCCCGACGCGAACCCGAATGACCTGCCCTCGCAGCGCTGGGGTGTCATCGCGCCCCTGGGCACGACGGGCGATGCCCTGCTGCGCGCCATGGAGCCGCTCCTCCAGCACCGTGAGAAGGAGCAGGGCGCTCCCGTGATGCGCTACCGCGTTCCTCCCGGCATGGACGCGAACGCGGCGGTGCGCTGGAAGGAATCGGTGCACCGGGCCGAGGACGTCCCCGAGGAGGAACGTCCCAGGTACCTGCTGCTGCTCGGGGACCTGCCCGACGTGTCCATGGAGTTGCAGCACGTGCTCGCGCATGGCGCGTTCGTGGGACGGCTTCACGTGGGGCTGCCCGACGGTGAACCGGACCTCTCGGGCTACACGTCCTATGCCCAGAAGGTGATCGCGGCCGAGAAGCGGGGCGCGCCTCCGGAGGCCCCCGACATGCTCCTGTACACGGCGCGGGACGGGACGACGGCCACGGCCTCGGGACACCAGCTGCTGGTGGAGCCGTGCCGGCAGATCATGGAGACGCGGTGGAAGCAGAAGCGGCCCGCGTTGAAGGTCCAGGAGGTTCCCTATGACTACTCGGACGCGGACGCGCTGCTGGAGGCCGCGGCCCATGCGCGCTCGGCGGTGATGCTCACGGTGGCGCATGGGTTGGGGCGGCCCTCGAAGGGCTGGGCTTCTGCCCAGGAGCAGCGGGCCATGCAGGGCGCGCTGACGCTGGGCGGAGGCCCACCGCTCACGGGAGCGCTGCTGCGGGATACGCCCTTCCTGCCGGGAGGCATGTGGTTCAGCGTGGCGTGCTTCGGCGCGGCGACCCCGGCGGACAGCGCGTTCCATGCATGGCTTGCGCAGATCGCCGCGGCCGGCGGGTTCTCGGGCCGTCCCGACTCCGTGCTGCACAGCCTGCCCAGGGCGGGGGAGCGTCCCTTCGTGGCGGCGCTGCCCCAGGCCCTGCTGGCGAACCCGCGCGGCCCGCTGGGCATCATCGGCCACAGCGACCTGGCGTGGACGCTCGGGTTCCTGGACACGGAGGACATGACGCGCAGCCGTGCCTCGCGCGTCCTCTCCGCGCTCCAGGTCCTGTCAAATGGCAGCCGCGCGGGCGTCGCCCTGGACGCGCTGATGAGCGCATACCGGGGCGTCAACGATGCGCTGCTGGCGGGCTACCGGGCGCGGCAGGACGCGCAGGTGTATGGCATTCCGGATCCTGTCGATCCGAAGCGACAGGGTCATCAGTGGATGCAACGCAATGACTTGCGCGGCTACGTGCTGCTCGGAGACCCCGCTGCAAGGCTTTCAGGGCAGCAGCCGTAGCGTCGGGGGCGGCGTCACGAGCGGATCCCGTCCCTGGACCCGCTCACATTCCGCATAGGCGCTTCGAGCCTGTTCCTCGCTTTCGTCCAGGTAGCTGCGACGGACGTCCGGAGGAAGGCAGTCCTTGTTGACGGCCCGAAGCCGCCGCTGGAGCTCCGAAACATCCAGGGGCCAGAGTTGCGCCGCTCCATCATCGCAAACGGTCAGGACCTGGTGCCCGTCCGGACTGAACTCGGCGGAGGCGACCTCCGTCTCACATCCCTGGAGCACCAGGGGCAGGCCCGTTCCGTCCGCCCTCCACACCCGCGTGGTCTGGTCAACCGAGGTCGTCACCACCCACTGGCCATCCGGGCTGAAGCGGGCGGAGGAGACGACGTTCAGGTGTCCCTTGAGCACGACAGGCGTGCCCGTTCCGTCCGCCCTCCACACCCGCGCGGTCTTGTCCGCGGACGCCGTCACCACCCACTGGCCATCCGGGCTGAAGCTCGCGGAATAGACGTCACCCCCATGCCCCTTGAGCACGACGGGCGTGCCCGTCCCGTCCACCCTCCACACCCGCGCGGTCCAGTCCTCGGAAGCCGTCACCACCCACTGGCCGTCCTGGCTGAACTCGGCGGAGAGGACGCGGCGCTCATGTCCCTTGAGCTCCACGGGCGTGCCTGTTCCATCCGTCCTCAGCACCCTCGGGGTCCGGACAAACGCGGTCACGACCCACTGCCCATCGCGGCTGAACCGGGCGGAGCGCGCATCGTCGGACCCCAGCTCCCGAGGTGTCCCGCTCCCGTCCGCCCTCCACACCTGGGGCACGCCCCCGGACGTGGTCAACACCGACTGGCCATCCGGACTGAACTCCGCTGATCCAATGGGCCTGTGCGGATCCTCCAGCATCACCGGAGAGCCCATCCCATCCGCCCGCCACACCCGCGCACTCCCGTTCTCGAAGACCGTCACCACCTGGTGTCCATCCGGGCTGAACGCGGCGGACGAAACGGGGCCCGCGTGCCCATCGAGCACCACGGGGGCTCCCGTCCCCTCCGTGCGCCAGACGCGTGCCGCTCCGTCGGTGCCCGCCGTGACGACCCGCTGCCCATCCGGACTGAACCGCGCGGACCGGACCGCGTCGGCCGCGTCTCCGGGGCTCTGGAACACCACGGGAAGCTCCGGCCCGCCCGCCTTCCAGACCCGGAGGGCTCCATCGCTGGACGCGGTGATGATCCGCTGCCCGTCCGGACTGAATCGCGCGTCCGCGACCCAGCCCTGGTGACCCTTGAGCATCCGGGGGGGGCCCCTTCCATCCGCCCTCCACACCCTCGCGGTCCCGTCGAGGGACGTGGTCACCACCCACCTGCCATCCGGGCTGAACTCCGCGGAGGTGAAGAGGTCCGTATGCCCTTTGAGCACGACGGGTGTGCCCGTCCCATCCGCCTTCCACACCCGCGCCGTCTTGTCCTCGGAAGCCGTCACCACCCACTGGCCATCCGGGCTGAACGTGGCGGAGGTCACGTTCCCCTCATGCCCTTTGAGCACGACGGGCGAGCCCGTCCCATCCGCCTTCCACACCCGCGCCGTCTTGTCCTCGGAAGCCGTCACCACCCACCGGCCATCCGGGCTGAACCCGGCGGAGGAGACGGGCTTCGTGTGCCCTTTGAGCACGACGGACGAGCCCTTCCCATCCGCCCGCCACACCCGCGCCGTCCCGTCGTACGACGCCGTCACCACGCGCCGCCCGTCCGGGCTGAAGCGCGCCGACAGGACCGAGGCCTCGTGCCCGGCCAGCAGCACGGGCTTGCCGGTTCCATCCGCCCGCCGCACCTGCACGCTCATGTCCGCCGAAGCCGTCACCAGCCACTGGCCATCCGGACTGAACCTCGCGGAGTGGACGGTGTCCTCGTACCCCTGGAGCACCACGGGCGTGCCCGTCCCATCCGCCCGCCACACCCGGACGGTGGCGTCCTGGCTGGCGGTCGCGACCCATTGCCCGTCAGGGCTGAACTCGATGGAGCCGACGATGCCCTCATGGCCCGTCAACGCCACGGGTGTGCCCGTCCCGTCCAGGCGCCATACCCACGCCGGTCCCTCCCTGGAGGCCGCCGCCACCCGCTGGCCGTCCGGGCTGAAGGCCGCGACGTTGAGCGGAGCTGTTCCCTGGAGCGTCGCCTCCGGGAGGGGTTCCTTCAGGAAGTCATGCGCCAGCTGCGTCCACCACCGCGCCTGCTCGGGTTCAGGGACTTCGAGCAGCAGCTTCGTGGCCATCGCGGTGTAGCCGCGGCCTTGCAGGTCGCGAGCCCCCGTCATCAACGCCAATCCCCGCGCGTCGCGCGCCTGCCTGACGGCTTCCTGCTTCGCGAGATCCGCGTCCTTCTTCGCCCGCTCCGCCTGGGTTCGCTCCGTCCAGGCCCAGACGAGCAGCAGGGTCATCATCACCGCCACGCCCACCGCCACCGAGGCCAGGACGATGAGCCTGCGCCGCTCGGCCGCTTCACGCCGGCGCTGCCGTTGCGCTGACTCCCGCTCGATGCGCTGCTGCTTGAGGTCGAAGACCTTGCGCGCGAGCCAGTCGTGTCCCAATTCGAAGTACCGGCTGCCCTGGTGCTGCTCCGCGTGCAGCACCGCCGCCGCTTCCAGGTGCGTCAGCACCGCGTCCGCGTGCTCGGGTGGCAGCTCGGCGCGGGCCTCCTGCTCCGTCAGCAGGGTCCGGCTGCCGTCGCTCGCGATGAGGTGCTGCTCCAGCAACCGGCGCGTCGCCTTCTTCTTGTCGGAGCCGAGCGCGTCCAGCGTCGCCTCCAGGTAGCGGTGCACCATCGGCTCCGCGGCGACAGGCTCCACGGCCTGGCCCCGCGCCCGTTCGTCCCACAGCGCCCGGCAGACGATCTGCGCGAACGCGGCCTGCACCTCGGCGTCATCGTCCTGCTCGCCCTGGCCCGCCATGCGCACCTGCCGCATCAGCGCGCGCACCTCCTGCTCGGCCCAGGGCTGCGAGGGCAGGCCCTTCTCGGTGGCCAGCCGGCACGACACCTTCACCATCTCGCCCACGGTGAGCGGCCCCAGCCGGAAGCCCTGCTCCAGCAACTCGCGCCGGCCCCGCACTCGGTCCCGGAAGCGCCCCAGGTAGTCCTCGCGCATCGCCAGCACGAGCTGCAGCCCACGCACCGGCTTGCGTGCCAGCGCGTCCAGCCCCTTCAGCAGCGCGCCTGTCGCCTCCACGTCGCGCCCCGGAAGGAAGAGCTGCTCCAGTTGGTCCAGGTAGATGAGCACCGGCCGGTCCGACCGCTGCGAGGCGAGCTCCAGCGCCGCGTCCAGCGCCTGCGCCGTCCCCGCCTGCTCCGGCGGCGGCCCCAGCTCCAGCTCCGTGTGCATCGTGCGCACCAGCCGCGCCAGCGGAGCCTCCCCCGCGAGCCACCCGTCGATGCGCACCGTGCGGAACTCGTGCACCTCCTCCAGCAGCGGAATCACGCCGGCCTGCATCACCGACGACTTCCCCGCGCCCGAGGGGCCGAAGAGCGTGAGGCACGGGTGCGCGAGGATGCGGTTCACCAGCCGCTGCGTCACGGTCTCGCGGCCGAAGAAGCGCTCGCGGTCCGCCGCGCGGTAGGGCTGCGGCCCGAGGAAGGGGTTCACCAGGTTGCTCATCGCGAACCTCCCGGCGTCCCCACGCCCAGGGACTCGGCCACCGCGCCCGCGTCCGCCTGCACCACCTGGATGCCCGCGCCCGCGGGGAGGCCCCGGCCAGACCTCCACGACTCCGCCTCATGCACCCCGGGCTCCAGCAGGACCAGGCTCTTGCGAGGGAGCGGCCGGCGTCCGAACAGCCGCGACAGCAGCATGCGGTGGTGCCATGCGAGCAAGGACAGTCCGATGAGCAGCGCGGGCCGGCTGTCCAGCGTCCCCAGGATGGCGTCCGCCAGGTCCGGCGGCAGGACGGACTCCAGGTCGCGCACGCCGTGCAGGTAGTCGTCCTCCGTGAGCAGGGGCGTTTCGAAGACGCGGTCGGGCAGGTAGCCCCGGTACAGCCTCACCAGCGCCACGTCGCGCGATGGGTCGAAGTCCAGGGGCAGCGTGTCGAGCGGTTCCCAGTCCTGCCCCGGCAGGCGCCGCCGGATCAGCGCGGAGCCCTCGTCGGGCGTCGAGGGCTGGATGACGTACAGCGGCAGCTCGGGCCGGTGCAGCGCGAGCGCCTGCTCCAACACGGGCATGCGCAAGAGCGTGATGTGGACGCCGGGCCTCAGCCGCCGCGCCAGCGCCTCCACCAGCGGCAGGGTGGGCATCGCATCCCGGAACACCTCCTGGAAGTGCGAGTCCAGCGTCTTCGGCCCGAAGCGCAGCGTGAATCGCTGCGCCAGCGCGCTCATCGGCAGTGCCTCCGGCACGGCCCACGGCGTGCCCCGCATCCGGCCGTGCAGCAGCTCCCGCAGGTCGTCGTCCGGGGTGCCGCCGTGGTCGCCCAGCACCAGGGAGAAGGGACGTGAGACCAGGTCCATCAGCCCGCGCAGGGAGGGGTCCTCCGCGCGCACCGGTTCGGCCTGCACGGGGGCTCGGGGGGCGCTGTTCGCCCGGGCGGGCCGGAAGGAGAAGAGGGTGGTGTCACTGCCCCGCAGGTACAGCACGGGGGAGAAGGCCTCGGCGCTCTCGTTGAACTCCGTCAGCACCGTGCTGCGTGCGTCGTGGAGGCAGCGGGCCACGTCGCCCCGGTGCCGGGTGTCTCCCACCAACGCGCGGTAGAAGGCCCGCGAGCACGCGCGCGCCACGTCTGTCTTCACCGGCCACAGGTGCGCCACCACCGCGTCCGCGCCGCCCTGTGCGAGCAGCTCCGCCGCGCTCGTCAGCGTCCCCGGTTGCGCGCCCTCACAGGCTTCGAGCACCACCAATCGCAGGTCGCCCCGGAAGGCTCCCGCCAGCTCCTTCGCCAGCAGCTCCACGGGAAGCCCCGCGGACGCGCCGTCCGCATCCGTGAGTTGCAGGACCGGGGCTCCCCGCGTGTCCACGCCGCCATGCCCGATGAAGTGCAGGATGTGCGGCGCGGGCTCGGAGCGGAGCCGGTCGATGACGTAGTCGCGCCGCGTGCGGGGCCCCACGAGCGGCTCCATCCACTCCAGCGCTCCGGAGTCGATGGCCGGCTGGAGCATGGCGCGCAGGCGGGCCGGTGCCTCCGCGTCCAGCGGCGAGACGACGAGCAGCCGCACGGCGCCGGTGACCTCGCGAGGAAGCCAGGGCTTCGTGGACTGCACCCCGCGCACGATGCACATCTCCGGCGAGATGCCGAGGAAGTCGAGCGCCCCGAGCGGTCCACAGAGCGCCTCCCAGGGAAGCGCCTGGAGCTCGCGGTCCCGGGGCAGGAGCCGCAGCAGCAGCGGCTTCTTGCTCCCGGTGTTGCGCAACACCCCGCGCAGCTCGAGCAGCACCTCCTGGAGTCCATCGCGGAAGAGCGCGGAATGCAGCGCCCGCGCCTGCTCGGGAGACTCCAGGGGCCCCCCGCGCACGGCCGCGTCCCGCACCCACTCGCCGAAGCGGCGGAGGGCCTCGAGCGAGTGCGCGGGCCCCAACATGTGCGGCGCGGGCTGTTGGCCCCCGCTGCCCCGCGCCGTGGCGCTGACCTCCTCGCCTGCCAGCGCGAGGTCGACCTCCAGCCAGAATCCGGGCGCCGCCGTTCCGCTCGTGCTCATGAGCCCGGGAGCCTACCCCGTCCTCACGGCACCCGGAGCAGGCGGCCACGGGCAACCCCGCGGCCCGCGCGCACCGTGAGCACGGGCGTCCAACGCCAGCATCCCGCGACGGGGCACCTGGCGCCCGCGCCGGCTTGTCTTCGCCGCTTGACGCGCATCGGAGAATCGGTGGGGCTGGTCGCGTTGGGCTGGGGGCTCCAGGCCTCCGTCCGTGGGCTCGTCGCGCGGCGGCGAAGCGCGGTCAAGGCTCCTCGCATGGACGAACCGGGGCAATGTCTGTCATTGACTGACGATGGCTTCAGCTGAGGCCCGAAGGCCGTCCCGTCAGGGCATGAATCCCCGCCGCCGCGCGGCATCCTCGAGGTAGGCGCGCACCACGGGCATGAGCGGCAGCCGCAGCGCGGTCTCCACGTCGAGCCACCGGGCCCACACCACCTCGCGCTGGTCGAGCACGAGGTGAGGCTCGGTGTCGAGCTCCAGCTCGACGAAGTGACACCGGTCCCGCTTGAACTCGTCCGTGTGGTGCAGCTCGCACGCGAAGCGCAGCCGCGACGCCGGCACATCCAGGCCCACCTCCTCGCGCAACTCCCGCGCGCCCGTCTCCTCCGGGGACTCGTCGCGGTGCCGGCCGCCGCCCGGCAGGGAGAAGGCCTGCTTGTAGGAGTTCTGCAGCAGCAGCACCTCGCGGCCGCGCCACACCCCTACGAGCGTGCCCTCCGTGCGCGGACGGCGCACGAACCACCACGCGAGCGCCAGGTGGTAGGCGCCGCGGTAGGCCACGCGCATGAAGGGATCCATCGGAGTGCTCATGGGGAGAGGCTACCCCGGTCCGGGCGCTCGGATGTGGATTGCCAGGAATCACTCCATGCTTTCGCGCAGCTCCAGCAGGAGCGAGTCGGCGTCTTCCGTGCTGACGATGCCCGTGCGGGGGTACTCCAGGTCCACGACGACATGGATTGCCGAGGAGATGACGAAGGCGAAGAGCAACCGGTAGGGCCAGTTGCGGCCCTCGCCCCGCGCCGTCGTCAGGCCCACGAGCATGGCTCCAATCACGGAGAGCCCGAGCATGAAGATGAAGGTGGGCGAGGTGATGTGTGTTCGCACGGCGAGCGTTCGCTTCGCCGCGACCTCCGCCATCAGGCGGACGGGAGGCAGCAGCAGGACCTCCTTGTCGGGAGCGGCCTGGGTGATGGCCACCATCGACGCCCAGACCTGCTTCTGGAGGCGGGCGGCCCAGGCGCGGCGCGCTTCGAACTCCTCCACCCAGGGGAGCATCTGATGGGCCTCGATGCGCGCGTCCAGGTACTGCCGGAGCAGGTCGCGCAGCGGCGCCTGATCCGCCTCCGGCACCACGTCCACGAGCGACCACACACCGCTGATGGCGTTGACCTCGTCGACCACCAGGTTCCGATGCACCTCCAGGCGCTTTCCCGCCTCGGAGTAGGAGAAGGCCAGGATGAGCCCCATGAAGGAGAAGACGACGTTGGTGACCGCGTTGACCGAGCGCGCCTGGGAGGAGGGGAACTTCCGTTTGCGCGCGATGCGGTAGGCCACTTCGATGGCCAGCAGCAGCGTGAGAAAGAGCACCCCCTCCAGGGCCAACACCAACAGCGTGGTGACTGCCAGATCCCGCATCAGGGCGCTCAGGGGTTGGGGCGCGACATGAACAGGCTCAAGCCAAGCCGTGGGGCCAGGAACCGCGCGACGAGCTGCCCCTTGACGCTGTTCCCCGCCGCGTCGAGCAGCGGGGCGAAGGTGCCCAGCCCGCCCTTTCCCGGCGCGACGGCGACGATGCCGCCACCAATGCCACTCTTGCCCGGGACCCCCACGTCGTAGAGCCAGTCCCCGGAGGTTTCATACATCCCCGCCGTGGCCATCACCGCGAGCGTGTGATGACAGACCTCCTCGTCGACGACGCGCGTCCCGGTGAGCGGGTTGACGCCTCCGTCCGCCAGGGTCGCCCCCATCACGGCGAGCTCCCTGGCGGTCACCGCCAGGGAACACTGGCGGGTGTAGAGCTCCGTCGTCAGGACCGGATCCGTCTCCAGGCGGCCCAGCCCGTGCAACAGGAAGGCGAGCCCCTGGTTGCGGTGGTGGGTCTCTCGCGCGGAGGCATACACCTCTTCGTCGAGCGCGAGCGGACGTCCGGCGAAGCGAGACAACCCCTCATGGATGAAGCGCCACCGGGCCTCGGGGCTGCTGCCTGGAACGAGGCTGGTGGTCGCCAGCGCTCCTGTGTTCACCATGGGGTTCGTCCGTCCGTCCGGGCTCTGGTCGATGGCCATGGCCGAATTGAACGGCAGGCCGGTGCCATTGACCCCCAGCTTGCGCCGGGCCACTTCGGGCCCCAGGGCCTGACAGACGAGGGCGAAGAGGAAGGGCTTGGAGACGCTCATGATGGAGAAGGGATGGTCCACGTCCCCAGCCCCATGG
The DNA here is from genome assembly GCF_003611695.1 of Corallococcus carmarthensis. GTDB lineage: Bacteria > Myxococcota > Myxococcia > Myxococcales > Myxococcaceae > Corallococcus > Corallococcus carmarthensis. The sequence goes on along the minus strand of NZ_RAWE01000046.1, from coordinate 26,846 downwards.
CTGCTGCCGTTGATCCCCACGACGCACGCGCCGAAGAGCCGGGGATCCACCCGCGCCAGGGCAGGGTAGACCTGGGAGCACTGTCCCTCCGTGTTCCCCCGGTGGCGTTGGTAGGCCTCGTCCACCAGCGCCCGGACCCGCTCCGCGGCGGGGAGCTGCCCGGTGGAGATGAAGGGGGGCTCGCCTGTCGTGTCCATGCGTGACGGCCCTCGGGTTCCTGGAGCAGGGAGCAGCGGAGCTTTCTGCCCGGAAGGTTCGTCGCGCCTCAGTGAATGTCAATGTCACACACCGGTGCGAGGCTGGACCTGCACGTCTGTCCATTCCTCGGGTCCGGTGCGGCACATCGAAGGCGACCGTAGGGTTGGTTGAATCTGGCTGTGTTCACTGGGTGTTGAACCCCAGGCACCCACAATTACTGCTGGGGCCTCCACCAGAGCCCCTTCAGTCCTGCCTGTTCACATGCCTGCCGGGCTGCCTCCGTGAAGCAGTAGAAGGCCAGCTCGGGGACGGCGAACACGGGAGGGAAGCCTCCCGGTGGTGGGTGGAGCACGAGGGGACGGGCCTTCTCCCTGCCCAGGAGTCCCGCTCCGGATTGGTGGAAGGGCACGCCCTTCACGAGGGTTCGTTCCCGGTCGAGGCAGTCGGTCTCCTCCAGCAGTTGGAGGATGACGAAGTCCTCGTTCTTCATCGCGGGGTCCTGTACCGGGTACCAGGTCCGCTGCCGGGTGAACCGGTCCCGCACCAGCTGCTTGATGCGTTCCGAGTAGATGACCGTGGGGATGAGCCGGTGGCGGAATGGCCCCACGGATTCGAGCACGCGCACCATGCGCCGGGAGATCAGCAGCAGCCCCCGGGGTGCGGTGAACAGGTGGTCGAGCCGGGCGGCGTTCTCCAGGTTGCCAACGAACTCAATGACCTCGGGAGCCCCCCGTTCCCGCTGGTAGTCGATGCCGGGCTTGTGGAACGTCACGGACTCGAAGCCGTCGAACTCGATGCTGACGGCGTCGAAGACATCTTCTTCCTCGATGTGCGAGATGTCGGCCGTCAGTGCGTACATCATGCCGTGAGTGACTCCTCGTGGGATGGGAGTTCCAGCAACGCCAGCTTCACCCCCACGACGATACCATCCTCGATCTCACGCGGTGCCGGGCTGGATCCTGGCTTGCGCTTGCTCAGGGCGTCATCAAGGGCTTCCAGCGCATCATCGGGCAGGGTGGTGACATCGCTGTTGTATTTGGGGGATTTCCGCGAGCGATGCGAACCTCCGCTGCCTTCCGGGCGGCCGGGCCGTGGGTCTTCTCCACCCAGTCCAGGTAGGGGCTGTCCCTGATTAACGCAGCCAGAGAAGCATGGAGGCGACGTGGAGGACGGCGAGGTAGCAGGTCGCCGTCTTGTCGTAGCGGGTAGCAGCAGCCCGAAAGCGCTTGAGGTCGTGGAAGAAGCATTCCACCCGGTAGCGCAACCGGTAGAGGGTGCGGTCCAAGGGCGGCGGGTGCTTGCGGCCCGGGTGGGAGTGGATGACAGGCGTCATCCCGAGCTTGCGCACGTTGGCGAGGATGCGGTCGGCATCGTAGCCCGTGTCCGCGATGAAGGCGTCGCCTTCGGCGTGCACCAGCAGCTCCTCGGCCATCGTGGACTCATGCTGTTGGCCGGGCGTTACTTCGAGGTGGAGCGGCTTACCGCCCGTCGTTGTGACGGCGTGAACTTTCGTTGAAAAACCTCCTCGAGAACGTCCCAGAGCATTTCTTCGGACCCCCCTTTTCCGCCCGAGGCGTCCTGGTGCGCTCGGACGACGGAGGCATCCGCGAGGGAGCCGCGCTCATCCACTTCAAGCCGCAAGGCTTTGAAGATGGCTTCCCATCTCCCAGCCTGCGCCCAACGGTGGAAGCGGTTGTAGACCGTCTTCCAGTGGCCGAATCGCTCGGGCAGGTCGCGCCACTGCACGCCCGTCTTCACACGCCAGATGACGGCGTTGATGAAGTCGCGGTCCCCACGCTTCGAGGGAGGACCGCTGCGCAAGCCCAGCAGGGGCTCAATGCGGCTCCACTCGGCATCGCTCAGTTCATGTCGGCGCACAGCCAGCGTTGATCATGCCTGACGCTGGCTGGCAACCTCCTGATGCCTCCCGAAGCCGGGTCCAACCCCGATGTTCGATCCGGCAGGTTGAATTTTCGGACCGGAGATCAGGGACAGCCCCAGTTCTTCCGGTAGCGGCTGAAGATACTGAGGCGGGGCGTCCCCTTGCCGACCTTGAGCACGACCAGCGCGTCCTCGGTGATGGTGAGCGCTCCGTACTCGTCGCCCAGGGCCTGCCCGTCCGGACGGCGAATCCGATAGGGCTGGGAGCCCTTGTTCATCTTCTCCAGACGGTAGCCTGCTGCCTCCAGCTCCTTCAGCGATCGTCGTGGCGGCCTCCCGGAAGGATCGGTCCCAGTCCGAGAAGGAGGCGAAGCTCCAACCCGGGGGCGTCTTCTTGCTGCCGAGCGCGTTCCTCCAGAACGCACACGCGTGCCCAGGTAACGCGTCATCACCTGCTTCATCCCCGTGTTCCCCAGGCGTGCGGCCCCACGCCGCGCCTGAACACGCGCTGGCACGCTCCACGCATTACCCCGCGCTGCGCTCTCCCCCTGATCACGGGCGCCCATCCAATCCCCTCCCTGGACCGTCATGCCTCCCCGCGCCCCCAACCAGGTTCCTCCGAAGCGTCCTGCCCAGTTCGCGTCGACCGACGTCGGCTCCCTCCGGCAGAGCATCAACCTCTTCCGAGGCTCGGTGAGCTACCAGCGCCCGCTGGTCCAACTCCCGGGGAAGCTCGGAGACGACACGCTCGCGGTGGAGCTGGGCCTCTCCTATGACAGCTCCATCCACCTCGCCGCGACGCGCTGGAACCTCGACGCGCCCACGGGCGTGGCCGGCCTGGGATGGATGCTCCCCCGCGAGCGGATCGTCGCGGAGTCCGACGGCGCCCTGTCGCTCGCCGCGCGGCGCTTCAGCCTGGAGTCCGGAGGCTCGCGCAACCGGCTGGTGCCCACCACCCGCCCGTGGGTCCGCGCGCTGCTGGACGCGGTGCTGACCTCGCGGCTCGGCGGGCCCCATGTCTCGCAGGAGCTCATCGCCGCCTTCGCCGCAGCCGGTCTCCCCCTGTCCACCCAGGCCACCGTCAGCGGTCAGGGCCCGTGGGACGTGGAGGATCCCCTCCACGAGCAGTCCTTCGTCCTGTCCGAGCAGGCCGGCACGGACGGCGCCCCGGTGCTCGCGGTGGCCGCGGGCGGACTCGGCTTCGAGCCGCAGGACTTCAGCTTCTGGCGCGTCCGCTACTACCCGGCCTACGAGCGCTGGGTGGCGGTGGACGACTCGGGCACGCAGCGGGTCTTCGGCGGTGGCGTCTCCGTCACCCCCCAGGGCTTCGCCACCAGCACCGGCCACGGCATCGAGTGGGGCGTGCGCTTCGGCGGCGAGCGGGGCGGCTGGGTGGGCAGCTCGACGCGCCGGGAAGGCCAGGCGCAGTACGCGCACGCGTGGAACCTGGTCGCGCGCGTGGATCGCTACGGCGACCGCGTCACCTACGCGTACAACACCTTCGAGCGCGGCGCGGACGGACTGCTCCCCACCGTCGAGCAGCGCGTGGGCTCCGAAGGGCTGCCGTACACCAAGGCCTGCTACCTCTCGAGCATCACCGGCGTGGGCGGCCGGAGCGTGGCGCTGGACTACGCGCCCAAGTGGTACACGGCCACCGTCCACGAGTACCAGGATCCGCACAAGGTGCTCGCGCCCGCCGCCGACGGCGTGGCGCCAGGGAACCTCACCACCCCCAACGCCTTCCAGGACCGCTACGAGACGCTGTACCTCCATCGGCTGCGCGTCCTGGACGACGCGGGCCGCGAGCTGTACCGCGTGAAGCTGGACTACGCGCCGCCCCAGGCCCTGCCCGGCACCCCCGCCGTGTCGTCCGCCGATCTCTGCAAGCGCTTCCTCACGGGCATCACCGAACAGGACCCGGCCGGACGGAGCCTGCCCGGCTACGTGTTCGGCTACGCGCTGGAGGACAGCGCGGCCCACCCGGGCGCGCTCACGCGCATCACCTATCCCGAGGGTGCCACCGGCACCTTCACCTACGACGGCGCCATCCCGCTGGACATCTGCGAGCGCGACCTGACCGTCACGCCGCCCGTGGGCTTCAGCGCCACCGGCAACACGCCCTTCGTCTGGCTGGGGCCGGACTACGCCGTCACCTGCTGGCTGGATGCGCAGCGCAAGCGGCTGAGCCTCCAGGTCCACACGTGGACGGGACACTGGCAGCGCTCCACCCTCGGCGAAGGGCTCGTCTACGAAGGTGAGCAGGCGCTGGACGCGGACTCGCTCGCGGGCGTCACCTCCATGGACTTCTTCGGGCTGACCTTCCGCGTCGGCGACGAGGTGCGCGTGCTCCCGTTCCGGCGCAGCACGCTGCGCGCGTGGGAGTGGGCGCCGTACTCGGGCGGGCACGGCACGTCGTGGCTCACCTTCCCGCGGGCGACGGGCGCCCGGCTCGCCGCCGGAGAGCGCTTCCTGCTGGCCACCGTCTCCGGCTTCGACGGCGCCGGTGACAGCCTCTACCGGCTCACCTGGGACTGGCAGCAGCGCACCTGGAATGGCGGGGATGCGCCCGCGGTGCAGGGACGGATGATGCAGGTGCTCGCTCGCGGCGAGCGCTACCTGCTGTGGCACCACCTCAACGGCAGGGGGACGGTGTCGCTGGCGTGGCTGGACGGCGACCACCGGTGGAACGACGGCGGCTCCCTGGACGTGGAGCTGGGGCCCCGGCAGACGGAGATGTCCTGGGCGGACGGCCCGTCGATGGTGGCGTGGTGCGAGGCCACGGACTCCAGCGCCACCGGCCGCTACGCCCTGCGCGTACGCCGCTGGGACGCGGACTACCAGTTCCAGGAAGGGCAGGGCGTGGACGCGGAGAACCTGCGCCTGTCCTCCGTCACGCAGGTGCCCAGGCCTTCATGGCCGCCGGTGCCGTCCGTGTCTGGCAATGAGCTGGTGGGGACCGACCGGTACCTGTGGCGCTTCGATGGCGTGGGCTGGAACACCTCCGAGGCGCTGACCGACCAGGGGCGCGGCCGGCCGGGCTGGCTGGCCTACGCGTACGGGCGCGACGTGGTGTTGCAGGTGCTCAACGTGTCGGATGGCATCACCACGCGGCTGCTCGCCTACGACGCCGACAGTGGCACCTTCGCCCGCGCGCCGAGGACGCTGCCTGCGCTGCCGCCGGGGGAGGACTCCGGCTACCCCGCGGCCACCGGCGAGGACTTCATCGTCGCCGCCAACACCGTCTGGTACCGCGGCGCCGCACCCGGATGGACGGGGCCGGAGAGCGAGCAGCCCGTCTACGAGGGCGCTCCGGAAGGCGCGGACTTCTTCAGCGTCGTCGACGCGGCCCCGGACTTCGCGGGGTGGCGCCTGCCGCCGGGGCAGGGCGCCGCGCGCATCGCCCTGGCCCTGCTGGAGAACGGCCGCGCGAAGGCCACCTCCACCATCGCCGGACAGACGTTCGTCAGCCCCCTGTCGCCGGAGGGACTGCTGTCTCCGCCTCGCGCGGGCAAGAGCCCCGCGGGCCCCGCCACCCTCGTCACCTACCCGCAGACGGCGCCCGACTTCGAGCGCGCGCCAAGCCTCACCCTGCACCGCTTCGTGGGCGGCGACATCCAGGGCGCGCTGGTGGACTACCCGGTGCGCTCGCTGTCCATCGACACCGGCCTGGGTGAGCCGCTGCGCTCCGTGTGGAGCTTCGACCGGGTGAGCGCCGCGTGCGATCCGTCCGGCGAGGTCATCAAGTACTACCGCTCCACGGCCTGGGATGGCTGTGACGATCCGTCCTCCGCGCATGGCGGGCGGACCGTGACGACCTACGACAACGGGACCACGGCCGATGGACTGAGCATGCTGGACGGCCAGCCCCTCCAGACGCTCACCTTCGAGGGCGCCGCGCTGTTCGCCGCGCCCACCTCCGCGGCCCTGGGCCTCACTCCCGACGTGGCGCCGGGCACCCCCGTGCCGGAGGCCCTGCGAGCGCTGTTCCCGGCAGGAGCGGCGCTGTCCGCCCAGGCCGTCTACGAGGCCCGCCGCGTCGACGGGAGATTCCTGTACTGGTCCGTCGAGGATCCCACCACCCGGCGCCGCTACACGGTGGACAGCGACGAGGATCCGGAGTCCCCCACGGCGGTGCGCGGCTACACCGGCCATCTGGTCGCCAGCGAGACGAACACCTGGGAGGTCTTCACGTCGCGCGCCGGCTTCACGTCGCTCCAGGACGCGGCCTCGGGAACGTGGAGCGAGGTGATGCTGCATGGCGCCTACGTGCGGCCGGCGAGCATCCGCTCCATGAAGGACGGCCTCGCGCTGGAGACGCGCTATGGCTACCTGGGAGGCTTCCCCGCGCCGCTGACGGGTGGCACCACCTCCGAGTCGTTCGACACGCGCGACGTCCACGGCGTGACGTGGACGACGGAGATGGCCACCACCTTCGCCGCCGCCGTGCCCGCCTGGCGCGCCCTGGCGTGGGAGAACGTGCTGACCTCCGTCGCGCAGATGCGCACCCGCGTGTGGCCGAAGGACGGCGTGGACGCCGTGTCCGCGTGCGCCGCCACCACCTACCGCTCCTTCGAGACGGCCGGAGGCTGCATGGTGCTCGATGTGTCCGCCCGCTATGACTGGGGCGGCTCGACGGCATCGGACGGCGCACGGTTCCCGTTCGGCGCGGACACCGTTCCCCCGGAATGGTTCATGCGCACGAGCATCCTGACGCGCGACGCCCGGGGCATCGCCACGCTGTCGAAGGACGCGACGGGCGTGGCGCACTCCACCCGGGTGGATGCCACCGGGCAGCTGCCGCTGTTGATGGTGACGAACGCGGACCTGGCAGCGCAGGAGGCCGACGCCTGCGGCTTCGAGTCGCAGGAGCCGCTTGCCGCGTGGACCTTCACCGGAGGCGCCGCCGTCACCACCGAGCGCGCCCACACCGGCGTCCGCTGCGCGTGGCTGCCGGGCGGGACCGCCGCCGTGGAGCGCGCACCACTGACGCCCGCGGACAACGCGCGCACCTACGTCGCCGGCTGCTGGTACGCGCGCCCCCGCGACGCCGCGGCAGGCGCGTCGCCCGTGCTGATCATCACCGTGACCTCGGGAAGCACGGTGGTGGGCGAGCCCCTCCGGATCGCGCTGGACGACACCTCCGGGCGCTGGGCCTGGGCGCAGGCGGCCATTCCGCTGGGTGAGCACGTCGCATCCGGCGGCCCGCTCTCCGTCAGGCTCCGCGTCGAGGCGGGCGGAGGCGAGCTGTGGGTGGACGACGTGGGCTTCTACCCGCGCGAGGCCAACGTCATGGCGCAGGCCTTCGAGCCGGGGACGCAAAAACTGACGGCCAACGTGGGCCCCGGAGGCCTGACGTCCCGGGCGATCTATGGCCCCACCCGGCGCATGGTGGGCCAGGTGCGCGCCAACGGATCGCTGAAGGGCGTGCAGCTCGAGTTCAGCTCCCGCCAGCGCAACGCCGCCTTCGAGCCGGGGGATCCGAACGCCCAGGTGGCCCTCCAGGCCACGCGCGGCGGCACCGTGCAGACGTTCCGCGACGGTGAGGCGTGGCGTGATGCCTGGACGCCGTCGGCGGAGGGCGCGTGGCGCGCGGCCTCGGGCCTGCTGCTGCATGAGGGCACCACCGACGCGTCGCTCACCGCCACCGCGCCGGAGACGGAGGCGTGGGCCCTCTACGTGGAGCCCACCGCGGTGGATGGTGGCCCGGTGCGGCTGTCGCCGGGCTTCGGCTTCACGGTGGGCACCGCCGCGCGGCTCTCCTGGGACGGGGGCTGGCACCTGGAAGTGGGAGGGCAGGGTGTCTCGCCCGTGGGCACGGGTGCCTCCAGTCCGGCCTCGCTGCTGCTGGTGGTGACGGGAGGCCGGCTGCTGTTCTGGACGGACGGCGGCCTGGTGTTCTCCGTGGCGGCGGACGTACGCGGAGGCGCGGCGCTCACCTCGGGCACGGGAGCGCTCGGCCTGCGCCACCTGGCGTGGATGGAGGGCCCGGTGATTCAAGCGCGCCTTCAGGACTCCACCGGCGCGGACCGTCAGCTCCAGGCACTCGGGGGGGACACGTACCTCGTCAACCAGCTCATCGAGGACGCGCTGGGGCGCACCATCGTGAAGACGAAGTCCGTGCCCGGCGACTTCGGCTCGGGCGCGGCGCTGGCCCCGCTGCTCTATCGAACGGGGCTGGTGGACCTGCCGGCCTTCCAGGCCTCGCTCGCGGGCAGCGGCGTCATGGCCGGCGATGCGGCGGACTACTGGAATGGCCAGGCGGGCCGCTCCGCGGACGGGGGCTACCCGTACTCGCGGCGCCTGCTGGAGGCGTCACCGCTGGGGCGCACCGTGGAGGTGGGCCTGGCGGGCGCCGCGTGGGCCATCGTCGACCCGTACACCACGCCCGCGGACTCGCGGCCCACGGCGAAGGTGCGCTACGCGCCGGACGCGGCGGTGCTCCCGGGGCTGGACCTGCCGGCCACCGACTTCCGCGTCACCACGTTCATCTCCCCCGTGGGCGAGCGGAGCCTGCGGGTGCGTGACGCGAAGGACGCCCCGCTCGCCGTGCTCGTGCCGCTGCGGGACGACTCCACGTACGTCTCCGCGATGGAGCTGTGCATGGAGCCCACGGGGACGAGCACGCGCGTCATCCTCCCCGACGGCTGGCGGGACGGCACGGACACGGCCATCGTCCGCGACTATGACTGCCTGGGCCGGCTGCTGCGCGAGTCCACTCCCGACGCGGGGGAGACGCGCTACGTCCATGACCGGGGCGGGCGCGCGCGCTTCGCCCAGACCGCGGCGGACGCGGCCGAGGGCCGCATCACCTGGACGACCTACGACGCCCTGAGCCGGATGACGGCGCGTGGCCACGTGACGGCCGAATGGAACGCGCTGCTGCTCGAGCGGGCGGAGCTCCCGGGCTGGCCGCTGACGGATCCGGGCTCGGGCGCGGTGACGACGGGCGTGTGGCGCTACGACGGCGACGGCTGGGACGCGCTGGCGCTGGGACAGCTGGTGGGCTCTCGCTCGCAGGACACGGGCGCGCCCGCGACGGTGGACTCCGCGTACCGCTGGACTCCGCTGGGACAGCTCGAGGCGCGCACCCTGCGCGTGACGTGGGACGACGGCGAGGAGGCCGCGCCGCTGGAGGTGACGTTCGGCTACGACAACACGAACGCGCTGGTGCGGCTGGGCCTGCCGCGGGAGCTGTTCCCCCAGCCTGGGCCTCTGCGGTACGGCCGCGACGTCCAGGGCAACATCACCTCCATCCAGGACGAGGCGGGCACGGAGCTGGCCTCGTTCGGGTGGGATGCGATGGCGCGTGTCCGGACCAGCCGCTCCGGCCCCGTGAGCTGGGAGCTGGAATACGACTCGCCGGGCCACCTGCTGCACTCCACCGCCTCCGCCGGGACGAGCGCCACGCAGGCGTACACCTTCGCGCCCGACAGCAACGTGCGCGGCGTCAGCGCGGTGCTCGGCACGCAGCGGGAGCAGCTCGCCTATGGCTATGACGGGCTGGGCCGCATCACCGCCTCCGAGACGGTAGAGGGCACCGACGCCCCCGAGCGCTTCCAGTACGAGGAAGACCTCAACGGCAACATCCACGAGCTCTCCGGCGCGAGGCTGTCGTACGTGCCGGGCGGCAACCGGTTGGATGTGGTGGCGTGGCCGGAAGGCGGCGAGACGTCGTTCACCTGGCGGGCCGACGGAACGGTGTCGTCGCGCCGCACGCGGGGCTCCGGACCCGTGGACCTGGACTTCGCCTATTCGCCGGGCATGGCGCTGCCAAGCCGGATCCAGGTCCGCCCCGGCGCCAGCGACGCGAGCACCGTCGAGTACGCCTACGACGCCGACGGCGTCCGCGTGGCCACCCGGGTGAAAGGCCCTGTCGGCGAGCAGCGCGAGGTGCGCTTCCCGGGTGAGAACCAGCCGCTCTTCGTGACGGGCGGGGAGAGCGGCACCGTGCTGTACGTGCCGGGCCCCACGGGCTGCCCGTTGGTGTACCGCGACGGTGTCCGCTACCACGCCTCCAGCGACCGGCTGCGCTCCACGCGCGCGCTGTTCGACGCGCAGGGCACGCTGGTGGAGGGCTTCGGCTACACCGCCTTCGGCGCGGCACGGGAGGCGACGGGCGCCGCGCCGTGGATGCGCCTGCGCTTCTCCGGCGCCGAGTACGACGCGGAGACGGGCCTCTACAACCTCAACGCCCGCCTCATGGATCCGGTGCTGGGCCGCTTCTACGCGCCGGACCCGGCCGACGAGTTCCCCAGCCCCTACACCTACGCGGGCAACCACCCGACCACGCGGGTGGACCGCACGGGCGCCATCTCGGACGGCATGCGCATGGCGGTCGTCGTGTTCTCTGGCGCCGTCTCCGCCGCGGGGACCGTGGCGGGGCTCGTCCTGGACGTGACGACGATGGGGAGGACGGCGGGGCTGTCGGCGCTCGCGAGCATGGTCTCCGCGGCCGGCTGGAACGGCATGACCTACGCGCTGACCGCCGACGACTTCAGCTGGAAGGAGTTCTCCGGCGCGGTGGCCGTGGGCGCGGCGACCGGCTTCATCCGCGGCGCCATCTCTGGCGGCATCCAGGGACGCGCCAGGGCGGGCCGCGAGGAGAAGGTGCGGGGCTTCCCGCAGCAGGCCGCCAGGCTGGCCGAGGACGCGGCGAGGCCGGACGCCTCGCGCGCGACGAAGGCGAGGAAGTGGATGTCCGAGTCCACCTACTGGGACCAGCTTCAGAAGAAGCTCAACCCCGCCGAAGACGCGTGGGAGCAATTCGTGGTGGCCCTGCCGCACAGCGCGCTGGGCAACACCATCGGCTACACCGTCGCCGGACTGGTTTCGATCCCGCTGACCAACCTGGTGACGCTCGTCGTCTCCGGCGAGAACGAGTTCGGGATGGACTGGAAGGACGCCGTCAACGTCATCCTGGACGGGGCCTGGGGGCTGACCGTGGGCGTGGGCGGGACGTCCTTCGGCTACGTCAAGAATCGCTACAAGCTCAAGGAGCGGCTGACGCGCAAACTCGAATCCGCGGGCAGCGCGATGCTGGACGGACTGTCGGGATCGAGCGTGGTGGGTGGCGCGGGTGGCATGGACTTCGGGCCGGCCGGCCGGCTCGTCGGCGTCATGGGAATTTCCTGAGAAGAGGAGAGCGTCGATGAGGATCTGCGTGAAGACCGCGGTGATGCCCAAGAACAAGACCTGGGCGTCACCCATGAAGGTGGACTTCGGTGAAGACCTGCTGCCGGGTGAGCGCGTGCTCGCGGCGATGGCGGGGCTGAGCTACTTCCGGCTGTACTACGCCGACAACGGCTCCACCTCCGAGGCGGTGGGACAGACCAGCGTCACGCTGGTGCCGAACCTCACCGAGGACGCCGTCCATGTGACGGCGTCGCTGGTGATGACCAACTACGATGGCGCCGAGGCCGCCAGCTCGACGGACGGCACCGGGCACGACAGCTTCGTGCGCATCACCGTGGTCGCCGTGCTCGGGGTGATGAACCCCGCGTACCAGGCGGTGGCGGGCAACCTCTACGGGCTCGCCGGGCAGTGGGCCGACGCCATCCCCATCGCCTCCGCGTCGGCGGAGGCCCGCGCGTTCCTCGCGGGCTTCTACATCGCGGGCAGCAGCGCGAAGGAGCTGAGCAGCCTGTCCTTCACCTCCTCCGTGGAGCGGCCCGGCGGCGCCCAGGCGAAGGTGAGCGGGACGGCGACCCAGAGCGGTGACGAGGAGCGGACGGGAACGGCGGACGTGGCCTTCCTGTCCACCGACGGGGTGACCTCCTACCGGGTCCTGTCCATCGACACGGGCTCCAGCCAGTGGACGGAGGTCGACGACGAGCGCTACGGCGTGACGTGCGCCTTCAGCGTGACGCCCACCCTGGCGTCGGGCGAGACGGTGCGCCGGGCCGGGGTGCTCCTGCAGAACGTGAACATCAACTTCGAGCGGGACAAGACGAGCGACCTGGAGCTGTTCGAGGCGGGCGTCACCAGTGACACGCTGAGCGTCACGAATGGCAAGACCATCTCCGGGACGCTCATCCTGAACATCTTCAACTCGCGCACGGGAGACGACTACGGAGTCGCGCCGCCCCCCGAGAGCAACCTGACGGCGTTCGTCATCGCCGAAATCACAAGGCCGCGGCCTGGAGGTGCGTCATGAGCTGGCAGTTCAGCCGCAAGGAAGTGGCATCCGGGGACACGGCGACGTTCGACTTCTCGGGCGATGTGGGGCTCGCGCTGTATGGCATCTCGCGCTTCGACATCAACTTCGCCACGAAGGCCTCGGGAGGGAACCTGGGGGGCTCCCCCATCTCCGGGTTCGGCGTGAAGCTGACGCGGGAGAACGCGGGGGAGAACAGCAAGCGGCAGGTCAAGGTGAAGGCGGAGGTGACGGGCACGCCGCTGTCCTCCGCGACGGTGTGGATCACCGTCATCGCCTGGGTCGGAGGCGCGTCCAGCACGCGCTACGTCGTGAGCGGCGAGGAGCTGGCGACGGGACAGATGTCCAGGCCGCAGGCCGTGGTGGCCTGGCCGGAGTTCTCCGCCGCCGCGCTGTCGGGCTTCAAGCTCGACTTCGCCTCGGGCAGCCACAACGTCGGTGGCGTGGGCGCGTCGGCGGGCATCTCTGCGTCCCTCACCGACCCGGGCAGCGCCTACGTCACGGGCGCCGGGACGCTGACGGGCAAGGGCGCCTCCAACTGCACGGTGAGCCCGTCGGGGCTCGTGCTGGGGGAGGCCGAGGAGAACGCGTGGTTCGGGCTCGTCGCCGACGAGTCGACCTACACCGTCAACGACACCAACTGGGGGAAGACGACGCTGCGGGTGGAGACGGGCGCGCCGGTGCCGCTGCGGCACGCCGCGGTGCTGCTCCAGTCCTTCTACGGGCGCTTCAGCGCGACGAACCTGTCCACCAGCCCGCTCAGCTCGGTGACCATGGGCGCGGGCGAACCGGTGGCGGTGCCGGCCTCGCCCGGCGTCTTCGAATTCGAATCCACGCGGTGGCTGGCCGACTGCACCACCATCGTGAGGACGGGGACGGAGATCTACACGGAGGCGCAGACGTACTCGGCCGTCTACCTCTGGGCCGTGCTGGGCTGAGGCCGGCGGCTCCGGCATCCATTCAAGGGGGCCCGCGCCCACTCCACGCGCGGGCCCCGGGCAATCACTTGCTGTTCAGGGTCACGGACTCGTCCAGGACGGTGACCTTGTCCACCGCGCCGGTCATCCCGATGTGTGTGAACGAGGAGTACGGGTAGGCGCCGTCCGCGAGCTCCTCCACGAACTCGATCTCATCGCCCGTCACCTCCGTGCCATCTTTCAGGGTCAACTGGAACGATGCTTCCTCGAAGCGCACGGTCCAGATACAGGCCCCCTGGGTGTCCCCACCCAAGGACGATCCGCCCTCGGTTCGGGAGAAGGTGGCGGCCAGGCGGTTCAGCCGCTGCATTTCCGCCAGGGCCATGCGCAGCTCATCCAAATAGCCGTACGGAAGCTTGTAGGCCGTCGGCTCGCCGTGGTCCCGCACGGTGACGGTGTAGGTGGAGCCGCCAGGGCTTCCAGTGAACGTGGGTCGCAAGCGCAGGACGCCCGGATGGTCCGGGTCCGGGGCCATTCGCAGCGTGCTGATGACCTGGTCCTCGTTCCGGCCGTAATAGGTCACGGCCTTGTCGCCTTCGCCGAAGTCCACGATGGACCGCTGCCGCCAGCTCTCAGCGCGGCCCACGGCCCCGACGATGCCGTCCTGCTCCTGGTTGGCCAGGCCGGTGATCACCAGGCCCTCGTCCGTGGCTTCCAGCGCCGCATTGCCCGTGGTGCAGTGGGTGATGCCCTCGAAGCGATTCACGCAGTTATCCGTGGCCGCCGTGACTTCCTGCGACGTGGCTTTGGGGCCGGACTCTTGCGAGGGCTCCGCCTGACAGCCCGCGAATACTCCCAACATCGTGGCCGTCAGCAGCCGGCCCATGAACACTCTCGTGCGCATCTTTGACATCCATGCCTCCCTGGGTGTGGACAGCGAATGCCAGTCATCTGCAATGGCCAGACCATGACTTTCGTCTGTTCAAGTCCTTGGATGGCAATGATTGCCGTCCGGGGATTGTGGCGGTTCAGGTCACAGTCGGTCGGACTTTGTGGCGCTTTCCGCTCTTCCTATTATTGTCGGCTCTGGACAGAGCAGAACCCGCAATCCCAATCCGATGAACTCCATCTCGGTTGGGACGCCAGGGGGAACGGCACGGCGATCTCCCTTCAAGAGAGCAGGCCGGAGCTATGCTCGACGGCATGTCCATGGATCGCATCGTCTGGGTCGTTGTCGCGGCGCTCGTCGGAGGCGTCGCGGGGCTCCTGTGGCGCTTCTTTCGTAGCGCCTCCTCGGGAACTTTGGAGCCGGAGGCCCGCCGGCTGACGCCGGAGGAAGGGCAGGCCCGTCTCTCGCTGTTGATCACCTCCGGGCGGCACATCGACGCCATCAAGCTCTACCGGGAGCTGTACGGCACGGGCCTGAAGGAAGCGAAGGACGCCGTGGACGCGATGCGGGATGGCCGGGCCCCCATCGGGCCGCCCGCGACCGGGAACGTTCCCGCCCCGGATGCGGATGCCGCCATCGCGCAGGCCGTGGAAGAGGGCAATCTCATCCAGGCCATCAAGCTCTACCGGGAGCGCCACGGTGTCGGCCTGAAGGAAGCCAAGGACGCCGTGGAGGCCCTGCGGGAACGCCTGGAGAGGGGCGGGTGAAGCCCCTGTCCGCAACGATGCGAGCGGGCTCGAACGTGGCGAACGCGAAGGTCCTGAGGCACGCGGTCCTGCTGGCATTGGCCGCCTGCGGTGAGAAGGCCGCGCCCCCGCCGCCTGTGTCCACCGCGACGGCGGTGGTTTCGCCGCCGGCGGCCGAGGAGGCCAGCGACGCCGAGCCGCCGGCCGCGGTCCTCCCGCCCGCTGCCTTCCAGGCGCATCCCGCGCAGGTCTACACCGGGCCGCTCGCGAAGCCCGACCTGGCTGGGGGTGGCGCGGCGGTGAAGCTGTACCGCACCCGTCTCCGTCAGGCGGCCGCCAGAGGGGTGACGTTCGGCGGCCAGTACGCGGTGATGATCAGCGGCTGTGGCACCGAGTGCATCCTCGGCTTCGTGATTGACGCGAAGACCGGCCACGTCATGCCCCTGCCAGCGAGTGGCGAAGACTACCGGCAGCTCCAGCTGGCCTTCCGCCCGGACAGCCGGTGGATGCGAGCCATCTGGATGGGCGGCAACGAGAGCGGGGCCGAGACCTGCGTCCTGCGGGACTTCGTCCTCGACAAGGGCACGTTCCGTCCGGTCAAGGACGAGGTCCTCCCCGGAGCCTGCCCGGAGCTGGGCGTCGAGACGGGCGAAGCCATGGGCCCGCGCTGAGCGCGAGCGCCGCGGCAATGGCCGCCGTCCCTCAAGGGCACGGGCTCACGGGAGCGACCTTCCACAGCTGTCCGGACACCAGGGCCTTCTTCGCGAGGATGGGCGTGGTGTTGGCCTTGCCGTCGTTCAGGATGTCCAAGGACAGACTCTCCGCCTGGGCCACGTTGGTCAGCCGGAAGGTGCCGTTGAGCTCCGGCGTCACCTTCCACAGCTGCTCCGCCGCGGCGGCCGTGTTGACCAGCAGCGGCCGGTTGCCCGCGGTGTTGGCCAGGGACAGGCCGTTGCCGCGCCACTGGGTCACCAGCCGGTATGCGCCGCCGGCTTCCGGCATCAGCTTCCACAGCTGCCCGGCGTAGTTGCCCGACTTCGCGAGGATGGGCGTGTTGTTCTTGCCGTCGTTGACGATGTCCAGCGACATGCCCTCTCCCTGCCACTGGGTCGTCAGCCGGTAGAAGCAGCGGGTGTCGAAGCCCGCCGTCGTCGTGGGGGGCGGGGGCGCCGGCTGGGGCTGCGGCACCTGCCACACCTTGTGGAGCATCGCGAGCGTGACGGGATCATGCTTCGCCAGCTCGTCGCGCGTGTACGGCTGGAAGTCGTTGCGGCCGAAGTACGCCTCGCTCGTCTCCGCGAAGAACTCCGCCGCGTTGTTCATGCCGTAGGCGCGCTCGTACGTCACGGGCAGGCCGGGGCCGTTGAAGCGCTCCACGCGCTCATAGGTCTTGCTCGCGGTGGCCCGGTTGAAGGCAGCCAGGATGTCCGCGTTCCCGTCGCCCAGGACCCGGTTCTGGTAGGCGTGCGCCAGCTCGTGCAGGACGAACAGGGGCATCCGCTGCGTCTCTGCCTCATAGACGAAGACGTTGGAGATCTCGACGCCCAGGGCCATGGCCGGGTTGCGTCCGTTCTGGCTCAGCCAGATGGGACTGGGGTGGAACTCGGCCCTGGGGGGCTGGCCGGCGTACTGCGGCGACAACCACAGCGTCACCTTGCGCAGCTCCGCCACGGGCCCCGCCGGGACCCCCCGGACGATGTCCTTCAATTGCGACGTCAGCAGGCCGACGGCCTTGTCCGTCGCGGCCTTGTTCGTCGCCGGCAGACGCGTGTCGATGTTCACCGTCCAGCCTTCGATGTTCTGGGTCTGGTACGCCGGAGCCGCCGCGGACGCGAGGCCCGGGACCGCCAGCACCGCGAGGACCATCCGGGACAGCCAATGCTTGGGATTCATGTGCAGGTCCTTGGGGCTAGAGTTCCGCGCAGTTGAACTGGAGGGGCTGGTTCGCCAGGGCCTGGCGGACGCCACTGTAGACGGCCCCACTGGACGCCAGGCCGATGTGCTCGACGAAGATCGCCGGGCATTGCTCCTGGACCACCACGTTGCATTTGAGCGCCTGTCCCTGCGCGTTCGTGCGGTCGCAGTTGTCCATGCGCCCGTTGGTCAGCCCGTCCGTGAAGACATCGAACTGCTTCAGGTTGTTGATGTTCGTGTAGGCGATGCCGTCGTCCGGGGCCCGCTGGTTGATCTCATCCAGGAAGGCGCCCGCGCGCAGCTGGGTGCAGATGGGGCTGTCCGTGGGCTTTCCGGTGCACCCCACCAGCAGCGCGGCCAGCAGCGGGTCCACGTGGGTTCCCTTGTGGGGCGAGCCCAGGCTGATGAGGTGGTCCACCAGCCGCCAGCCGTAGTCATGCACGTAGGTCCGGGCCGTGATGCCGCCCTGGCTGTGACCGATGAGATTGACCTTCTCCGCGCCGGTCTTCAGCAGCACCTCCGAGACACGGTTCTTGAGGACCTGCGCGCCCTCGCGGATGTCGATGAGTCCGCCCCCGGGCAGCTCGAAGATCTCCACGTAGTAGCCGTCCGCCCGGAGCCGCCCGGCCAGGATCCAGTACAGGATCTCACTCGCCAGCGTGCCGCCCACGATGATGACCGGGTTCTTCCGCGTCGCGGGCACGACGACCGGCGGGGGCAGGGGAGTGGTGGTGAGGTTGCAGCTCACGGCGCTGGCCTTCGCGGTTCCGGGGTTGGAGATGAGCGGAGGATCCGCGGCGAGGCAGGCCCACGAGCCATCCGCCTGCGGCCCCTGCTGCACCATGAACTCCGCGTGGAGGGAGCCATTTCCCGCGGAGGACAGCTCGCAGCCGCCGCCCAGTGTCCTGCCCGTCCCCTTCGCGACGGACTTCGGATAGGCCCCCGTGCCCTGCGCGCCCTGCGTCACCGTGCACTGGAGGTTGGGCTTCGGCGTGACGGCCGTCGGGCCCACGCGGCACGCGACGAGCGAGGCCTCCACCGTGGCGTCCTGCGCGTGGTTCGGCGGATCCGCCGCCTGGCAGTACCAGCCCTGCCCGCCGGGCGTGGGCCGGGAGATGACCACGTTCTCCGCGTGCACGGAGCCATTGCCGAAATGGGAAGTGTCACAGCCACCGGAGACCACCACGTAACCGTCGGTGACGAGGTTGGGGGTGAGGGTCACCTCGACGGTGGGGTTGCGAAGCAGGCCCGTCTTCTTCGTGAGCGTCGTGCACTGGAGCGGCAGCGGGGTGCCCCCCGCGTCGGTGGCCCGGCAGTACGTGACGGACGCCTTCGCCCAGGCCGGGTTGGAGACGAACGCGGGGTCCGCGCCCTTGCACCGCCAGCCGGAAGTCCCGTCGGGTGCGTTCTGCACCATCACCGCGGCGTGCACGGACTCCAAGCCGAAGCGCGACACCTCGCACCCACCGCCCACGCGGACGTAGCCCGCGGCCAGCTTGTCGGCGGGCACCATCGCCACGACCTTCGGGTTGGGCGTCAGGCCCGCGGAGGGAAAGCGCTCCTGGGACGTCTGGCAGTCGAGCGTCTGCGCGGCGGCCGTCGAACCCATGAACAGGAGCGCGGCGCAGAACGCCACGTGCAGGTTCGGGGCGCTCACTTCGCGACCTCGCGCAGGGTGATTTCGTAGATGACCGTCGCGTTCGGCGGAACCTTGCCGGGCAGCCCCTGCGCGCCGTAGGCCAGCTGCGGCGGGAGCGCGAAGCGGTACGTGCTGCCAATCGTCATGAGCTGGAGGGCTTCCTTCCAACCCGCGATGCCGTCGCTGACGCCCACGACGGCCGGCTTCCCCTGGGCCGCGGAGCTGTCGAACTCCGTGCCCGTCCCGCCGGCCACGGTGCCCTTGTAGTCAATCACCACGCGGTTCGCGGGGCCGGGCTTCGGGCCGGTGGTGGCGGTCAGCACCTGGTACTGGAGCCCGCTCGCGGTGGTGACCACGCCCTTCTGGGCCTTGTTCGTCGCCAGGAAGGACTGGCCCGCCGCACCGTACTTCGCCGAGTCCGCCGCGCGCTTCGCGGTGCGGTTCTGGAGCATCGTGCCCTGCGCCCGCGTCCGCGCCTGGGTGAGCTCCGGTCCGCTCAGCAACGAGGGCTTCCCCTCCAGGTTGTCCCGGAGGCCCTGCACCAGCGCGTTGACGTCCAGGTCCGCGTCGGTGCGCTTGATGGACTCCGCGACGTCCTGACCCAGTGCGTAGCTGTCCCGCTCCTTGTCGGTGCCCAACGGCGCCGCGGCATGCGCGGTCGCGGTGAAGAAGAAGAGGAAGGCAAGGTGCTTCATGGGGTGGGACTCCTGGCGGATGGAAACGGGAGGCGAGCCCCGCTCAATCCAAGGCACGTGCCAGCCCCTTTCCCCTCTGGAGCCACGAAACAGGAGAGGCTCCTGACACGTCAGGAGCCTCGCTGAACGCGTCAGGGAGATGCTTTGAGGCGCAAGCCAACAGGAGTGGCGGCGCCGTGCAGTCCGGGACGGATGGACGTAGGTCGGCGCCCCAATGCACAGCATGGAAACGCAGGCTGCGACGCGAAATGCGAATCGCAGCCTGCGTTGAATGCCCAGGAGCATCGGAAGGGCAGCTCGCGCCAGCCCCGCCTTCTTCCCGTCCGCCAGCACTCGCCGCCTGCCTCCACACCTCATGCAGGCGAACACGTCGAGCGGTGACGGACCTGCTCACGCTCCAGTCCTCACGTCATGACGGAGCGCCAGGACCTACAAGCAATTGGTGGGCGAATAACAGCAACTTCCACCCATACAAACATTGTACTTGGGGCCCGTACAGGCATTCCCACAAGCGCCACAGTTGTTGGAGTCGGACTCCAGAATCGAGCACGTGTTGCCGCACTGCGTCCAGCCAGGAATCGCGGGGACTGAACAGTCCTGCGTCTCCGTGGTCGTGGTCGCCCCGCACGCCCCGCTTGCGCAGCTGTAGCTGTAGGTCGTCACCGACCTTTGTTGGAACCCCTGCCCGCAGGGGGTAGCGCGGGTGCACGTGCCCCACGGCCCGTAGCTTGTCGGCTGGCACGGCTGAGGACCGGGAGCCGTCCGCGTACACGTCTGCGTCTCCGCGCTGCTGGATGTCGGCGTGCATTGTCCTGTCGCGCAGCTGTAGGTGTATTGAGTCACCTGGCGAGACTGCGTGCCCGTCGCGTCACATGCATCGCTGAACCCACTACAGGCGCTCCAGCTCCCATAGCTCGGGGGGCAGGCCTGAGGACCGGGAGGCGTCCGCGTACAAGTCTGCGTCTCCGTGTCGCTGCTCGAAAGGTTGCACGATCCACCGCCGCACTCGTAATCCGTCACGGTCCTCGACTGGGACCCCGACGCGTCGCAGTAGTCACTGAAGCCTCCGCAGCTTCCCCAGCCTCCAGAGCTCGTACCGCAAGACACTCCGTCCCTGTTGCGGGTACACGTCTGCGACTCCGTGCCGGTGGAGGAACCACACGTCCCATTGGAGCAGGTATACGAGGTCACCGAGCGTGACTGCGTCCCTGTTTCGTCGCAGGTGCTGCTGTAGCCACTGCAGGTGCCCCAGCCTCCGGCGCTGGGGGCGCCGCAGTTGTTGCCGTTCGTGTTGCGCGTGCAGGACTGTGTCTCGGTGCTCGTGGACGCCACGCACTGCCCGGTGGCGCAGCTGTAGCTGGAGGTCGTCACCGTCCGCGACTGCGTCCCCGTCTGCGCGCAGACATCGCTGAAGCTGCACGCACTCCACGCCCCGTAGCTGGGCGCCGCGCAGCTCGTGTTGGGCGCCGCTCGCGTACACGCCTGCGTCTCCGTGCTGGTGTTCGACGCGTTGCACGTCCCGGTGCCACACGTCGACGCCGTCACCGTCCGCGACTGCGTCCCCGTCGTGTCGCAGGAGTCGTCAAAGCCCCCGCAGCTTCCCCAGCCCCCATAGCTCGTGCCGCAAGCCGTGCCCCCCGTGCTGCGCGTGCATGCCTGAGACTCCGTGCCGGTGGAGGAGCCGCACGTCCCACTGCTGGTGCAGGCATACGCCGTCACCGTGCGCGACTGGCTCCCCGTCTCATCGCACGTGTCACTGAATCCACCGCAGCTCCCCCAGTTTCCATTCGTGGGGGCAGCGCACGTGCTTCCCACGGCCTTGTTGCTCCAACCGCTCGTCGTTACGCCCGGGTTGCACTCCTGGCAGGCCACGCTCGGGTTGGTGGCCCCCGCCGCGTAGTACGCCCCTCCAATCCAACACCCGCTCAGACACTGGCCCGCCGCGTTGCACACCTGTCCGGCGCCGCATGCCGTCCCAGCCGCCTTCACCGGGTATGTGCAGGCTCCGTTGGCGTACGTGCCCGGGGAGTCATGGCACGCGCTCGGCGGCGTCGTGCATGCCGGGACTCCCGCGCAGGCCCCCGCTCCGTTGCACACGTCGTTGAGGGTCCCCGCATTGCCATCATTGCAGGTGGCACCCGCGGCCTTCGGCGCATAGGTGCATGCCCCACCGCCGCAGGTTCCCGCCGCCTGGTAGCACTGCCCGGGAGGCGTGGTGCAGCTCACCGGCGTGCCAGCGCATCCTCCAGACCCATTGCACGTCTCGCTCAGCGTGCACGCATCCCCGTCATCGCACGCGGCCCCCGCCGCTTTGTAGGCATAGGAGCAGGAGCCGTCGGAGCAGGAGCCGGCGCTTTGGTAGCACTGCCCAGGAGGGGCCTCGCAGGCGACGGGAGCGCCGGCACAGGTGCCCGTGCTGTCGCAGACGTCATTGCCAGTACAGGCGTTGCTGTCGTTGCAACTGAAGCCGGTCGGCTGGAGGGGATAGGTACAGGTGCCGCCGTTGGAGCAGACGCCAGCCGAGCTGTGACACTGGCTCGGCGCGGTGTTGCACGTAACCGTTTCGCAGGTACCGAGCAGCTCCGCGGTGCTGAGCCTCGCGGTCTGGCCCGAGACAACATGCTCACCCCCCAGCACGAGGACCTTGGCGAGGGCGTTCAACATGACGGCTGCGTGGAGCCTGCGCGGAGTCCGCAGCGTGATGCTGGAGGACCAGGTGTTCGTCTCCGGGTCGTAGAGCTCCACGGTGTCCAGAGGGGTGGCCGCCTCGCCACCCGCGATGAGCACCTTGCCGGAGGGCAGCAGCGTCGCCGTGTGGAGCGTCCGAGGCGTGGCCATCTGCGCGGCGGTCCAGCTATTCGTCGTCGGGTCATAGACTTCGGAGGTGTTGAGAGGGCCCGTTTCATTCCTGCCGCCCGCGACGAGGAGCTTGCCGGAGGGCAGCAGCGTCGCCGTGTGGTCGTAGCGGTGCGTGGCCATGGAGGCGACCGGAGTCCAGCCCGATTGCGGATGGTTCGGGTCGTAAGCCTCCACCGTTTCGAAGATGCGCCAGCCCCGGCCGCCGACGACGAGCACCTTTCCGGAGGGAAGCAGCGTCGCCGTGTGGCGCCTGCGCTCGTCGTTCATCCCAGAGGGCAGGGTGGACCAGCCCGCTGTCGGGTCATACACGTCCACGTTGGCATAAGAGCCATTGTTGTTGCCGCCCCCCGCGACGAGGACCTTTCCGGAGGGAAGCAACGTCGCCGTGCTGTAGGCGCGTGCCATGGAGGTGGAGCCCACCTGCGTCCAGAGGCCCGTCTGCGGCGCATACAGCAGCGCGGTGGCGGTGTAGCCCGGCGCGGACTGAATCTCCCCGCCGACGATGAGCACCTCGCCAGAGGGCAGCAGGGTGGCGGTGTGGCCCTCCCGTCCAAAGGGCATGGCCCCCGTGGAGAGCCACGTGCCCGAGCCCGGGTCATAGAGTTCCGCCGAGGCGAGGAAGCCGTTGTCCCAGCCGCCGACGACGAGCACCTTGCCGGAGCTGAGCACGGTGGCCGTGGGGAACCTGCGGGTCAGGCTCATCGAGCCTGTCTCCTGCCATCCCGTGGTGAGGGCCGCCTGGGAGCTGGCGGTCCTGGCCGGCGTGGGACTCGCGGGCTTGGAGTTACAGCTCAAGCTGCCCATCGCGAGTGCGATGAGCAGGAAGACTGAGAATCTGGCTTTGTGCATGAGGCGCCTTAGAGCCTGGAATGTGTCGAACAAGCAACGGGGCCTCTGCTTTTGACGCACAATGCAAGCACCGGTGAGGGTGTCCTGAACCAGAGGGAGTAATTGCGACCCCACCTCAAAGGCCCAACGACAGGCATGAGCGTCAAGCAATCCCCGCACTGGAGAGCCGCGGTCAGAGCGGCTAAAACGAGACAGGCCGGTCTTTATGTGAATGCATGAACAATGATGATTCAAAAGGGACCCGGCCCCTGCACGTCCGCTCCGGGGATTCTGGCCCGGCACGGTTCTTGTTCCTGGAGTTCCCATCCAAAGGAGCTTCGCCGACCATCAATTCGACATTGTTCATTCCAACTCGATGATTGAGCACCTGGGCTCATGGGCCCGGATGAAGCAGTTCGCGCACGAGGCCCGCCGGCTGGCGCCCGTGCTCTTCATCCAGACGCCGAACTTCTGGTTCCCCATCGAGCCGCACCTCATGACGCCAGGGTTTCACTGGCTGCCCATCCCCTTGCAAGCGGCGCTTGGCACGCTCGCGGTGGCGGCCTTGGAGGCGCTGTACCGCGCAGGTGGCACGGTGCGCGCTCTGTGGCGGGCGAGGGCGCGGAGCGACAAGGCAGGGCTCAGCGCGCGTAGCGCTCGCGACGCAGCGGGCGCCAGTGGTACGCGCACTCGGTGAGGTGCAGCACCGAGTCGAGCCTCGCGCCCGGGGCGAGCGGACCTTCCTGGAGGTATTCGCAATACAACTGCACCGGGTTGGCGAAGCGCGCGTTCCAGGGCTCGCGGTCGATGGTCAGCACGTAGACGTGCCCGTCGGCCACGCCGAACGCGTCGTAGCATTCGACCAGCGGCTCATGGAGCGCGTCCAGGTCCGGCCACACGCTGCCCTCGGGCGGCTGCGTCCGCGGCTCGGTGTCGAAGACGCCCACCAGCTTCCCACCGGGGAAGGCGGGCTCCGGATCCACGCCCACCGTGAGCAGGTCGCCCTCTCGCGCCATCACCATCCGGGCTTCGCCGAACTCGTGGAACTTGAACTCCTTGAGCGCGTTCCCCACGCCGCGCATCACGGGGTCGCTCGTCTCGCTGCGCACGAAGTAGCCGCCGCGTCGCCAGTCGCCCTTCGCGTTGCGGTAGCGCACCGCGGCCCGGTAGCTCACCTGATAGAAGCAGACGCCCAGCAGCGGTGACAGTCCCCGGGGGCGCATGTCGCGCAGCGAGGACATCAGCACCTGCACCCAGGCCGTGCCGTGGAAGACCTCGGGCTCCAGCGGCGCGGGCAGCAGTCGCGCGAGGAGGTCCGGGTCCACCGCGTAGTTGACGGAGACGGCCTCCACCCAATGCGTCTGCACCTGCGTGAGCCACGGCACGGAGGGACATTCCTCCATGCCCGCGGAGCTCGGGCTGGGGTCCTGGGCCCGTGCGAGCGCGGCGTGCGCCTCCCGCAGGGCCTCGTGTCCCGCCGGCGTCAACACCCACGCGCCTTGAGTGGCCTGCACCCGCCCCGCCGCGACGAGCTGCCGCAGCACCGAGCCGGGCTCCACGATGCCCGCGGCCTTCAGTCGCGCCGTCAGCGTCCGCTCGGGGAGCCCGAGCGGTTCCAGGGCCAGCGCCACCAGGGCCGCGAGTGCCTCCGGGGTCATACCAGCCGGGGCCCCTCGCCCCCGGCGGCGAGCCGCCGGCTCCTTGCGCGGTGGAGCGCCAGGCCGGAGCCGAACTGGACGAGGAACCACAGCCCGCCCAGCAAGGCGAACGCATGGGCCTCCATGCGGGTCATCCCCAATGCGAAGAGCGCGAAGAGCGCGGCCATCCCGTACCAGACGCGGCCCATCAGCGCGCCCATGGACGCGAAGGACATGGCGAACAGGACGCACGCCACCGCGGGCACGAAGAGCCGGTCCAGCCCGAGCAGCAGGTTGAGCAGCGCCACCAGCACCAACCCTCCGATGAAGGTGGTCCAGATGGCCCAGATCTGCTGTTCGATGAACGAGCGCACCCCCGCCGTCTGGCCGCGCTTCATCATGAAGATGCTGGCGAAGTTGATGACCAGCAGCACGCCCCAGAGCAGCACGAAGGGACCCGGGCCGCGGTGGCCCGCTTCCCAGAGCCAGTCCGTGGCCAGGAAGCCTCCGCCGTTGGTGAAGGCATGGAGCATCCAGATGGCGCCCCAGTTCTGGAGCGCGGTGTCGTCGCGGGCCTGCGCGACGACCCGGCGCATGAGTTCGAGGGCCTGGGTGGCTTCGGTGCGGTTCATCGTTCGGGAGAGGCTACCGCTTCCGGCGGTGATCCCCGAGCTGTAACCGATCAGCGTGCAGGTGATGGACGTCTCCTGTGGAGGCGGTGTCACCGGGGGGCGACGCGCACCCGGCGAGCCCAGGCGCTTCTTCGCTGGGCTCGGCCAGGGGATTCAGCCCTCCGGCAGGAATACGGGGAGTCTGGCTTTGTGCATGAGACGCCTTGGAGCCTGGAATCCTCGCCCCATGGACCTCCTGGCGATGCATGTCCGCCAGGAGGTCGCCTGCCATGCGGCTCAGGGGCAGGAGTTCAGCGAGGGCCTTGGCGTCAAGGCGGGTTCTCAGGGCTTCAACTACAAGATGCCCTCACAGTTGCCATCTGCGCACCAGTGATAGTTGCCCGCCGCGCAATCGTTCCTGCAGTGGCCGCAGTTGTGAAAGTCCGTTTGCAGGTCCGTACACACCCCGTCGCACATGGTGAGCCCGGAGCCGCAGGTGACCTGGACGCACGCTCCGTTGCTGCACGTCTGTCCGCTGCCACAGGTCTGGACGTTGACGGTGATGGAGCCGGTGCAGCCGCTGCCGCTGCAGAGGCCGCTGGTGGTCTTCTGGACGGTGTTGCCGTTGCAGGAGTAGCTGTCCACGGGGGAGCACGTCGTGACGTCGACGGTGTTGGAGCCGCTGCAGCCGCTGCCGCTGCAGAGTCCGCTGGTGGTTCTCCGGACGGTGTTGCCGCTGCAGGAGTAGCTGTCCACGGGAGAGCACGTCGTGATGTTGACGGTGCTGGAGCCGGTACAGCCGCTGCCGCTGCAGAGGCCGCTGGTGGTCCTCTGGACGGTGTTGCCGTTGCAGGAATAGCTGTCCGAAGGGGAGCACGTCTGGACGTTGACGGTGCTGGTGCCACCACAGCCGCTGCCGCTGCAGATGCTGCTGGTGGTCTTCCGGACGGTGTTGCCGCTGCAGGAATAGCTGTCCGAGGGGAAGCACGTTTGGATGGTGACGGTGTTGGAGCCAGAGCAGCCGCTGCCGCTGCAAAGGCCGCTGGTGGTCCTTTGGACGGAGTTTCCGCTGCAGGAATAGCTGTCCGAGGGGGAGCACGTCTGGACGTTGACGGTGCTGGTGCCACCACAGCCGCCGCCTGTGCAGAAGCCGCTGGTGGTCCTCTGGACGGTGTTGCCGCTGCAGGAGTAGCTGTCCGAGGGGGAGCACGTCTGGATGTTGACGGTGCTGGAGCCAGAACAACCACTGCCGCTGCAGAGGCCGCTGGTGGTCCTCTGGACGGTGTTGCCGCTGCAGGAATAGCTGTCCGAGGGGGAGCACGTCGTGATGTTGACGGTGCTGGAGCCAGAACAGCCGCCGCCGCTGCAGACGCCGCTGGTGGTCTTCTGGACGGTGTTGCCGCTGCAGGAATAGCTGTCCGAGGGGGAGCACGTCTGGATGAGCTGCTGGCTGGACGTGCAGGTGCCATTGCTGCAACCACCGTAGACGGTCTGGTAGGCGCCGTTGCCGCTACAGTAGGCACCACTGGTGCCGGTCTGACAGGTCTGGACGAGCGTGTCGGTGGAGTTACAGGCGCCGCCGCTGCAGGTTCCGGTGCCGGTGCTCCTCCGAACGTCGTTGCCGCTGCAGTAGGTCGTGCTCGCGGTGGAGCAACTCAGGGCTGTGCCGCCGCACGTGCCGCCGCCGTTGCATACGTCTCCCGTCGTACAGGAGTTGCCGTCATTGCAGCTCATACCCGAGGACTTCGGAGTGTAGACGCAGGTGCCGCTGGAGTCCGTGCCCGTCGGGTTGTAGCACTCGCTGTTGGGAGGGGTGTTGCAGGCCGTCCCGGCGCACGTCCCGGTGCTGCTGCAGACGTCTCCGATGGTGGTGGAGTTG
>NZ_RAWE01000469.1 GCF_003611695.1 Corallococcus carmarthensis | reverse complement strand
CTAGGGCGTGTCCGCAAATTAGAGCCAGAGGCGGATGGAGGCGATAAGGACCATCGCCAGGTAGTTGGCGGCGCGCTTCTCATAGCGCGTCGCCACCCGCCGGTTCTGCTTCAAGCGATTGAAGAGACACTCCACCCGGCAGCGCTTGCGGTAGGCCGCGCGCCGGAAGGCGCGCTGCCGGGGCTGGTTCGAGCGAGTGGGGATGATGGCGTGCACCCCATGTTCGCGGCACCAGGCGCGGAGGCTGGGGTAGCTGTAGCCTTTGTCCGCCGCGAGGGCGTCGGGCAAGCGGCGTGGCGCACCCGGCGAGTGAGCTCTCGGCACGCTGCCACCCGCCATCAGCGCCTCGAAGGCCTGCGTCTCATGGCGCTGACCTGCCGTCAGCTCGAAGACGAGCGGCCGCCCCTGGCCCTCCGCCCGGACGTGCAGCTTGGTAGAGAAGCCTCCCTGGCTGCGGCCCAGCGCTTCGGCCTCCCCCCTTTTACCGGCGTGCCGCGTGCGCCGGCTGCGTGCTGGTGGGCTCGGATGACGCTGGCGTCCAGGAAGTGCAGCGTCCAGTCCAGGTGCTCATCCTCGTGCGCTTCGGCCTGCAACTGCCGCAGCACCCGCGCCCAGATGCCTGCCTCCTGCCAGCGGTAGAATCGGCTGCTGAGCGTCTTCCAACTGCCGAACTGCTCCCGAGGCACGTCGCGCCAGGGCGCTCCCGTGCGCAGCACCCAGAGGATTCCGTCGAGCACTTCGCGGTGCTCCTTGTTCGGACGGCCCCGCGCGGGTTTCTGGGGCGGCAGCAGTCCTACCAGCCGCTCCCATTGGGCGTCCGTCAGCTCTCCTCGGCTCATGCCCTCCTAACACCCGGCTCCGCTCGAACTATTTGCGGACACGTCCTAG
>NZ_RAWE01000468.1 GCF_003611695.1 Corallococcus carmarthensis | reverse complement strand
GCCTGGTCTTCACCCCGGGGGCTTCCCCCGGGGTGAAGACCAGGCGGTCGCCCTCCTGGGTGCCGCTGGCCCCGAGGACGCCCGCGGGCAGTTCCAGGACCGAGCGGGCCTTGAAGTAGATGGACGAGGTGCGCCAGGGAGGCATGGCGGACAGTTGCTTGACGATGCGCCCTTCCGCGTCCAGGAAGGCCACGTCGATGGGGATGCGCATGAAGAAGGTGTGGATGGAGTTGCAGGGCTCGATGTGCATCCCGCCCCCCATGGGCAGCGAGGCGCGGCCCATGAGCCCCTGGAAGCGCTGGACGAAGGACTCGGCGCGTTCGGCGCGGTCCGCGAGCAGCCGCTGCCGCGTTTCGTTGGTCACCCTCCAGTGCATGTCCGGTGTTCTATCCCATGCTTGAGCCCCTGGCGTCCCCCCTGCACCTGGTCCTCGTGTCCCCCCAGATTCCGCCCAACACCGGCAACGTGGCCCGGCTGTGCGCGGTGACCGGCTGCCGGCTCATCCTGGTGGAGCCCCTGGGGTTCTCCATCGACGACCGGAACCTGAAGCGGGCGGGGCTGGACTACTGGGACAAGGTGTTCCTGAAGCTGTACCCGACCTACGACGCCTACGTGGCGGAGTACCCGGCCGCCCGGCGGTGGCTGTTCTCCGCGAGGGCGGAGACGTCGCTCTACGCGGCCCGGTTCGAGCCGGGGGATCACCTGGTGTTCGGCTCGGAGGTCACAGGGCTGTTGCCGGAGGTGATGGAGGGGGGGACGGGGACGCCGGTGACCATCCCGATGCTGCCGGAGCGCCGCAGCTTGAATCTTTCGACGTCGGTGGGGATTGGGGCCTACGAGGCGCTGCGTCAGGTTCAATTGGGTGCGGCGGCCAGGCAGGCACCGCCGTCGAATTGAGGGGCGGGCGGGACGGGCTACACT
>NZ_RAWE01000467.1 GCF_003611695.1 Corallococcus carmarthensis | reverse complement strand
GGGGGTGGTGTACGCCGCCTATGATCCGGACCTGGACCGCAAGGTGGCGCTGAAGCTCCTGCGGGTGAAGGGCGGCCACGAGGACCTGGAGCAGGGGCGGGCGCGGCTGTTGCGCGAGGCGCAGGCCATGGCGCGCATCTCCCACCCCAACGTCATCCCCGTCTTCGAAGTGGGGCAGTGGGAGCAGCAGATCTACGTGGCGATGGCGCTGGTGGACGGCGGCACGCTGCGCGACTGGACGAAGGCGAAGCCCCGGACGTGGCAGGAGCTGCTGGACAAGTACCTGGCGGCGGGCAAGGGCCTGGAGGCGGCGCACGTGGCGGGGCTGGTGCACCGCGACTTCAAGCCGGCCAACGTGCTGGTGGGCAAGGACGGGCGCGTCTACGTCACGGACTTCGGGCTGGCGCGGCCCATGGGCGAGGCGGAGGACGACGACGAGGACGGCGGGCGCACGCGGCCGGTGGGGGACGACTCGCCGCTGAACTCGCAGCTCACGCAGGCCGGGCTGGTGATGGGCACGCCCGCCTATATGTCGCCGGAGCAGTTCCGGGGTGAGCTGCTGGACTCGCGGTCGGATCAATTCAGCTTCTGCGCGGCGCTGTACCGCGCGCTGTACGGCATCCGCCCGTTCGATCCGGACGAGCTGTCGAGGGTCGCGTCCCAGCTGCGGGCCCGGGGCGGGGCGGATGACGAGCCGGGCGTGACGGAGGCCGCGGCGGTGCAGGTGCTGCCGCCGTCGCCCATCCTGGAGCCGCCGCGCGAATCGAAGGTGCCGGCCTGGGTGCGCCGCGCGCTGATGAAGGGGCTGTCGCTGGAGCCGCGCGACCGCTTCCGCTCCATGGCGGAGCTCTTGACGGTGCTGGGGCAGCGGGAGCGGCGGGCCCTGCTGCAGCGCCGCGCGGGAGCGGCGGTGGCGGCCACGGTGGTGCTGGGC
>NZ_RAWE01000466.1 GCF_003611695.1 Corallococcus carmarthensis | reverse complement strand
CCATCCACTGGAGCAGTTGGGCGGGCTCCGCGCGCGCGGCATCCGGAGGGACGACGAGGCATGCGCCAGAGGCCAGGGAGGGCCACACCTCCCAGGTGGAGGCGTCGAAGGCGACGCCCGCGGTGAGCGCGGTGGAGTCATGGGGCGACAGCGAATAGGTGCGCTGGTGCCAGGAGACGAGGTTCATCAACGCGCGGTGGTGGACGGCGACGCCCTTGGGACGGCCGGTGCTACCGGAGGTGTAGATGACGTAGGCCAGATCCTCCGGGCCCACGGACGCCGCGGGCAGCGGCTGTCGCGTTGCCTCCGCTTCTGCTTGCAGCGACAGGATGCGCGCGGAGAGGACGGGCAGCGAGTCACGCAAGTGGTGCTGCGTGAGGAGGACAGAAGCGCCGCAGTCCTCCACCATGAAAGCTAAACGCTCGGGCGGGACACCGGGAGCGATGGGGACGTAGGCGGCGCCCACCTTGAGGATGGCCAGGAGGCCCGCGAGCAACTCCGGAGAGCGCTCCGCGAGGATGGCAATGCGGTCACCTCGGGAGACACCAGCCGCATGCAACTGGACGGCAAGTCCGTGGGCCCAGGCGTCGAGGCTCGCATAGGTGACGCTTCGCGCCCCCATGCGGACGGCAACCGCGTCCGGAGCCCGGCGGGCCTGCTCCGCGACGACGTGGTGGATGCAGGTGTCGCGCGGGAAGGCGACGTCCGTCTCATTCCACTCGAGGAGGAGTTGCTGCCGTTCCGCGACGGTCAACATCTCCAGGGCGGAGACACGTGCATCCGGCTGGGCGGCGAGAGAGGCGAGGAGGACGCCGAAGTGGCCCATGAGACGCTGGACGGACGCCGCGTCGAAGAGGTCGGAGCTGTACTCAAGGAAGCCGGTGAGGCCCTGGGGCACCTCGAAGAGGGTGAGTGCGAGGTCGAAGCGGGAGGAGTTGCCTTCGAGGG
>NZ_RAWE01000465.1 GCF_003611695.1 Corallococcus carmarthensis | reverse complement strand
AAAAAAGCCGGCTGCGGGAGAGCAGCCGGCTGACGTTATGGGCCAGCAGCTTGAGGAAGACTTCCGCGTCGATGGTGGGCGGGTGCCGGGAGGAGAGGCGGTGAAAGCCCATGTCGTGCTGCAGCGAGGCGAAGACGGGCTCCACGGTGGCCATGCGCTGCCGGTAGCGCGCCTTGGCGTCTGGCTGCCGCATGCGCGTGCGCATGGCCTCCAGCAGGCTTTCGTACTCCCAGCGCACGGTGAAGGTGCGGCGCCTGGCTTGGGTGCAGCGAGGACGCGAAGGGCACGTCGGACAGCCCTCGCCGAAGTAGACGTCGCACCGGTCGAAGCGGTTGCGCACCGGCCCGCGCATGGGGCGCCCTGCCGGACACACCACGGCCCTGCTCGCGTGCTGAAGTTCAAACGCCTCGCGCGGGAGCATTCCGGGCTTGTTGGCCAGAGGGCCGGTGGCCGGGCCCGGGTTGAGCAGCACGTCCACCCAGGCGTGGTGCTGGGCAGCGAAGCGCAGGTCCTCTTCACTCCAGTAGCCGGAGTCCCCGGCCACTTGCAGTCGCGTAGGCAGGGGGACTCCGGCCGCGTGCAGCACGCGGCGCGTCTGCTGCATGGCCCCTTCCAACTGGCCCTTGTCATTGCCCGAGGCCGTCACAAGGACGCCCACCACCAGTCGCTGGGTGACGCCACTGGCCACCACCGTGAGGCGGTGCCCCGGGTGCACGCCATTGCCAGGAAACTGCATGAGGGCCGCGCGAGGGTTGCTGAGGACCACGCTCGCCTGGCCCTTTTGCTCGCACAGGCGCACCACCTCCTGGTGCTTGCGCACCCGCCGCGGGTGTTGCTGCCGCGCGGAAGCGTCCAGGGCGTCGACGTCCAACGCGCGCAGGTGCTTCAAGCGCCGCAGGGACTGCGCGTGCACGCGCACCTGGCTGCGACTGGCATGGGCGCGCAAACGCACGCTGTCGATGCCCA
>NZ_RAWE01000464.1 GCF_003611695.1 Corallococcus carmarthensis | reverse complement strand
CGGGGGGCTCCGGGCGGCATACGGGATGCTCTTGGAGAGGGGACCGGGACGGGTTCCCGGCATCCAGGAGCGGAACATCATGGGAATGGTCGCCTTCTTGAACGCGTGGGGCTCCCTCAAGGGGACCTGGGAGCGCCGCACGGGGGCCCGCGATGGGGGCTCGGGCGAAGGCTCGCTCAAGGCCGTGCGTGCATTGGGGGCCCAGGGCCTGGCGGATGCCCGCCGCCGCGGCGCCCGCGCGCTGGAAGAGGCGTGGCGGTGCACCTGCTGCCGCAGCCTGCTGGCCCATGTCTTCGAGCGCGTGGGCTCCACGCTGTTCCTGGACGACGACCCGGACGCGCTGGCTCGGTCCTTCGACGACAGCGAGCGCGACCGGTACAGCGCCCGCGTGCTCGCTGCCTGCATCGTGATGGTGGGCCGCGAACGCGTCGCCGCCACCGTCTGAGCGCGGGGACGAGAGGACTTCGAACGACAATCGCGGCCGTGACGGCCGGGAGGCAGGCAGATGCGATGGATGGATTTCCTGGCGGTGGAGGCGATCCGCCCGGCCCTGCGGGCGCATGACAGCGCTTCGCTGCTGGAGGAACTGGCGGAGCTGCTGGCGCCGGAGGCGGACGTTGCCCGGGAGGTCATCGCCGGGGCGCTCCGCGCGCGTGAGCGGCTGGGCGCCACGGCGATGGAAGGGGGCGTGGCCATCCCCCACTGCCGCGTGGAGGGCGCGCGGCGCATCGTCACCTGCGTGGGGCTGCACCGGGGCGGCCTGGCCTTCGGCGAGCCCGAGGACGGCCTGGTGCGCATCTTCGTCGGCGTGGTGGCCCCACCCGACACGGCGGGCCTGCACCTCAACGTGCTGTCGCGCATCGCGGCGCTGCTGCACACGCCGCCCATGAGGGACGCCCTGCTCGCCACTGTCACCGCCAGTGAGGCCCACGCCCTGCTGGTCCGGGCCGAGGCCGCCCTCCACCCC
>NZ_RAWE01000463.1 GCF_003611695.1 Corallococcus carmarthensis | reverse complement strand
GCGCCACGGGGCGGGGAATCTCCACCTTGTACTGCTGGAGGAGCGTGACGGTCTCCGGATCGCCGGGGTCCGCCTGATAGGCCTTGAGCAGGTTGCCACGGCCGGTGTCGGTCTCGCCGCCCTTGATCTGCAGCACGCCCGCCATGCGCAGGGCGGCCTTGTCCTCGGGCTGGACCTGGAGCGCGCCCATCACCTCTTCGAGCGCCTTCTTGTCCTTGTTCTGCGCGGCGTAGACACGCGCCAGGAGGAGGCGGGGATCGGCCGCGGTCGGGTGCGCCTTGACGCCCTTCTTGCAGACGACCATCGCCTCCATGAAGCGGCCCAGGTCGAGGTACGCCTCCGCCAGGGGCTTGTAGGCATCCGACGAGGGGTCGGAAGCGAACGAATGCTCAAGCTTCGCGAGCTCGGTGGGGCTCAACGTCTTCGATGGGGAGGTGGACATGAACCAGAAGGGGGCCCGGTAATTGGCCGGGAAGGATGCGGTACTGGAAGGCGGTTTTTATGGCATCCACAGTGCGGCACGTCAATCGCAGGGTTGGTGCCGGAAACGAGCTGCTTGACAGCAAGGTGGGGCTCCGGTACTAGCCCCATCACTTCGCGGGACCCAACCCCCGCGAGGCGCAGCAGGCAGCCCGTAGTCCCCATGTGGGGGTGTAGCTCAGTTGGGAGAGCGTCGCGTTCGCAATGCGAAGGTCGTCGGTTCGATCCCGTCCACCTCCACTCTGAAGAACGAAGGGCCTCACGGGAAACCGTGAGGCCCTTTGCATTTCAGGCCATTGGCGAATTGCAAAGGCTTCCGGCTTTGTTATCCGGGGCCGATGACCGACCCGTCCGCCTCCCTGTCGTTCTTCGCCCGCTTCTGGCTCGCCTGGCTGTGCTTCTGGCGCTGCCTCGTGTCCCGCGAATTCGCGCAGGCGGTGCTGCCGACCAGCCGCGCCTATGACGCCGGCCAGCTCAAGGAGCTTCCGTCCGGGGATACGGCGGCCCCACCGCCCGTGAAGACGCCCACCGTCCAGGCC
>NZ_RAWE01000462.1 GCF_003611695.1 Corallococcus carmarthensis | reverse complement strand
GTGCAGCTCTCCGGCACCGACCCTCGCGTGCGGGACCTGTTGAAGGGACTCTCCAGCGACGCGGACTTCGCGCGCTGGCTGTCCGCCGAGGACCTGGTCCGCCGCTTCGCGGCTTCCGCGAACCTGATCGCCGAAGGCCAGAGCCCGCGCATGCCGCTGTCGTTCATGGCGCCCGCCGGGACCTTCCGCGTGACAAAGCGTCACGGCCGCACGGTGACCGCGCCGGAAAGCCATACCCGCTACGACGGAGTGGCCCGCGTCATCGCCTCCCTGGACGCGAAGATCGCGGGGCAGGTGTATCAGGAGCTCAAGCCGCTCCTGGACGCCGCGCACGGGGAGCTGGCCCCGCCGGGCCGGAGCCTGGATGCGACCCTGTCGCAAGCCATCGGGCGTCTCACCCGGGTCCCCGTCCCGAAGGCGCCCGTGGAGCTGACGCCCAAGGGAGCGCTCTACGTCTACGCGGATCCGGACCTCGAAGCGCTGGGAGCGGCGGAGAAACACCTGCTGCGCATGGGCCCGGAGAACATGCGCAAGGTGCAGGCGAAGCTCACGGAGCTCGCGGCCGCACTGGGCCTGCCCTCCTCCGAGCAGGCCCGTCAGCCTTGAGCCACGCTCCCCGCGAGGCCCCTCAACGAGGGGCCCCCGCGGCTACTGGGACTTCAGCGCGGCGTCCACGTGCCCCGCGTGCACGGCCTGCTTCGTGCCGGCGTCGTGTTCGGAGCGCAGCGCGATCTGGACCTTCTTGATGGTCCCCGTGAAGGGCACCCCGTGCGCGTAGGGGCCCACCGCGGCCCCCGTGTCCTCGCCCACGTCAAACGTCTCTCCGCTCACGGAGAAGAGGAAGGGAATCGTCTTCTCGATGCGCCCCTGGCCCGCGATGCGGCCATTGACCCACAACCGCGCGGTCCCGCCCCGGCCCAGCCCGCCACCGTCGTAGTCGAAGGCCAGCTTCAACGTGACGTCTCCGGGCGGCAGCGCCTCCGCGCACTCGACGGCGTACGACTCATGCCCCATCCAGTTGTAGAAGTAGACGGGCTTCCCGTCGTGGACGGAGAGAGAC
>NZ_RAWE01000461.1 GCF_003611695.1 Corallococcus carmarthensis | reverse complement strand
GGGCCTTCTTGCTCATGCGTGCTCCGGAGGCGGGGTCATCAGGACGAGGAGGCGGGCGTTGTCCGGGCCGTCGTTGACGACGCCGTGTTCGGTGCCCGCGGGGGCGAAAAGGGTGGAACCGGGGCCATGTGCCGCTTCCTCGTCGCCGATGCGGAAGCGGCAGCTCCCCTCCAGCACGAGGTACACCTTGTCGGACGTGGCATGCCGGTGGGGCTTCTGCGCCTGGCCCGGGGCCAGACAATAGACGTCGAGGAAGAAGCGACCCGACTGGAAGACGGTGTGCTTCTGGAGCTTCTCCATGGAGAAGCCCTGGAAGGCCGAAAGCTGCTTCACATCCATCGTGGCATCCGCTCCTGCGCCTCTATATAGCGACGGGCATGGAACCGCTGACGCTGCATTTTGTTCACGAGCGGGTGGGTGCCCGCTTCATTCCGGTGGGCGGCCGTGAAGTGGTGGCCGGGTATGGAGACGTAGGCGCGGAGTATGACGCGGCACGCGGCGCCGTGGCACTGCACGATGCGTCCTACCGCGAAATCCTCCGGATAACGGGGGAGGATCGTGCCTCCTTCCTCCACGGCATGGTGACCCAGGAGGTGAAGAACCTCCCGGTCGGCTCGGCCGCCTATGCCGCCTTCATCACAGTGAAGGGCGCCATGGTGGGAGATGCACGCATCCTCAAGCGGGAGGAGGACCTCCTGCTGGACCTGGAGCCCGGCCTGGGCGCCAAGGTGCGGGAGTTCCTGGACAAGTACCTCATCTCCGAGGACGCGGAGCTGCACGATGGGACCCCGGACGGGGGCTGGCTCAAGCTGCTCGGTCCCCGGACGGCCCAGGTGCTGGCCGCCGTCCTGGGCGGCCCCTTCGAGCCCCTGGCCCCCCTGACCAGCCGCAAGGCGGTCATCGCCGGGCAGGACGTGTGGCTGTTGGGGACGGCGCTGCCGGGCGGGCTGTCCGGGGTGGACATCCTGGTGCCGCGCGCGGGGCTGGAGGCGGTGTGGGCGGCGCTCGTCCAGGCGGGCGGGGCGCACGGGTTGAAGCCGCTGGGGTTCGACGCGCTGGAGCGGGTGCGGGTGGAGGCGGGG
>NZ_RAWE01000460.1 GCF_003611695.1 Corallococcus carmarthensis | reverse complement strand
GTTTACAACGGCGCTCAGAGAGGCTGATCGAGCGAAGCAAGAAGCGCAGCCCTGGAGTGGTCCGCCCCAGGGCATCGAAGCCAGAAGGTCCGCGCTGGAGCCCATAAATTGAGGCCATGGGTGCTCCACTGTCGATGGACTTGAGGCAACGCATTCTCGAGGCGTACCTGGCGCACGAGGGAACTTGGGAAGAGATTGCCTGTCGGTTTCAAGTAGGGGTCGCGACAGTGGATCGACTCGTCGGCCGCTGGAAGCGCACCCACTCCATTGTGCCAACGCGTCCCGGGCCCCGGCCTCACTACCGAATACCGGATGGCGAGTTGGCCAAGGTGAAGCGACTGCTGGATGCCCAGCCCGACAGCACGACCCAGGAGATTGCGGATGCCTACGCCGAGGCGACAGGCGTACGGGTGAGCCGCCCCACCATGGGGCGTGCCTTCCAGCGCTTGGGCTACACGCGTAAAAAAAGTCGCTCCTCGCCTCCGAGTGGCGCCTGGCGAAGAATCGCCGCGCGCGAAGGCGGTACCTGGGTAAGGCAGCCGAACTGAAGCCTTCGCATCTCCACTTCATTGATGAAACCGCGGCTACCCTCAGCATGACGCGCCGATACGGCCGTGCTCGGCGAGGGACGCGCGCACGCGGTTATGTCCCTCTGGGACGTCGGCTGGTGCTCACGATGATTGGGGACCTGACGCTCCAGGGAATGGGGCCCGTGCTGACCTTCGAGGGCGCCACCAATAGCGAACGCTTCGAGACCTACGTCCGAGAGGGGCTGTTGCCCATCCTCAAGCCCCACGACGTGGTTGTCATGGACAACCTCAGTGTTCATCACCGGCCCGCTGTCGAGGCGCTCATCCGCAGTCGCGAGGCTCACCTCCTCTTCCTGCCGCCCTACTGCCCCGACCTCAATCCCATCGAGTCCTGCTGGCTGAAGGTGAAGACGCGCCTGCGGGCCATCGGCGCACGAACCCATGCCGCTCTCATTCAGGCCATGCGCGAGGCACTCTCGACCGTGCTGCCGCAGGACGCAGCCGCTTGGTTCTCTTTCTGCGACTACCCACCTCAACCGCCGTGATCACCGCTGTAG
>NZ_RAWE01000045.1 GCF_003611695.1 Corallococcus carmarthensis | reverse complement strand
CGCGCGGAAGCGTCCAGGGCGTCGACGTCCAACGCGCGCAGGTGCTTCAAGCGCCGCAGGGACTGCGCGTGCACGCGCACCTGGCTGCGACTGGCATGGGCGCGCAAACGCACGCTGTCGATGCCCAACTCCTGCGTGCGCACCAGGCCCTCCTCCACGGCCCAGCGCACCGTCTGCTCCAGGGCCGCTAGGAAGAGGGCGGCATTCTGGGCGCGAAAGCGGTTGAGGACCGCCACGCTGATGCAATGGCCTCCACTGAGCCACCGCAAGGCGCAGTCCGTTTGCAGTGCACGCGCCAGCCGCGTCCCCTGGTGCAGCCCGATGAGGCTGGCGTATAGCCACAGCCCCAGCAGTTGGCGCGGAGCGAACCCATTCTGGCCCAGCGCCGAGAAGTGGGCCTCCACCTGCGTCAACTCGAAGCGCTCCACCACTCGCTGCACCCGTCTGGCCAGATGCTCCCGGGGCACCAGCCGCTCCGCCAGCGCTAGCGCTTCCCTGTCCGGCGCCTTGAAGCGAGGCGTTGGGTCCTTCGGAATGCGCCGCCTCGGCGGCTTCGCTGGCGGGCAGGGGCGTCCTTCTTCCGGCTTCATCTCCTCTCTACCCTCCCCCCAGGACTCCTTATTTCGCGCAACCCTCCAGTCGGACAGGTTTGGACCGCGTCGGGTGGGAGGGGGCCAGCGAGGACATCCGGAGGTTTGGGGCGCGACCTCGCGTCCACTGCGGGGGCCCATTTCCGTGGAAGGGCTCGGTGGTACCGAAGCCGTGGATACATGCCCACTCCCGCATGCGACGTTCCTGGCTCATCGCGCGAAGGCCCGGCTGAAGGCTTCCTTGATTTCGCCACCGTGCAGCAGGCCCTGCTCCAGCAACTCCGGAGTCCATGCCTGCGCGCGACCCAGCAGCCCTTCCACGCCAGGCTCGCCACGCGGGCCGCTCAAGCGCGGGTCCACCGCGTGCATGTCCCCCTTCTCCACGATGATGCGCTGGCCCTCCGGTGACAGCAGCACGTCCACCAGGGCCTTCGCCGCCACCGGGTTCCGAGTCGATGCGAACAGCCCCACCGGGCCCGGGATGACCACCGCGCCATCCTCCGGCCAGACGACCTCGATGGGACTGCCCTTCGCCTTCGCCGCCAGCGCGTTCTCCAGGAGCAGCACGCCCGCGTCCACCTCGCCGCTCTCCACCTTCTGGAGCACCGCCGCGTTGCCGCCCGACACCACCGCGCCCTTTTCCCTCAACCCCGCGAAGTACGCCTCCCCGCGCCGCGCGTGCAGGAACACCGCCCACGTGAACGCGGTGCCCGACGTGAGCGGATCACCGATGGCCGCCCTTCCCTTCCAGCTGCCATCCACCAGCGCCGCGAACGACTTCGGCGCCTCGCCAGCACCCACGCGGTGCACCAGCACCATCGTGGACAGCCGCACCGCCGCGTACCTCGCGTCCAGGTCCATCAACGTGCGTGGGATGCGCAGTGAGTTCACGGACGCGTAGCGCAGGAACGCACCGTCCCGCGCCAGCCGCTCGTACAGGAACGGATCCGACGTCATCAGCACGTCCGCGCGCACCGCACCCGCGGCGCGCTCCGCCTCCAGCCGGCTGGCCACCTTCTCGCTGCCCGCCTGGTACCAGTGCACCTGCACGCCGGGCAGACGCTCCTTCAACAGCGGCTCCAGCGCATCCAGCACGTGCCGGTACATCGACGTGTAGACCCACACCTCGCCGGACGGGGTCGTGGCCTGCGCCACGGCGGCGCCTCCCGACGGCGCGGCGGATTCGATGCGGCACGCGGCCAGGAGGATCAGCGCGAGGAGCGGAGCCACGCGCCGCACAAGGAGGGGGATGCGCATGCGGGTGTCGATTATGCGGCACACGCCCGCCCTGCACACCCACTCCGCAGCGATGGCTCCTGCACATTCGGCCCGCGCGCCCGTTGTCCCCGGCCCTACCCGGTCCCAACGTCGGCCTCCCAGACGCCACCTGTCCCTCTGGAAGGACGCCCTGACATGACCCGGAAGGAATTCCTCGCCGCGACGCTGTCGTTGATGGCCGCCCCGAC
This sequence comes from Corallococcus carmarthensis, assembly GCF_003611695.1. Taxonomy (GTDB): domain Bacteria; phylum Myxococcota; class Myxococcia; order Myxococcales; family Myxococcaceae; genus Corallococcus; species Corallococcus carmarthensis. The sequence continues at coordinate 54,691 of NZ_RAWE01000045.1, read as the reverse complement.
CGTGTTCGGTGCTCCGCCCGCGAAGGCGAAGAACGCCCCCACCGTGCCCCGCCGCAAGCTGGGCCGCACCGGCCAGGAGGTGTCGTGCGTGGGACTCGGGGGCTTCCACATCGGGAAGCAGAAGGACGAGTCGGAGAGCCTCGCGCTCATCCGGGGCGCGTTGGACCAGGGCATCAACTTCCTGGACAACTGCTGGGACTACAACGACGGCAAGAGCGAGGAGCGCATGGGCAAGGCGCTGCGCGACGGCTACCGCGCCAAGGCCTTCCTGATGACGAAGATCGACGGCCGCGACAAGAAGACCGCCGCGAAGCAGATCGACGAATCCCTCCAGCGCCTCCAGACGGACCACCTGGACCTGCTCCAGCTCCACGAGGTCATCCGCGACAATGATCCGGACCGAGCCTTCGCCGAAGGCGGCGCCATCGAAGCCATGAAGGACGCGCAGAAGGCCGGCAAGGCGCGCTTCCTGGGCTTCACCGGCCACAAGTCCCCGGACATCCACCTGAAGATGCTGGAGACGGCGAAGAAGCACGGCTTCCGCTTCGACACCGTGCAGCTGCCCCTCAACGTGATGGACGCCCACTTCAACAGCTTCGAGAAGCGCGTGCTGCCCGTGCTCGTGAAGGAGGGCATCGGCGTGCTCGCCATGAAGTGCATGGGCGACCCGTTCATCCTCGACAGCAAGACCGTCACCGCGCCGGAATGCCTCCGCTACAACCTGTCCCTGCCCGTCAGCGTCGTCATCACCGGCATCGACTCGCAGGAGCGCCTGCAGCAGGCCCTCACCGCCGCGCGCACCTTCAAGCCCCTGAGCGAGAAGGAAGTGCAGGCCCTGCTCGCCAGGACGAAGGACGCGGCCAGGGACGGCGCCTTCGAGAAGTACAAGACGAGCCACCACTTCGACGGGACCGTCCAGAATCCCCAGTGGCTCGGCTGAGCCGCTTCGTGACTTCCTGGCAAGCCGCGTCAAAACCGGCAAATATGAATGCTCCCCCTTCCCCGGAGCATTCATGCATCGCCCCTTTCGAGCTGGCCTTGTCGCCGCAGGACTCCTGACCACCCTCTCCGGCTGTTCACCGGAGCCGGAAGCCGCCGCCCCGGTGGAGGCGGAAGGCTACGGCCAGACGCAGCAGGGCGAGCGCGCGTACGACCCGGGCGCGGGGTGGTCCCTGTCGTGGCAGGACGACTTCACGGGCACGTCGCTGAACACGGGCGCGTGGAACGTGCTGACGAGCAACTGGGATCCGCTGCTCAACAACTGCAACTTCGGCACGGGTGAGCTGGAGTTCCCGCGCGCGCAGAACGTGACGGTGGGCAACGGCAAGCTGGTCATCACGGCGGAGCGCACGGGGGACAACCCCACGGACTCGCACTGCCCTGGCAACTACCGCTCGTTCTATTCCGGCCGCATCCACACCAAGGGCAAGGTGGAGGGGCGCTACGGAAAGATTGTGGCGAGCATCAAGATTCCGCCGGGCTACGGCATGTGGCCGGCGTTCTGGACGCTGGGCGCGAACGTGCAGAGCGCGGGCTGGCCGGGCGCGGGAGAGATCGACATCCTGGAGTGGAAGTCCACGGAGCCCACGTGGATGAAGTCCGCGCTGCATTGGTACAACGGCGGCAACGCGGACTGGGGCACGGGCGCGAGCCGCGGCGTGGACCTGTCGCAGGACTTCCACACGTATGAAGTGGAGTGGACGGCGAACAGCATGGTGTTCCGCCTGGACAAGGACTTCGTGTCCACGGCGACGTTCAACCACAACGAGACGGAGTTCCAGCAGAACCACTACCTCATCCTGAACCTGGCGCTGGGCGGCGTCTGGTACGGCAATCCAGCACCTGCCTCCATCGACCTGCCCTTTGGCGCCAGGAAGACGATGGAGGTGGAGTGGGTGCGCTGGTACCAGCCGGGCGGCTCGCAGTCGCTGGGGCTCACCAACGCGGGCTTCGAGAGCGGCATGACGGGCTGGAACACCTGGAGCCCGAACGGCACGGCGGCGGCGGCGTTCTCGGAGACGTACAACGGCGGGCACTCGGGCAGCTTCCACCTGACGCACTGGACGTCGGCGGCGGCGTACGAGGCGTGGACGTACCAGACGAAGACGGGCCTGGCGTCGGGCAACTACAAGCTGCGCGCCTGGTTCCGCAAGGGCGGCACGTTCGACTTCGCGCGCTTCCAGGTGAAGACCTGCGGTGATTGCGCCGCGGCCATCACCAACCTGGGCACCTACGGCAACTACACGCTGCTGGAGACGCCAGCCGTCAACGTCACCAACGGCTATCTGGAGTTCGGCCTGCACAGCAAGTCGCCCGCCCACAACGGCTCCAACTTCATCCACATGGATGACGTGGAGCTGATCAAGCTGTAGGCCCCGGCTGTCTTCAACGCGCGCGCCGGGGCAGGCACCGGCGCGCGCGGCGTCAGTCCTCCGGATGGCGGCCAGACTTCCTGAACTCTCTTCCCTCTCCATGCCAGAAATACAAGATTAGTCTGGACTACTGGACTTCGCGGTAGTATCTGCGCGCCACAACTCGAGGCCGGGCCGGGGGCGGCCATGGCTCGGGTTGCGAGGTCCGAGGGGGAATTCGCAAGCATGCACACCGAAGTCGCGGTCCTGAAGCTGAGTCCTTCCCAGGCGGAATCCCTGCATCACCACGCCGTGCAACTGGCACGTGCCGGCGGGCCGCAGTGCGCGGGGATTCGTGAACGCGCCGAAGCCCACGCCCACGTGCTGCGCGACATGCTGGACTCCGAGCAGCGCGCCGTGGTCGATGGCTATGCCAGCAATCGCATCACCCTGCTGGTCGTCGAGGGCATGCTCGAAGTGGGCGATGGCGTCCCCGAGGCGCGGCCTTCACTCGAGGCGTTGAAGATGGATCTCGACTGCCTGGTGCTCGCGTCGCGCAGCCAGCTTTTGTTGAACCTCGCTGGCAATCGCGCCTTCGCATACGATCTGGACTACAACGAAATGGTGCGCCTCGTCGGCAACTTCAAGGGCGGCGGGCAGCACAAGATTCCCGAGGAGCCCGCGCCCGAGGACGTGGAGGTTTCATCACACTCCGGTCTTGCGCTCGGCGCGCACACCGAGCCGCCGCACTACTGCTCGTTCCAAGCGACGGAGCGGCATTCACCGGCGCCCTCGACGTTGATCCTGACGGCGCGGTGGAATCCGCTCCAGGAGCCGACCCAGGTCATCCCGATCACGCCCGTGCTGAAGGCACTCGGCGAGCCGGTGGTCGACGCGCTGACCCGGAAGCACTATCAGTTCACCCGGCCCAACTCCTACGTGCCCGGCGACGAGGATGGCCGTCATGTCTCCATCGTGGACTACAACAACCACGGTGACTTCGCGTTCCGGTTCAGCGCCTATCGCTTCTCCGCGTGCGACGGGGTGCCGGAGAACTCACGGCGTGCCATTGACGCGCTACAGGCTGGCATCACGAACGCGGAGCGGCTCCAGGTGACCCTGGACTCCAGCAAGGCCATCCTCATCAACAACACCAAGGCCCTGCACTGCCGCGACATCATCAAGGACAACCGGCGGATCCTCGTGCGACTGTTCGGCTACAACCGCTTCTCCACCGCCATCGTCCAGTCGACCGACCCGATGTTGGTCAAGGCCTGACCCCGGCGACGCCATGCCCCGACTCGATCATCTCTCCGTCATCGCACCCTCGCTCGTCGAAGGCATCGCTCACCTCCAAGAGTGCCTGGGCATCGACATCCCCTTCGGCCGCAAGCACCCCCACATGGGCACGCACAATCACCTGCTCCAGCTGGGTGAGGCCGCCTATCTCGAAGTGATTGCCATCGACGAGGAGGCGCCGGCCGTCCCGGGCCCCAGGTGGTTCGGGCTCGACGACCGCGCGGCGGTGCGCAAGGCGTGGGACGACGGCAAGCGCCTGCGGGGCTGGGTGGCGAGCACCGATCACTTCGCCCAGCGGATGGCCCAACACCCGGGCGTGTTCGGGGAGCCGCGCGAGTTCCACGCCGGGACGTCGAGCTACTTCTTCTCCGTGCCCGTGGACGGCTCACTGCCCATGCAGGGCGTCGTGCCGTCGCTCATCGACCGGAAGGGAAAACGCCCGACGCTCGCGCCCGAGACGCAGCGGGGCTGCGAGTTGGTGGCGTTCACGCTCGAGCACCCGGACACCGCGCGCATCGCCCGGCTTTACGAGGCGCTCGGAGTCTCGGGCGCGCCCGCCGTCACGCACGGCGAGGCATTCCGCTATACCGCGACGATCCGCACGCCGTCCGGGATCCGTATCCTGACTTGAACAATGGAGTCCGCGATGTCCAAAGCAAATGGTCCCTTTCAGCAAGACCGTGGCGGCCTGGCGCTGTGTCCGTACGACGCGGAGCTCGACGTGCTGCTGGCCCAGGCCTCGGCCGCCGAGCGTGAGAACATCGCGGCGGCGCAACGCGAGCTGCGCGGCGTGGCGCTCGCCAAAGGGCTCCAGTTCGACGCCAATCACGCGTATCCGGTGTGCCTGCGCCCGACCATCATCGACGCCGACTGGGCTGAGCAGCTGAAGTCCGCGGGCGAGCGCTTCATCCGCGTGTTCGACAACGTGCTCGAGCTGTACCGCCATGACGCCGAGGTCCGGAAGCTCTATCGCGGCTATGAGCCGGTGCGGGACCTCCTGCTGGCGGCGCCCGCGTTCCGGCCGCTCACGCGCATCTGCCGCTTCGACGGCCTGGTCGCGCCGGATGGCCGCTATCTGATTCTGGAGACCAACACCGACTGTCCCGCGAACCTGTTCGCCTCCGGGATGGCGACGCGGCTGTGGCGCTCGCTGCCCAATCCCATCCTGGCCGCGTGGGGCCGCGACGTCGAACTGGTCCCCCAGCCCATCGTCGAGACGCGCAACCTGTTCATCTCGGAGATGCTGGACACGTATCGCGCGGACAAGGGCCGGGACCCGAGCGAGGTCCGCATCGTCAACTACAACGGCCGCTTCACCAGCGAGACCGACCTCATCATCCAGGGTTTCGGCGAGCGCGGCATCCACTGCGAGTTCATCGACCTGCGCGAGCTTGAGCGCGGCGCGGGCTGCGTGACCCACCGGGGGACGCGCATCGACCTCGTCTACAACAAGTGGGACCTGCGCGACCTCGTCCAGTGTCCCGACGCAGAGCACTACCTCCGCGCGGTGGCCGCTGGCGACGTGGTCAGCGTGAACCCGCTGGCCTGCCAGTGGATCTACGCCGACAAGTCGATTCTCGCGCTCTTGAGCGACCCGCGGTTCGGCGACCACTTCTCGCCGGCGGACCGGCGGATGTTCCAGCGCCACGTGCCGTGGACGCGCGTCGTGGCACCCGGGCGCTCCATCTCCATGGAAGGCGAGCAGGTGGACCTGTGCGACTACCTCAAGCGCCACCGGACCCGCTTCCTGCTCAAGCCGACCAACGCCACGTGGGGCGACGGCATCGTGATTGGCAACAAGGTCCAGGACGCGGACTGGCAGCGCGCCGTGGATGCCGCGGCGTCCAACTCCGCGTTCGTCGCCCAGGAGTACATCCAGGGCCACGTCGTCCACTGTCCGGACCCGGCCACGGGCGAAATCACGCCGCGGATCGCCGACCTCAACACCTTCATCTTCGGCGGCAAGGCGGTGGGCTTCTTGTCGCGCGCCAACCAGAGCCCCATCATGAGCCTCTACAAGGGCGGCGCGATGCTGCCGGTCATGGTCGCGCGCCATTAGTGCCATGAGTCCATCCTCCTCGGACGCCGCCGCGTGGCGGAGCATCTTCACGATTTCGTTCCTGGTCGGCATGTTCGCCGTCGCGGTGGGCGGCACGCCCGTGCTGCTCGGCGTGTTGCTGTCCCGCCAGGGCGTCGCCGACAGCGTGATTGGCATCTCCGCGGCGTGCAGCCCGCTGGGGCTGATTGCCTCGTCGTTCGTGATTCCATGGGCGGCCGAGCGGTTCGGCGCCGTGCGCATCGGCGTCGCGAGCTGCATGCTCGGCCTGACAGCGATGGCGTCGATGGCGCTCGTGCCCGAGCCCCTCCTGTGGATTGCCGCGCGCCTGCTGTGGGGGCTGGCGGTGGGCGGCTTCTACATCGTCAACAAGGCGTGGCTCGCGCAGCTCACGCCGTCGGGGCGCCGCGGCCGGGTGTTCGGCATCTACACGTCGTTCCTGTCGGCGGGCTTCGCGTGCGGCCCGCTGCTGGTGTCGCTGGCGGACTTCCGCTCGCCGCATTGCTTCGCGATGCTCGGCGCGGCGTTCGTCGCGTGTGCGCTGGGGGTGCTGCTCGTCAGCAAGCAACTGCCGGACTTCCACGGCACGGGGCGCGCACCGGTGCTCGGAGCGGTTCCGTTGATTCCCGCGGCGTTGCTCGCGGCCGCGTCGTTCGGCGCGTTCGACCACGCGTCCCTGGCGTTCCTGCCCAAGTTCGGGGCGGTCCATGGCACGAGCACCGCGGTCATGGGCATCGGCCTCAGCGTGCTGAACGTCGGCAACGTGCTGTTGCAGCCGCCCATTGGCTGGGCGTCCGACCGCTGGGGCCGGCGCCCGGTGATGATGGGCTGCGCGTTGCTCACCGTTGTCGGCGGCGGCGTTCTGCCGTGGGTCATCGGCGCGTCGACGCCGCTGCTGTATTTGTTCCTGTTCGTCTGGGGCGCTTGTGCCTATGGCACGACGACGGTGGCGCTGGCGTCCATCGGTGACCGCTTCACCGGCGCACAGCTCCTGAGCTGCAGCGCCGCGATGACGATGGCGGGCGGCGCCGGTGGGGTCGCCGGTTCGTCGGCCATTGGCGTGCTACAGGATGCGTTCGGCACCCAGGCTTTGCCGCGCGCGCTCATCCTCATCTTCCTGGCTTTGGCCGTGGTCGCGGCGCGCTCGATGCGCGGCAGCACTCCGGACGCGCTTCCCGACGCCGCCACCACCCGGTAGGAGTCAGCCTGCGCGCGCCGGAGCAGGCACCGGCGCGCGCCATTGCAACCCACCCGCCTCCGAAATGCCTCGCATTGATGAATAGCCAACCACAAACAAGAATAAGCAGATTTTCGTGGAAGACGATTAAATCTTCCTCTAGGGTCATTGCGGGCGCGGGGGGCTCCAGCCGCTGTCAGCGCCTACTCAACGCAAGACCAGGAGGCTCACGATGAAGGGCATGTACATCCGTACGGCTTTGGGCGCGGTCGCTGCTGCTCTGGTTGGCTTGACCGGCGCTCCTGCCTTCGCAGCGAGCGGCTGTGCGTACACGACGGACGCGGGCACCACCGCGGGCAAGACCTGCTTCGACGACGGTGGCGACATCTACACTGTGTACGACCTGGACTCCGACAACGAGGGCGTCGTCGGCTGGATCGAGGTCAAGCAGGCGGACGGGTCGTGGAAGGCCTACGCGCGCGTCTACGTCGGGACCGGGTACAACACGCACAAGGGCAACAACGTGGACGTCACCCGTGAGAGCGCGCAGCTCAAGATCGTGGCCTGTCGGCAGAACGGCTCCGGCGGCACTCCGTACTCGTGTGGTACGGCGATCATCGCTGGCGGCTGACGCGCAAATGAACAAGCCAGCCACCTCTCTTGCGAGGTGGCTGGCCAGTGTCACGGCTCCCGAGGCAGTCCGCTACGGCACGAGCACGAAGTCGTCCACGTACAGCGTGCCCTGATCCGAACCGGAGTCGTCCATCACGTAGAAGTCATCCACCGTGCCGGACGTCGCGCCCAGGGTGCTCAGCGGAATGGAGACCTTCTGCCAGGTCCCCGCCGTGATGGGGTGTCCCAGCGCCGTCGCCAGGTTGATGCTGCCCAGCGGCGTGCCGCCGTTGTAGAGCGCCAGTCGCACCTGCTGCCCACCCGTCGTGCCTCCGTGCACCCAGAGGTCGACGGACTGATACAGCGACAGGTCCAGGCCCGTGTGGTGGAACATCAGCGCCTCCCAGTAATCCGGCTCGAAGCTGACCGCCGTGGACCCGGAGTGCACCGTGACGGCCTGGTCCAGGTCGTGCGTCGCCCAGCTCCAGTCCTGGAAGCCACTGCCCATCGCGTCGTCGTAGACGACCGTGCCCACGGAAGGCGGCGGCTCCGTGAGGCCATCCGTCAACGCAAGCCCCTGCTCCACCGTCACGGTGCGGATGCCCGTCGACTGCACGTAGTTGAGGATGTTCGTGAAGTTGGTCGTCTTGTACTGCGTCTCCCGCGTGGGCGTGCCGCTGGTGAACTCGTGGAAGAGGATGATGAGCCAGCTCTTCTCCGCGATGGCCTGGTTGATCCACCCCTTCACCTGCGCCACCGTCACCGCGCTCGACACGTCGTTGGCGCGCAGCTCGTAGATGACCGTGTCCTTGAAGTTGCGCCCCGCGTTGATGGTGCGGTGGCTGGCGTACTCCGGCTTCAACGCCGTCATCACCGTCGCGTTGTACGCGCCGTAGGGTGACGCGAAGTCCTTGCCGCACGCCGCCCCCACGTTCGTCTGCAGCCACGTGCGCGAGTCGTGCAGCTCCGACGTCAGCTGCGTGGGCGTCAGCGTGGTCAGGTCCGAGTGCGTGCGCGTGTGGCTGGCGATCTCGTTGCCCTCCGCCTTGAGCGTCTGCACCTGCGCGAGGCTCATGTAGCCGCCCCAACTCTGGGCGATGGCATCGGTCACCAGGTAGTACGTGGCGGGGATGCTCCGCGACTTGAGCGCCGGCCGCGCCAGCGTGTACTGCGTGCTCCAGCCGTCATCCAACGTGATGGAGACCATCCCTTCCGCGAACGGCGACGCGGCAAGGGCCGAGGAAGTGCAAAGCAACGCCGCGGCGCCGAGCGCGCGGGAACTCCAATTCATCCAGGTCATGACCGGGTATTCCCCCTGTGAGGAGTTCCCAGGATAAGCGAAACCCATGACGCCGCTTCCCGGACGCCCGCCCATGACTCGCGTGCTAGAAGTCGGCCCGCCCATGAGTCTCTTCCGCCTCCCCTCTCTGCTCTGCGTGGTGCTCGCGCTCGCCGCGGGCTGTCAGCGTTCGGCGCCTCCCCCGGAGACCCAGGCGCGGCGGATCGTCTCGCTGTCTCCCTCCGTCACGGAGACGCTGTTCGCCCTGGGCGCGGGCGCGGAGATCGTGGGCGTGTCCGACTACACCGCCCTGCCCGAAGGCACACCCGCCCTGCCCAAGGTAGGCACCACGTTCGCGCCCAACTTCGAAGCCATCGCGAAGCTCAAGCCGACGCTGCTCGTGGATCAGCAGGTGAAGCAGGCCCCGGCGGAGGCGCTCTCCGCGCTCGCGCCGCTGAAGGTGCTGCCCTGGACGTCACTCCAGGAGGTGGTGGACAGCGTGAAGGAGCTGGGCCGCCTGAGCGGACGTGAACCCCAGGCCACCGCGCTGGCGGAGAAGATGAACCGCACGCTGTCGCGCCCCGCGCCGAAGGACGCCCACCGCGTGCTGCTGGTGCTGGGCGACGTCGCGGGCACGCTGTCGGAGGTCTGGTACATGAAGCGCGCGTCGCTGCACGGCGCCGCGCTGGAGGCGGCGGGGGCTCGCAACGCCGTCGCTGACGAGCGCTCCGGTCCTCCCAACCTGTCGCTGGAGGGCGTCATCGCGCTGGATCCGGACGCGGTGCTGGTGCTCATCAACGTGCCGGCCCTGGACGCCGCTCGGCAGGCGCAGGCCCTGGCCCCGTGGAAGCAGCTCACCGGCCTGCGCGCGGCGCGGGAGGACCGGGTGCGGCTGGTCATCGGTTCCGACGTGCAGTCCACCGGGCCCGCCATCCTTGACGTCGTCGAGCGGCTTCGCGCCGCGCTGGGCACCCTGCCCTCCCCGCGATGACGGCCGGCCTGACGCTGGACGCGGTGACGGTGCGGGCGCGGGGACGGACGCTGCTGGACAGCGTCTCCCTGCACGTGGCCCCGGGAGAGTTCGTCGCCATCGTCGGGCCCAACGGCGCGGGCAAGTCCACGCTCCTGCGCGTGGCGCTGGGGCTGCTGCGTCCGGACTCGGGACATGCGTTCGTGGACGGGCAGGACGTGTCGAGCCTTGTCCCCCGGGAGCGCGCGGCGCGGCTCGCGTGGCTGCCCCAGCGGTTGGAAGCGGCGGAGCCCATCACCGCGCTGGAGCAGGTCGTCTCCGCGCGCTACCGCTTCCCCGAATCCCGCCGCGCCTCAGAGACGGCGGCGCACAAGGCCCTGGCGGAAGCAGGCGCCGGGTCCTTCGCCCTGCGCCCCATCACGGAGCTGTCCGGCGGCGAGCGGCAGCGCGTGGCGGTCGCGGGACTGCTCGCGCAGGAGACACCGCTGGTGCTGCTGGACGAGCCCGCCAACTTCCTGGACCCCGCGCAACAACTGGAGCTCTACATGCGCATGGGCCACCTCTGGCGAGCAGGGCGCGGCATCCTCTGCGTCACCCACGACGTCAACGTGCTCACGCACGCCCATGCTCCGGGCACGCGGGCCCCCCGCGTCGTGGGCCTGTTCCAGGGCCGCGTGGCGTTCGAGCGGGCCCACGACGCCCCCGAACTGGGCGAACACCTGGGCGAGCTGTTCGGCGTGCGCATGCACGCGACGGCCGTGGACGGACACCGCGTCTTCGTGAGCCTGCCCCGGAGCGGAGGCGCCGCGTGAAGGTCTGGCTCCTGCTGGCGGTGTGCCTGGCCGCGTGCGCGGTGGCGCCGTTCATCGGCCCGGGGTTCGCCCCCGGCACGGCGGACTTCGTCTTCTGGCAGCTGCGCGTGCCCCGCACGCTGATGGCGATGCTGGTGGGCGGCACGCTGTCGCTGGTGGGCGCGGTGTACCAGTCCCTCTTCGCGAACCCGCTGGCCGCGCCCAGCACCGTGGGCACCACGGCCGGGGCGACCCTGGGCGCGCTGGTGGCCATCATCCTGGGGGCCCGGCTTGCTCCAGGCGGACTGCCGCTCATCACCGCCGCGGCCTTCGTGGGGGCGCTCGGCGTCAGCCTGGTGGTGGCCGCCATCGCCGCGGGCCGCCGCGTACGGATGAACGACGTGGTGCTGGCCGGCATCGCCTGCTCCATGGCGGCGGGCGCCATCTCCACCGGGTTGCAGTTCACCGCGGACTCCGCGGAGCTCATGGCCGCCATGCGCTGGTCCCTGGGCCACCTGCCGCAGGTGGGCTACTCGGGCGTGCTGCTCCTCACGCCGTTCGCGGCCGTCACCGTCGTGGGGCTGCTGGCCCTCACCCGCGCACTGGAGGTGTTCATCGCCGGCGAGGAGCACGCGGAGTCCCAGGGCGTCCCCGTCCGCCGCGTGCGCACGGTGGCCATCGGCCTGGGGGCGCTGGGCGTGGCCGCCTGCGTCGCGTGGTGTGGCCCCATCGCCTTCGTGGAGCTCATCGTCCCGCACCTGGTGCGCCGGACGCTGGGCGTGAGCCGCCGCGTGCTGCTGCCTGGCTCCGTGGTGGTGGGGGCCGCCTTCCTCGCGTTGTGCGATGCGTCGGCGCGGGTGATCCTCCCCGGGCGTGAATTGCCCGTGGGAGTGGTGACAGCCGCCCTGGGCGCGCCCCTGCTCGTCTCCCTGGTCGCGCGCGCTCGCTCCTGAAGCGCCCCGCCGGACGGGGGCGGCCGAGCCTTCAGGACGGGGGGTTCACGAGACGAGTTCGGGTATATTCCGCGCCGCGTGGGGCCCCCGCTGGGACGTGCCCCTGGAACTTCACGAAAGGCTTTGGGCATGAAGCGGCTGGGTAGCGTGGGTTTGATGCTGGGTGTGCTGACCCTCGGCGGGTCCTTCGGCTGTGGCGACGAGAAGGCGGAGAAGGCCAAGGAGCACCGGGTCAAGGGCACCAACTTCCTCGCCGACAAGAAGTACGCGGAGTCGGTGAAGGAGTACGAGGAGTCGCTGAAGATCGACCCGACCCAGGAGAAGGTCTGGGAGCGGAAGGCCTATGCGCACCTGCAGGCGGGCCAGACGGACCAGGCCGCGGAGTCCGCGCTGAAGCTGGTGGAGTTCGCGAAGACGCCCAACGACAAGGCCGAGGCCTACCGCAACGTCGCGGCGATGTACGCGAAGAACGGCCCGCTGGAGAAGGCGGAGCAGTACTTCCAGGAGTGCCTCAAGATCAACCCGAAGGACACCGACGCGCTCAGCTGGATCGCGGAGGTGCACGCGCAGCGCGGTGGCGCCCGCTCCATGTCCGCTCCCGCGGTCCCCACGGAGCTGGATCTCGCGCTGAAGACGTATGACCAGGTCATCGCCATCAACCCGGACCTGCCCAACACGTACCTCAACAAGCGCATCGTGATGTTCAAGTACATCGAGCACGAGAAGGCGCTGCAGCAGGCCGCCGATCAGGAGGCCGTCGAGGCCGCCACGCCGCCCAAGCCGGAGAAGGGCAAGAAGCCCGTCGTGGATCCGCAGGCCGCGGAGCGCGTCGCCGCCGCCAAGGCCAGCTCCGCCGCGCACGCCAAGCGCATCGAGGAGCTGACGGCCCAGGCCAACGAGTCGACCAAGCAGTTCGGCGAGGCGACCAAGCGCGCCAAGGCCGCGCAGGCCTCCAACAAGTAGTCCCGGCGCGGGGGACGGGGCCTAACGCCGGCCTCGTCCTCCCCCGAAGAGGGCCAGCAGGATGCCGCCCACGAGCGCGGCGCCGCCGCCCGCGACGTAGAGCGTGGTCTGTTCGGTGTTGCGGCCGGTGATGAGCTCCGTGGCGCGTTCGGTGAGCGAGTCCCGCGCCTTGAGCCCGGTGAACAGCAGCACTCCGCCCGCCACCGCGAGCATCAACCCCACGATTCGCACAGCACCCACACGGCCTCCTTGATTGGAATGGCGGCGAGGCCGGAAGGCCCGGCCCCACCCTCAGCGCTTGCGCTTGCCCGGAGCTCCGCGCCCCGGCGTCTTGCCCGCGCCCTTCGACCCACCGGACTTCTTCCCCGACGGTGCCTTCTTCGAGGGCTTCGCACGGGAGCTCGCGCCCGAGGCCGCCTTGCGGACCTTCTTGGACGCGCCGCCCGGAGCCGCCCCCGTGGAGAGCTGACCCCGCTGCGCCGCCAGCGCGCGGATCCGGTCGAAGCCCGGGTGCGGTGAAGCCGCCGGCGCGCTGTCGTCGGCGTCAAAGGACGGCGGCGTGAAGTCCTCGCGAGGCGCCTTCGCCCGCGAAGCAGGTTCCTCGCCGGAACGCCCGGCGTTGAAGTCCTCACGCGGCGCTCGGGCTTCTTCCGGAGGGCCGGCTTCGGCGCCCTCATCGGATGCGGGGAGCGTGGGGCGGATGACCTTGCGCTTGCCCTTGGCCGGGGTGGCCGGCTCCGCCTTCGGCGCGGGGGCTTCCTCGGGCCGGGCGCGCAGGAAGCGGGAGGTGGAGCGGGCGGGAGCGGCCTCCTCGCGGCGCCCTTCCCGGCTGAACCGTCCACGCGGACGCGGGCGGGCCGCCTCTTCCTCCGAAGCTTCGCTGCCGTATCCGGAGAGCGCCGCGGCATCCTCCGTCGCGATCTCCTCGGCCGCGGGCGGCTCCCACGCCTTCACACCGAACGGCGTCTCCTCCGCCTCCGCGAGCGACTTCCACTGCTCCGCGTCCGGCGTCTCCTCCGCCGCGGGCTTCCGCCACGGCGTGCGGCCCGTCTTCACGGCTTCGCGCTCGCGGCCTCCGGGCCTGCCACCCGTGTGACGGCCCGGCGCCTCGGTGACGGCCTCGCGGCGGCGCATCGGCGGCCGCGCTCCGGTGGTGCGCTGGAGCGGGGCCTCATCCGCGAACTGGAGCGCCTCGAAGTCGATCTTCCGCGACGTCGTGTTCGCGGACAGCAGCCGCACGCGCAGCTTCTGCCCCACGCGCACGCGCCGGCCATTCGCATACACGAGCGAGTGCGTGCGCTTGTCCAGCTTGGAGCCCGGCCCCAGCGTCTCCGCCTTCACCAGGCCCTCGACGTGGACCTCGTCCAGCTCCACGAAGAAGCCGAACTCGGCGATGCCCGCCACCGTCGCGTCGAACTCCTCGCCCACGCGGTCCTTCATCATCAGGGCCGCGTAGAACGCCACCACCTCGCGCTCCACCGTCATGGCCGCGCGCTCGCGCTCCGAGCACTGCTGCGCCATGCCCTCCAGCCGCTCCTCCTCGCGCTCCAGATGCGCTTCCGAGGGCCGCTTGCCCTTGCGCGCCCACACCGCCTTCAGGATGCGGTGCACCAGCAGGTCCGGATACCGCCGGATGGGCGAAGTGAAGTGCAGGTAGTTCTCCGCCGCGAGCCCGTAGTGGCCCACGCGCGTCGACGTGTAGACGGCCTGCATCATGGAGCGCAGCAGCAGCTGGTTCAGGGCCCGCTGCTCCGGGTGCCCCTCCAGCTGCGTGATGAACGCGTCCAGTTCCTTGGACGACACGCCGTCTTCCACGTCGAGCTGGAAGCCGTACGCCTCCGCCAGCACCGCGAACGCCGCCAGCTTCTGCGGATCCGGCTCGCCGTGGAACCGGTACACCGTGGGCAGGCCCTCGTCCTGGAAGTACGTGGCCACCGCCTCGTTCGCGGCCAGCATGCACTCCTCGATGAGCCGGTGGCTGTCCTTGCGCTCGCGCTTCTCCATGCGCTGCGGCAGGCCATCCTCGCCCAGCAACACCTTGTGCTCGGGCACGTCGAAGTCGATGGCGCCTCGCGCCTTGCGCATGGCCATCAGCGAGCGCGCCAGCGCCATCAATTGCTCGAACTGGGGCTTGAGGAAGTTCCGGTGCGGCACGTCCGTGCCGTCCAGGACGTCCTGCACCTCGTTGTACGTGCAGCGCGCCACGCTGCGCATCACCGCCGGGTACAGCTCATGCGAGCGCCGCTGGCCCTGACGGTCGAACGTCATGTCCGCGACCATGCACAGGCGGTCCTCGTCCGGGCGCAGCGAACAGATGCCGTTGGACAGCCGCTCCGGCAGCATGGGCAGCACGCGGTCCGGCAGGTACACGGACGTGGCGCGGTTGAGCGCCTCCGCGTCCAGCGCGCTGCGCTCCTTCACGTAGTGCGACACGTCCGCGATGGCCACCACCAGCCGCCAGCCCCCGGCCCGCGGCTCCGCGTAGACCGCGTCGTCGAAGTCGCGCGCGTCCTCGCCGTCGATGGTGATGAGCGGCATCGAGCGCAGGTCGCGGCGGTTGCCCTCCGTGGCCTCCGCCTCCGTGACCTTCACCGCGAACGCGTCCGCCTCGTCCATCACCTCCGGCGGGAACTCGTCGGAGAAACCATGCGCGAAGGCCGAACCCAGCACCTCCGCGCTCGGATCACCCGGCCGCCCCAGGGAGCCGGCCACTTCACCGAACAGCCCCTGCCCGGGCTCCAGGAGGTCCGCGCCCACGCCCAGCCGCACCTTCACCAGGTCGCCGTCGCGCGCCATCTGCGTCGGCGGCACGCGGATGGGGCCCGGCAGGTTCGCGTCCGTGGTCATCACCAGCGAGTGCCGGCCCTGCGCCACGTACGTGCCCACCGCCAGCTCACGCCGCCGGCTGAGCACGCGCACCAGGCGGCCTTCGAAGCGGCCCGGCCGTCCCGCCACCTCCACGACGACGCGGTCGTTGTCGAGCGCCCGCTGCGCCTCGCCGGGCGGCAGGAAGATGTTCTCCCCCTCGCCCGTCACCGGGTGCACGAAGCCGAAGCCGTCCCGGTGCATGTGGAGGATGCCCTCCACCGCGGGCTGGCCGGAGTCCTCGAAGCGGTCGTCCCGCGAGCCGCGCTGCAACGAGCGCCGGAAGTCGCCGCCGCGGAAGCCCTGACGGTCGTCCCGGAAGCCGCCCCCGCGCTCCTCGCGCCCGCTGCCCGGCGTGGGGCCCCGCTTCTTGAAGGGAGGCGCGGAGGGTTCGCGGCGAGCCTCGACGCCAGCCTCGGGCGCCCGTGGCGTGCGCGGGCCTTCCAGCCGGAACCGCTTGCCGTCCTTGACGATGATGCCCGCGCGCACCAGTTCCCGCAGGGCGCGCTTGAGTTCGGTCTGCTGGCCGGGGTTCAGCCCCGCGACGCGAAGGAGCTCCTTCACGCCCAGGGGGTGATCGGCTTCGGCGAGCAGCTGTCGGATGTGGTCTTGGGAGAGGCTCACGGTGGGGATGCGGCAAGGCCGCTGAGGGAACGGGTAAGCCCGAAGGGTGCGGGCGGGAACCCCCCGGCCCCCATTCGCCCTCCCTGGCGGACCTTGCGGTCCAGGGAGGGCCCGTGCGCCCAAGCCGTCAGGGCTTGACCGTGACGTTGATCTTGAAGGAGCGCTCCACCACGCCCGGCGTGAACGCCTTGGCGAGGAAGAACTCCATTTCGAAGCTGCCGGGGTTGCGCGGCGTGAAGAAGAACTCGCGCGTGGCCGGGCTGCCGTTGGGACCCGGCTCGAAGTTGGCCTCGCGCAGACCCACGCGCTTGGCCAGCGTGGGCTCGATGGCCCAGGTGGCGCCGGGCTGCTCCTGCAGGCGCACGGTGAGGCCGTGGTTGAGCTTCACGTCCACGGACGTGGGCACCTCGCCCTCGATGTGGACCAGCTCCATCTCATCGCGCGACACCGAGCGGGCCTCGGACGGACGCGGCTCCACGGTCTCCGCGGTGATGCGGCCACCCCAGCCGGACGTCTTGTCCACCACGCCCGTCACCTGGAGCGTCTGCCCCACGTGCTTGCGCAGGCTCTTCACCGCCGCCTTGCCTTCGATGGCGAAGGACACCTGCTGGCGCGTGCCGCCGTTGGAGACGACGAGCACGAAGTCCTCGCCCATCATCTCCAGGTTGCCCCGGATGCTGGCGAAGCCCTTGATGCCGGCGCCCATGCCCGCGGCGATGGCCATGGAGACCTCGCCGGGCGACAGGTAGCGCAGCTTCGGCTCCGTGTCCGCGGGAGGCGGCGCGACCTCTTCCACTTCCGGCTTCTTGGCGGAGTACTTGCGCACCTCCACCACGCCGCTGTGGTTGGTCGTCTTCTTGATGAGCCCGCTCACGGAGACCTTGTGGTCCACGTAGGCCGGCAGGACTTCCTGATCCGGTCCCTGCAAGAGGAACGTCAGCTCGCGCTTGTCGCGGCCAATGACGACCAGGTGGGGCATCTCGCCGCTGAGGATGAGCCGGCCCTTGAGGCTGCCCTCCCCCATCACGCCGCGGCCTTCGCCGGCGGTGAGCAGCTGCTCCATCTCACGCTTCGTGAGCGGCTCGCCCACGGGAGGAAGCTTCGTCGCGCGGGGGCGCGGCTTCTCCACGGCGGGACCGGCGGGGACGACCGACGGGGTCTTGCCCCCCGCCTTGCCAGCCCCCTTCTTCCCGGTGGCGGCGGGCGCGGCGGGCGCACCCTTCGCGGCGGGCGCGGCCTTGCCAGGCTTCGCGGGGGGCGTCGGGGGAGCGGGAGGAGCCGCCTTCGCCGCCGCCTTCTTGGCGGCCACGGGGGCCTTCTCCACCTTCTCCGCCACCGCCTTCTTCGCCGCCGCGACCTTCCCCTTCGCCCCTTCAGCCACCGCCTTGACGACCTTCGTCGCGGCCGTCGCCACCTTCTTCGAGGCGTTCCTGATCAGATCCAGGCGGGCCGCGTTGTCCTTCTTCGCGGCAGGCTTCGCACCGGCTTTTGCAGCGGGAGTCGGCTTCTTCGCCCCGGACTTGGGCTTGGCCATCGACGCTGTCTCCTTGGAAATTTCCCGTGTGCTATCAACGGGTTGGCGGGACGCCCCTGCTGTTGGACGCGAGCCTCGCGAGCACGGTTGCTTGTAACGATGATCAGCTGGGCTGTCAAACTAACACTTGATTTTCCCACGGACTTTGGGTGGGAAAACAGCATGAGTGACGCCCCCGAATTGCTGCCGGTGGAGGAGGCCCGCGCGAGGATCCTCGGGCTGTGCACGCCGCTGCCCACCGAATGGGTGCCCGGGGATGACGCCCTGGGCCGCGCGCTGGCCGAGGACGTCCCCGCCCGCCGCACCCTGCCCCCCTGGGACAACTCCGCCATGGACGGCTTCGCGGTGCGCGCCCAGGACCTGGCGGCCCCCCTGCCCGTGCGCCTCACGGTGGGCGAGACGGTGTTCGCCGGGAAGCGTCCCACCCGGGAGGTCGTCCCCGGGACCTGCGCGCGGATCATGACCGGAGCCCCCCTGCCCCCGGGCGCGGACGCGGTGGTGATGCGCGAGCGCACCCGCGCCGTCCCGGACGCGCCGGACGCCGTGGAGATATTGGAGGCCGTGGGGCCGGGGAACTTCATCCGCCCCCGGGGCGAGGACGCGAAGGAAGGCGCCCTGCTGCTGCGGCGCGGCACGCCCCTGGGCATCCCGGAGCTGGGGCTCCTGTGGGCGCAGGGCCAGGGCACGGTGCCGGTGCCCCGCCGGCCGCGCGTGGCGGTGCTGTCCACGGGCGACGAGCTGTGCCGCGTGGACGAGCCCCCCGGCGACGGCATCGTGGACATCAACGCCCCCGCCCTGGCCCTGGCGGTGCGGCGCGCGGGCGGCGTGCCCACGCTCCTGGGCATCGCCCGGGACACGCGTGAGGCCGTCCAGGAGGCCCTGTCGCGCGTGGACGGCTTCGACGTGGTCCTCACCAGCGCCGGCGTCTCCGTGGGGGACCACGACTTCGTGAAGGACGCCCTGGAGGCCCTGGGCGTGGAGCAGCGCTTCTGGCGCGTGGCCATCAAGCCCGGCAAGCCCCTGGTCGTGGGCCAGCGGGGCGCCACCCTCTTCCTGGGACTGCCCGGCAACCCCACGTCGTCGCTGGTGACCTTCGAGCTCTTCGTGCGCCCCGCCCTGCGCCGGCTCCTGGGCCTGGAGGACGTGGAGCCGCCCCGCGTCGCCGGCCGCCTGGAAGGACGCCTTTCGAAGGCCCCGGGACTTGCCCACTTCGTGCGCGTCACGGCCACCTGGCGGGCGGGCGAGCTGTGGGCGAAACCCCTGGGGACTCAGACGTCGGGGGCCCTGCGTTCAGCTGCGGCAGCCACACATTTGCTTCACTTCCCCCGGGCTGACAGCAGCTTGACTGATGGCTCCCATGTCGAGCTGCTCCCCCTCTCCTGGGTCGCCTGAGCAACGCAGTCCACGCCCGCCGCATCCAAACAGGCGGGTTTCAACGCACCCATCCGGGTGTCACCTTGACTTGCATCCAGGGGGGCGAGAAGAAACGGCCCTCCACTGGGAGACGACCTACCATGTCCGACACGCGCTCACCCCAGGTCCTGCCAACCCGTAAGCCGACCCAGCACCTGGAGCGGTACTCGGAGGCGGACGTGCCCACGGCCCGCGGAGTGCTGAGGACCATCGTCTTCCGCGACAAGCGCAATGGGCGTGAGCACGTGGCGCTGGTGGTGGGCGAGCCCAAGGGCCTGGAGGGGGTGCCGGTGCGCATCCACTCCGAGTGCCTCACGAGCGAGGTCTTCGGCAGCCTCAAGTGCGACTGCCGCGAGCAGCTGGACCGGGCGCTGGACTTCGTGTCGCAGAACGGCCTGGGCGTGGTGCTCTACCTGCGCCAGGAGGGCCGGGGCATCGGCCTGGGCAACAAGATCAAGGCCTACGCCCTGCAGGCCAAGGGGCTGGACACCTACGAGGCCAATCGCCAGCTGGGCTTCGCGGATGACTTGCGCTCGTACGACATCGCTGCGGAAATGCTGCGGTCGTTGGATGTGCGGTCGGTGGACCTGATCACCAACAATCCGCTGAAGATCGCCGGGCTGGTGGAGGAAGGTGTGGCGGTCCGGCGCCGAATCCCTTCCCGGACCGAGCACAATCCGCATAACGTCGACTATTTGAAGACGAAGCGTGAGCGTACGGGGCACCTGATTGAGCTCTTCGCGGAGGACGACGACACGGAAGCCAAAGCCGGCTGAGCGCCCGGCACGGCGGAGCACCGCGCGCTTCGAGGTGCGCTTCTGGGGGGTGCGCGGGTCCATCCCCGCGCCAGGCCCGGCGACGAAGCGCTACGGCGGCAACACGCCGTGCGTGGAGGTCCGCTGTGGGGATGAGCTGCTCATCTTCGACCTGGGCTCTGGAGCGCGCGGGCTGGGGGATGCGCTGGTGGCGACGCGAAAGCCCGTCAAGGCGTCCATCTTCATCTCGCACTACCACTACGACCACCTGCAGGGCCTGCCGTTCTTCTCGCCGATGTTCTCTCCGGCGAACGACGTGACGCTGTACGGCTCACCTCGGGACGGCAAGTCGCTCAAGCAGATATTGGCCGGGCAGATGGTGCACCCCTACTTCCCGGTGACGGCGGAGGAGGTGTTCCGCACGCGCCTGGCGTACCGGGACGTGGTGGTGGGCGAGGACATCCCGGTGGGCAAGGCCACGGTGCGCACGCTGGAGCTGAACCATCCGGGCGGCAACGTGGGCTACCGGGTGGACTTCGGCGGGCGCTCGCTGGTGTACGCGACGGACGTGGAGCACGGCACCGCGCTGGACGCGAAGCTGTTCGACTTCGCGCGCGGCGCGGACGCGCTCATCTACGACTCCATGTACACGGAGGACGAGTACCGCGGCCGCACGGGCTGGGGCCACTCCACCTGGGAGGCGGCGGTGCGCGCGGCGGACGCCAGCGAGGTGAAGCAGCTGGTGCTCTTCCACCACGATCCGGGCCGCGACGACGCGGCCATGGACAAGCTGCTGCGCGAGGTGCGCAAGCAGCGCAAGGACTCCATCGCCGCGAAGGAAGCGATGGTCATCCAGCTGTAGCGGGCGTCACTGCCCGGGCGCCAGCAGCGCCCGGGTCACCGTCTCGCGCAGGCCCCGGAAGGGCAGCCGCGCGAGGGCGGTGGGCACGTCCACCCACTCGAAGGCGTCGTGCTCCGGGCCCAGGCGCACCTGCGTGTCCGGCGCGGCGTGCACCGCGAAGCCGTGCTCCTCCACCAGCCTGGGCGGCAGCGCTTCTCCCAGCGCGAACGCGTGGCGGTAGGCCAGGTCCACGACGGGAAGCGTGAGGCCCGTCTCCTCCGCCACCTCGCGGCGCGCGGCCTCCGTGGGGGACTCGCCCGGCTCCAGGCGCCCGGTCACCGTCTGCCAGAAGCCGCCGCGCTCCGGCGTCCGGCGCAGCAGCAACACGCGCGCTTCCGGGCCCCGGCCGTGCACCACGGCGACGCTCACCGTGCGCAGGTCCACCGTGCCGTCCACGCGCCGTGCGTCGAAGACCTGGGTGAACTCGCGCGCGAGCGCCTCCTCCACGTCCGGGACGGACACGGCGTGGCCCAGCTCGCGCTGCATGGACGTGACGCCCGCTTCGCGGATGCCACACGGGACGATGAGCTGGAAGTGCTCCAGGTTCGTGTTCACGTTGAGCGCGAAGCCGTGCGTGGTGAGCCAGCGCGACAGGTGCACGCCAATGGCGCCAATCTTCCGCGCGTCCGGCGAGCCCTCGTGCCCCAGCCACACGCCCGGCCACTTGGGGATGGCGCCCGCGGTGAGGCCGAAGCCCGCGAGCGTCTGGATGAGGCCTCGCTCCACGTCGCGCACGTAGCGGCGCACGTCGCGGCGGTCCTCAGGCAGCAGGAGGATGGGGTAGCCCACCACCTGTCCGGGGCCGTGGTAGGTGACGTCGCCGCCGCGGTTGGTGTCGAACACCTCCACGCCCTCTTCCGCGAGGCGCGCGTCCGTGGCGGTGATGTTCTCGCGCTTCGCGGCGCGGCCCAGCGTGAGGACGGGCGGGTGCTCCAGCAGCAGCAGCGCGTCCCCGATGAGCTCCTGCAGGCGGGCCTCGCCGAACAGGTGCATCAGCTTCAGTCCGTCCTCGTACTCCACCCGGCCCAGGCGGAAGACGGTGAGCGTGTTCATGGTGATCCCTTTCGCCCCCCTCGTGGGTTTTGGGATGGCGCGGCGGGCGTCTGCGCCGCTTCCAGGCTCCAGCTGCCCGCGTAGACGCGCGACAGGAGCGCCTGGAGCTCATGCCCCGCGCGCGGGGAGCGGACCGCTTCGGCGGCGAACGCGCCCAGGACTTCTTCCGACAGCGTCACCGCCGGCTGGCGCAGGGCCAGGGAGCGGCGGGCCACTTCGACCAGCTCCGGCACCGTGGGACGGCGCACCGGCAGCAGCACCTGCACGCGCTCCAGCAGGGACACCGGCACGGCGCCCTGCACCGCTTCGAGCATGCCCGCGGTGGTGGGGACGGGCAGGCTGCCACCCTCCCCTCGCACCCACAGGCCCAGCGACGACACGGAGCCGCGAGCGCTCATCACCACCGCGCGCTGTGGGTGGCTTGCGAGGAACGTTGCCAGCGCGGCCTGGACGCCGGACTCCAGGCGGTCCACGTCCTCCACGAGGAGCGGCTCCGTGCCCGGCGTGGACTCCAATGTCTCCACGGACGCGAGTACGCCCTGGCCGCGCCGCTGGAGCGACTGGAAGAAGAGGCTCTTGCCGCAGCCCTCCGGGCCCACGAGCAGCAGGCAGCGCGCGCCTGCTTGATGCGTGCGCTCCAGCAGGGTCTTCAATTCGTCGTGGCCCACCATCTCCACGGCACCGGCGCGCGGCTCCTCCACCACGGGCTTGCGCACGGGGGGCGGAGCGACGACGTCGCCCAGGAGGCCCTGGGATTCGCCCAGGCAACCCTTGCAGATGAACGCGCCAGCCGGGCCCGCCACCAGGTCGCCCACCTCGCCCCGGGGGCGGCAGCAGAACGAGCACCACGCATCCAAAGCCGGATCCGCGCGGGTGGGGCCCCGCTCGATGATGCGCTTCTCGCGGCGCCGGCCCCGCGCGGGTTCAGCGGGCGCGGACGCGGTGTCCTCCTCCGGTGGACGCAGGAGCCCGCCGGGAACGACGACGTCCTCGGCGCCCGAAGCCCGCAGCAGCCCGGTGGCGGGGATGAACGCGTCCTCTTCGGGAGGAAGCAGCATGCCGCCTGGAACGACGACGTCGTCTCCAGAGTGCCGCGGAGCGCCTTCATCGGCACTGTCGGGAGCGGTGTCCGTGGCGGTCGTGGAAGGCGGCCCGTCGTGCAGCGTGATGGCCTCGGAGGCTGACGGGGCACCAACGGTGGCGATCCTTCCGGCGAGCCGGGGCAGGCCGGGCTCCGCCGCGAGCGGCGTGCCGCCGGTCACGGTGGGGTCCCCATGGGCGTCCAGCGTGTGGGCCACGACGTCGGCCTTGTCGTTGACCGCGTCGCTCCAGCTCACCGCGCGGAAGGCCGCCACGTCCTTGCCTCCGGTCATCGCCGCGGTGAAGGCCGGGCTGACGTCCGGAGCGCGGGCCTTCAACTGGCGCGCCTGCCGCAAGAGCTGCGAGGCGCGCGAGGTGTGACCGGAGCGCTGATAGAGGGCGGCGGCCTGCTCCAGGCACTCCGCCGCGCGCGCACGGTCTCCCTGGAGCTCGGCGGTCTGCGCGGCGCGGATCAACTCACGGGGATTGTCGGCCATCGCGGATGCCCGCCTTCAGCGTTTCTGTTCCGGAAGTCCCCCGCATCCCGGCCGCCCCCCGGAGCAGGAGCGGTCGGGTGAGCCCCGCGACGCGTGTGTCCTCACGCCATCGCGAGGAACAACAGGTCCGGCGCTTCCAGGTACTTGATGATCTCGTACACGAAGCTCGCCGCGACGTCGCCGTCGATGACGCGGTGGTCGCAGGACAGCGACAGGTTCATCATGTCCCGGACCACCACCTGGTCGTTCTTCACCGCCGGGCGCTTCTTCAGCTTGTGAACGCCCAGGATGCCCACCTCGGGGTGGTTCAGGATGGGCGTGGCGAACAGGCCGCCGCTCTGCCCCAGCGAGGTGATGGTGAAGGTGCCGCCCGTCAGCTCCTCCATCTTCAGCTTGCGGTCGCGCGCCGCGACGCTCAGGCGGGTGATCTCCTTCGCCAGCTCGCCCAGCGTGAGCTGATCCGCGTTGCGCACCACCGCCACCGTGAGGCCGTCCGGCGTGGCCACCGCGATGCCGATGTTGTAGTCGCCACGCACCACCAGCTCCTGCGACGCCTCGTCGAAGTTCGCGTTGAGGTGCGGGAACTTCTTCATCGCCGCGATGGTCGCCTTCACGATGAACGGCAGGTAGGTGAGCTTCGTGCCGTCACCCGCCGCCGCCAGCTGGCTGTTGAGCCGCGTGCGCAGCGCGACCAGGTCCGTGGCGTCCACCTCCTCCACGAACGCGAAGTGCGGCATCGTGAACTTCGAGCGCACCATCTTCTCGGCGATCTTCTTGCGCAGGCCGCGCAGCGCGATGCGCTCGTCGCCCTTCCCCGCCGACAGCGGCGCCGCCGGACGCGCGGCCTGGGGCGCGGGAGCAGCGACCTCGTTCTTCTTCGCCGCGCCGTTGCCACCCTCCAGCGCCGCCACCACGTCCGCCTTCGTCACGCGGCCCTGAGGCCCCGAGCCGGAGATCTCCGCCAGGTCCAGGCCGTGCTCGCGCGCCATGCGGCGCGTGACGGGCGTGGCCAGCACCTTCGTGGCCGAAGCCGGAGCCGCGGACTGCGCGGGGCTCGAAGCCGGAGCCGAGGGAGCCGCGGCCGCCGCCGGGGCACCATGCGACGCGGAGGCCGCCGCCGCGGGAGCGCTCCCCTCCAGCTCCAGCGTCACCAGCAGCTGGTGCACCTTCGCCATGTCGCCCTCGCGGCCGTGCGTCTTCACGACGCGGCCGGCGTGGGGGGTGGGCACGGTGACCGTGGCCTTGTCCGTCATCACCTCGGCGAGCACCTGGTCTTCCTTCACCAGGTCGCCCTCCTTGACGTGCCACTTCACGAGCTCACCCTCCGCCACGCCTTCGCCGAGATCCGGGAGCTTGAATTCGAAAGTCGCCATGAGGGGGAATGTCTCTCTGGGGTTGGGGAAGGGGTGCGTCCGGTCAGCCGAGTCGCTCGACGCGCTCGCGCTCCATCAGGCCCTTCATGAAGAACTCGGCGGCGCGGTAGCTGGAGCGCACCAGCGGCCCCGATGCCACGTAGAGGAATCCGAAGGACTCCGCCAGCGCCTTGTAGGCTTCGAACTGCGCGGGCGTCACGAAGCGCTCCACGCGCAGGTGGTACTGCGACGGCTGCAGGTACTGGCCCAGCGTGAGCACGTCCACGCCCACGTCGCGCAGGTCCTTGAACGTGCGCTCCAGCTCCGCGTCCGTCTCGCCCAGGCCCACCATGACGGACGTCTTGGTGTAGACCTTCTCCGGGCGGTTCTTCAGGTACTCCAGCACGCGCAGGGACTGGCGGTACGTGGCGCGGCGGTCTCGCACCGTCGGCGTCAGCCGCTCCACCGTCTCCACGTTGTGCGCCACCACGTGCGGCTTCGCCTGCGCCACCGTGGCCAGGTCCTCTTCCTTCCCCTTGAAGTCGGGGATGAGGACCTCCACGATCGTGCGCGGGCTCTCCTTGCGCAGCTCCCGGATGGCGGACGCGAAGTGGCCGGCGCCTCCGTCCGGACGGTCGTCGCGGTTCACCGACGTGACGACGATGTACTCGAGGTCCATCTCCTTCACCGCCTGCGCCAGATGGATGGGCTCCATCGGATCCAGCGGCGGGGGCGCCCCCACCTTCACGTGGCAGAAGCGGCAGGCGCGCGTGCAGACCTCGCCCATCAGCATCACCGTGGCGGTGCCTCCGCCCCAGCACTCGGCGATGTTCGGGCAGCGGGCCTCTTCGCACACCGTGGACAGCCCCACCCGCTTCACGATGGCCTTCACCCGCTCATAGCCTTCGCCATGCGGCAGGCGCACCTTCAACCACTCGGGCTTCCGGGTGCTGTCTGAGACCTGTGGGAGGGGGAACCGGTCGGGAGTCGCCATGGGTCGCGGGCCTTCTAGAGGGTGGGTGAAAGCAGGGTCAAGCGTGAAGCCCTAACGCCTCGCGTTAGCGCGGGCCTACCCCGAGGACAACTTCCGGGAGGTGTAACGCGGTGGACAGGGCGCGGCCACGCGGGGCGGACCATGCCCATCCTCCAGCACATGGCGCCCATCCACCTGGGAACCAGCGGGTACGTCTACAAGCACTGGAAGGGGCTCTTCTATCCGGACGGGCTGCCGGCCCGCCGCTGGCTCCCCTACTACGCGCGCGTGTTCTCCACCGTGGAGATCAACGCCACGTTCTACCGCCTGCCCACGGAAGCCGCCGTGGATGGCTGGCGCGATCAGGTGCCGCGCGGGTTCCGCTTCGCATGCAAGGGCAGCCGCTTCCTCACGCACCTGAAGCGGCTCACGGAGGTGGGCGAGGGCGTGGAGCGCTTCCACTCGCGGGTGCTGCGGCTGGGCAGCCGGCTGGGGCCCATCCTCTGGCAGCTGCCACCGACGATGAAGCAGCCAGACCCCGAGCGGCTGGAGCGCTTCCTTGCCCACCTGCCCGGCGGCGTGCGGCACGTCTTCGAGTTCCGGCACGCGGCCTGGTACCACCCGGAGGTGCTCGCGGTGCTGGAGGCGTATGGCGCGGCGGTGTGCGAGCACGACCTCGTGGACGCGCCGGTGCCCCACCCCACCGGAGGCTTCCGCTACCTGCGCTTCCACGGCGCGCGCTCGCGCTACGAGGGCCGCTATGGACGGCGTGCGCTCCAACGGGTGGCGAACGATTTGACGGCGTGGCGCGACGCGGGCCGGACGGCCTGGGTGTTCTTCAACAACGACCTGAAGGGCCATGCGCTCCTGGACGCGTTCGACCTGGCGGAGCTCCTGGGTGAACCGCTGCACCAGCCAGAGCCGTCCGCCGTGACGTAGACAGCGGCGCCCGGCCCTCGCGTGAGGACCGGACGCCGCCGGGACCGCGTGCCCGGGGGATTACTGACCGAGCACCTGCACCTCGATGCGGCGGTTCTGCACGCGGCCCTGGGGATTGTCGTTGGAGGCGATGGGATCCGCGTCACCCTCGCCGCTGACCTCGATGCGGTTCTCCGGCACGCCGTCGCGCACCAGCGCGCTGCGCACGCTCTCCGCGCGGGTCTCCGACAGCTGGCGGTTGGTGTCCGGGTTGCCGGTGGAGTCCGTGAAGCCCTTGATGCGCACGCGCGTGTCGGTCTTCTCCTTCAGCACGTTGCCCAGTTCGCCCACCATGCGCTTGCTCTTCGAGGTGAGCTGCGCCGAGCCCGTCTTGAACTCCACGCCCTCCAGCACGAAGCCCTGCTCCGCGCCCGGGCCTGCGAAGGCCTCACGCAGGCTGTTGGGGTCGCTCGCGCGCATCTTCTCCTGGCCCGAACCGCCAGTGCCTTCCTCCTCCGGCTTCGTGGCGCTGGTGGCGCCCGCGGGCTCCTGCTCCTGGGTACCGGAGCCGCCGGTGCCCGCGTCCTGCGCCATGTTGGCGCTCTCGCTCGGTTCGGTACCGGCGCCGCCCGTGCCCTCGTTCTCCACCGTGCCAGCGCCGCCCGTCGCGGGCGGGGTCGGCTGCGTGGCCTGCGGCGGCGCCGCGGGAGGCGTCGCCGGCGCGGGCTGAGCGGGCTGCGGGGCCTGCGCGACGCGGTTCTGCTCGGGCCGAGGTGTCGTGCGGGTCACCTGCGGGGCCCGGCGCTCCTCCCTGCGTCCGCGCAGGGCGCCCCACGCGAGGACGACCAGCGCGAGCAGGGCCAGCGGAATGGCCCAGCCGGCGATGCTCTTCTTGCGCTCCGGCGGACGGTTGATGGTCTGCCGGGACGTCGTCTCGCGCACGGTGTGGGCCTCCCGCACGGGGGCCGTCTCACGGACCTGCGTCACGGTCTCGCGGTGGGGTTCGATGACCTCCGCGACCGCGTGGCGCGCACCGCCGAAGCCCAGGATGCCGCCCAGCCCCGCCGGCAGCGCGGCGGCGATGTTGTTGCGCTGGCCGTTGAGCATCTGCATCAGCCCGGACGACCCCATGCGCTGGTCACGCACCTGCTTGCCCAGGACGCCCATCAGCATGGGCGCGGCCAGGGACAACAGCCGCGTCGCCGAGCCGGCGTTGCGCATCCCACCGAAGCGCGTGAGCCCCTCGGTGATGCCGCCCAGCTTGTTGCCGAAGATGCCGCTCAGCATCCCCTTCCCGCTCTCCTCCTCGTCGAGCAGCCCCTCGCCGACGCCACCCTGGCGCGCGGGCGCGTCGGGTCCGGTGTAACCGCCCTCATTGAGCTTCGACAGCAGACGGTGGGCGCCGGCTTCGTTTCCGCCCTGGTCCGCGACGCCCGCGGCCACGGCGGCGATGGCGCCCGGCAGCGCCTTGGTGGTCGCCTGCGGGTCCTCGCCGAGCGAGCCGCTGATCTTCTGGAGCAATCCCTTCTGCATGAACTGTGAGCCGACTGCTTCGATCAGATTGAACGCCATGTGATGCCTCCCGGTTGGGTCCCGCACCGGGATGGCCGGTGCGCGAAGCCACCTCCCCACCGGACCGCGCGGGGCTGAGGGCTCTGGAGCAATCGATACGGAGCACACCGGCTGCTGGTAAGCCCTTGCGGTGAGGCCGGAGGAGAGCCCCCGGAGGGCCGTCACCTTCGCGGACGACTGCGAACTGAAGGCCATTCCGGCCCCCGCGTTCACTTGTCCTGGAGCTTCCCGGGAAGGGCGTGCGGGAAGTAGTGCGCGAGCAACTGCTCCGCGGTCCATCCCTGCCGTGCGAGCAGGGCCGCGCCGGCCTGACAGAGACCGACGCCGTGACCGTGGCCCTGCCCTTCGAGGAGTGCCTGGTCACCCCCCAGCGTCATGGAGAACTTCGCGCTGCGGATCCGATCCCATCCGGCGCGGGATCCGAGCGCGCGGAAGAACGCGTCGCCGCGGGCATCGCGTCCCGAAGCGCGGTCCACGACGCGCACCACCGCGCCACTGGAGTCCCGATCCAGCAGCAGATCCGCCGCCTGCGCGGGACCCCCGAGCGCATCCGTCGCGGCGGCCGTCACCAGCGCGCGCGGCACGACGGCGCGCCACGGAGAAGCGGGGCAACGGTCCGGCACGGCGGCGGCGCCTGTGCGGTCAGGTGCACCGAAGACGGCCACGGGCTCGGCCGTGTGACCGCCGCAGCTTGCGTGGAAGGGAGAGAGGGCGATGTCCCCCCCGGGCAGGCGAAGCACGATGCCTTCCGTGGAGCGGGCGGCATCGCGAGCGCGGCGCAGGTGGCGGGCGAAGCCCTCACCGCGAAGGACCTGGCAGTGGGTGAGGTCGCAGGCCCGGGCCTCATCGTGCCGCTTGCCGGAAGCGAGCACGTAGCTGCGGGCGGTGATGGCCTGGGCGCGGAGCGCTTCGAAGGGCGTGTCGACCTCGGTCTCGCTCGCGGTGACGGCGGCGACGTAGGTCTCCAGCTCGAAGGTGGCGACGACGAGCAACTCCCCGTCCCGGGCCTCCAGCGAAAGCGCTGCTTCGTAGCGCCGGTCCAGGCCCCGGCCCCGGACATGCCAGCGGCCCGCATCGAGCCGCAAGGCATGCGGCTGGGGGCGGCCGTCCACGATGAGCGTGTTCCCCGACGCCACGACCTCCAGTGAGCGCGGGCCATCCAGCCGCAGCCGAGCGGGCCGGTGCTTCGAAAGGATCCGGACGTCGACCTGCGTATCGGCCGCGGGCTTGGGCGCACGGGAAGCAGGTGCGGGGGTTGCGCTCGTAGAGGACGGTGCGCGGGCCGCGGGCGACGAACGCGCGTGGCGTGGAGAGGCTCGAACGGTCGAGGTGCCAGCCGCCGGCAACAGCGCGCTCCTCCCAGTCGCGGCGCCATCCCAAGCGTCGGTGCTCTCAGCAGCGGACGCCGTGCCCACCACCAGCGCGGCGATGAGCATGGCGACGCCCGCGGCGTTCATCGGACGCGGTACCGCGTCACCGCCAGCGGCTCTGAGCCACCGGGCGCCCAGAGCTCCAGCCGGCGCTCCCCTTCCACCGCGGGCAGCCGCGTCACGAAGGGCGGGCGCAGTTCGATGCGGCGGCCATCGTCCGTGCGCAGCTCCAGCAGCTTCGCTCCCCGCGGCGCCATCACGCGCACCGGCACCGCCTGTGCGCTTTCAGGCAGCTCCGGCTCTACCAAGAACTCATCCCCGTTCGCCGGCAGGATGAAGCCCGGCTGCATCCCCGGCCCCTCCTCCGCGCTCACCGATGTGGAGGTCAGCCCTTCCGCCTGCGCCCATGCGAGGTACGCCGGGCCCACGTCCAGCGCACCGTCGCTCCGGTGCATCTTGCACTCGTGGCGCGGCGCCGTTCCCGGCAGGTAGACCTCCTTCATCGCTCCGGGGCAGTTCGGGCCCGCTCGCTCACCGGACAGCGGGCAGATCTCCGCGGACTCGAAGTGGCTCCGGTCCACCAGCGGCGCGGCGCGGAGGCCTCGCATCGCCAGCGACATCACCCGCGCGAACACGGGACCCGCGCCCGTGATGCCGGACACTCCGCGCATCGGCGTGCCGTCGAAGTTGCCCACCCAGACCGCCACCGTGCGCTCGCGGGTGAAGCCCGCCGCCCAGTTGTCCACGTGAGCCCGGCTCGTCCCCGTCTTCGCCGCCACGCGGAACGGCAGCCGCAACGCATTGTCCAGGCCGAAGGCCGGTGCCCGCGCGGCCTCGTCCGCCAGCACGTCCGTGAGCAACTCCACCGGCCGCGCCGCCAGGAAGCGGTGCTCCTCCAGCTCCTGCGGAATCCTCAGCGGCGAGCCATCCGGTCCGAACGCCGCGCGCACCTCCCTCACCGGTCCCACCACCCCACCCCGCGCCAGCCCCCGGTACGCCCGCGCCAGCTCGCGCAGCGTCACGTCACCGTTGCCAAGCACGATGCCCACGCCGTAGTGCGACGCGCTCTCCTTGAGGCTCTGGAAGCCCGCCTCGCGCAACACGCGCAGCACCTGCTCCGGCCCCAGCGCGTCCGCCACCCGCACGGCCGGGATGTTGTAGCTGGACGCCAGCGCCGCCCGCAGCCGCACCGGGCCGTGCACGCGCCGGTCGTAGTTCTTCGGCACGTACGCGCCGCCCGGCGTCGCCAGGTGCACCTCCACGTCCGCGAGCACGCTCGACGGAGTGAAGCCCTTGCTCAGCGCCAGTCCATACGCGAACGGCTTCAGCGCCGACCCCGGCTGCCGCAGGGAACGCACGCCGTCGTTCTGCCCGCCCTTCTCCTCGTCCAGGAAGTCTGAAGACCCCACGTACGCGAGCACCTCGCCCGTCGCGTTGTCCAGGACGATGGCCGCCGCCTCGCCCACGCGCCGGTGCGCCAGTCCCCGCAGCTCCTCCGTGATGGCCTTCTCCACCGCCGCCTGGAGCGCGGGGTCGATGGTCGTCTCGATGCGCGACGCCCGGTCCAACCCCATCTCCGGCAGCCGCTGGAGCAGCGCCGTCGTCAGGTGCGGCACCTCGAACACGCGCTCCGGAGGCACCAGGTCCAGCGGCGTCTCCTCAGCCAGCCGCGCCTCCTCCTTCGTCAGGAAGCCCTCCTCCACCATGCGCGAGAGCACGTCGCGCATCCCGGCCATCGCCATCTCTGGCCGCCGGTACGGATCCCTCCGCGCGGGAGACCGCGCCATGCCCGCGAGCAGTGCCGCCTGTCCCTCCGACAGCCGTTCCGCGGGCCGCCCGAAGTACCGCTGCGCCGCCGCCTCCACACCGAACGTGGAGTTCCCCAGCGGCACGCGGTCCAGGTACTCCAACAGCACCTGTTCCTTGGACAGGTGCGCCGTCAGCCGCAGCGCCCACAGCGCCTCACCGGCCTTGCCCCACCACGAACGCTCGCGAGGCACCAGCCTGCGCGCCAGCTGCTGCGGAATCGTGGACGCACCGGACACGATGCGCCCCGCGGACACGTTGTCGCGCGCCGCCCGGGCCACCGCCACCACGTCCACGCCCGGATGCCACGTGAAGCGTTGATCCTCCGCGGCGATGAAGGCCTGCCGCACCCTCGGGGGAATGCGTCCCCCCGGAAGGCCCACACTGCGTCCGTCCTCGCGGGAGAGCACCTCGCGCAGGGCGTGGCCCGTGCGGTCGGTGAGCACCAGCGAGGACAGCGCCTCGCGGGACAGCAACGTCCCCGGCAGGGGCCACGCGATGAAGCCCGCGCAGCCCACCACCACGAGCACCGCGGCAATCGCCACGGCGCGCACCGCCCCGCGAAGCGTGAGGCGCTTCATCACTTCGAAGCAACCTCGTCCGGCATCAGCACCGGGAAGCGTCCACCCTCGGAGCGGCCGAACACCTCCGGCGAATACATCTCCTCCGCGTGCGCGGGCTTGAGCAGGAAGTCACCCGGCGTCGTGGCCCGGGCAACGAAGCTCGTCACGTGCACGCCCGGGGGCAGCTCGTCGGCGAAGAACACCACGCGGTCATCCCGCATCTCCGTGTGGTTGAACGGCGACCAGAAGCGCGTCGCCCAGACGTTGTTGCCTTCGTCCGTCTCCGACAGGTCCTCCTCGCTCTCGTACTCGTAGCCCTCTCCGGGGCCCTCCTCCTCGCCGGAGCCCGCGGGGCCCGGCAGCCGCGCCGTGCTGGCCAGCGACGTGTCCACCGGCTCCAGGCCCGCGGGCAGCGGCACGTCCACCGCCACGAAGTTGCGCCGCATCGGCGTGGCCACGCGCACGCGCACGCGCACCAGCTCGCCCGCGCGCGCCGCCTTCGCCTGGCCGCCGCCCGTGTACGGTTCGAACCAGCGCTGGACGATGATGCCCCGGTCCATCGGGTCCACCGGCAGCTGCGCCGGCGCGTAGCGCAGGAGCGCCCCGTAGTAGAGGTTGCCCGTGCCGTTCACGCCGAAGGTGAAGGGCTGCGCCTTGTCCGCCGGGCCCACCTTCTCCACCGGCACCTGCACCGTCTTCACGCCCATGTCGCGGCCCTTGAAGTCGGCGGAGGCAATCACCTGCCCGCCCAGCTTCACCACCGCCTCGAACGACGGCACGGCCGTCTCCTTGCGGCGCACCACCTCCGACAGGGCCATCAGCGTGAAGGCCGCCTCCTGCGTGTTGCGGAAGCGCCCGTCACCCTCGCGCGCGGACGCCAGGTAGCGCCCCATCTTCGACACGTAGGGGTGCTCCGGCTGCACGTCCACCAGCGTCTGGAGCACCAGCGCCGTGGTGCGCGTGTCGGACGACCAGAGCGGCGCGTACGTCTTCGCGTCCGTCTCCTGGAAGTGCACGC
This sequence comes from Corallococcus carmarthensis, assembly GCF_003611695.1. Lineage (GTDB taxonomy): Bacteria > Myxococcota > Myxococcia > Myxococcales > Myxococcaceae > Corallococcus > Corallococcus carmarthensis. Next base: position 21,946 of record NZ_RAWE01000045.1, on the reverse strand, counting down.
CCGCCGCGGACTCCTGGGCCTTGTTGAGCAGCTCCTGGAGCAGCTTCTGGCCCTGCGCGCGGTTGCCCTTCCCCACGAAGATGGCGTCCGTCAGCATCGCCTGCGCGAAGAGCGGCAGCTTCTGCCGCTGCTCGAACAGCTCGTTGTAGTACGACGGCCGCGGCGCCCCCATGCGCGACAGCGTGTAGAGCGCGAAGACCCGCGTCTCCAGACCTGGCGCGGTGCAGCCGAAGGCGCACTGCGTGCACACGCCCGCCGCCACCTTGTCCGCCAGGTACTTCTTCGCCTTGTCGAGCACGCTCGCGGTCACCGGGTAGCCCACCTCCTTCGCGCGCCCCAACGCCAGCGTCGCGTACGCGGACGCATACGGCGACGAGCAGTCACTGGAGGCCCAGAAGCGGAAGCCGCCGTCGTGGTTCTGGAGCGCTTCGATCTTGCGCACCGTCGCCGTCACCACCGCGTCCGGATCCAGCGTGCCCTGCGTCTTCATCGCGTCATCGCTGAGGAAGCCGCGGATGAACGCCTGCTTCTGCTCGTCCGAACCGCCGGTCCACGCGACGCCGAACTTGCCGGACAGCTCGCGCAGCGCGACGAACGGCACCAGCCGCGACGACATCTGCTCCAGGCAGCCGTAGGGGTAGTCCACGAGCTGGTTCATCGACTCGTCGAACCCGCCCATCACCGTGGACGACATCGTCAGGGTGAGGCCGCCCATGCCCGGACGCACGCCGCCCGGCGGCTTGAGCCCTTCCACGCGCTCGTTCGTCGTGTCGCCGTAGACCGCCACCGCCTCCATGCCCACGGGCAGCTGCACGGGGATCTGCTGCTCCACCGCGTCCGTCTCCCCGCCGCCCGCGACGGCGAAGCGCAGCACCGCGGTGCCCGGCTGCTCGGCCACGAAGGTGAAGCGCACCTCGCGGGCCTTGCCATCCAGCTGCACCGTCTTCTCCGCCGGCCCCTCCACGCGCACGCCCGTGAGCTGCGCGGTGACCTTGGCCTCCTTGATGGCCGGGTTCGTGGTGTGGATGACCACGCCCGCTTCCGCCTTGTCGCCCACGCGCACCAACCGGGGCAGCGCCGGCAGCGCCAGGAGCGGCTTGGCCACCTGCACCTTGCTCTCACCCACTCCGAAGCGGTCCGCGTCCGTCACGGCCACCGCCATGATGCGGAAGGTGGTCAGGTTGTCGGGCAGCGTGAACTCCACCTTCGCCTGGCCCTGGTCGTCCGTCTCCACCGACTGGAAGACCGCCGTCGTCTTGAAGTTGGACCGGATGCCGGAGCCCGTCGTGTCGGAGCCGCCGGAGCCGCCCGGACGCGAGCCCTTCTCGCCGTACAGCTTGCGCAGCACCAGGTGGATGAGCGGCTCGCCGATGCGCACCGACAGGCCGCGCTCCTGGAACATCGCGTCCACCGGATCCGGCGTCTTGTAGCCCGTCAGCCGCAGCACGCCTTCATCCACGGCCCAGAGCGTCACCTCCGCCTTCGTGCCCTGGCCCGCCGAGTCCTTCACCGCGACGTTCACCGTCACCTTGTCGCGCGGGCGCTTCTCCGGCGCGTCCGGCGTCAGCGCTACCGACAGGCGCTTGGACTTCTTCTCCACCCGGAGCTGCGTGTAGCCCACGCGCACCGCGGGGCGGCCCGGGTCGTCGCCGGACTCGATGCCCTTGGCCGCCTCCACGCGGCCACGCACCAGCACCACGCCCACGTAGACGTTGGGGATGGCGCCTTCGCCCAGCGGGATGTCCAGCGCGGTGGCGCTGCCCTTGAGCTTCACGCGGCGCACGCTGAGCACGCCCTCGCGCTCCACCGTGACGAGCGCGTCCGCCTGCGGGTACGGGCTCTTCACCAGCACCTTCGCGGTGTCACCCACGTCGTACAGCTGCTTGTCCGCCACCAGGTCGATGCGGTCCGTGTCGTTGCGCTGCCAGGACACCCAGCCGCTGCCGGTGACGTAGAGCGAGTCGCGCGTCGTCGCCTTGCGGCCCTTCGCGTCCGTGGCCACCGCCTCCATCACGTACAGGCCGGGCTCCGCGGGGGTGAACTTGCAGGCCTGCGGCGTCGCCGCGCTCTTCACCGAGCACTTCGCCGCTTCCGTCTCCACGGGCTCCGTGACGGTGAACCACTGGCCGCCGTCGCCCTTCTTGCGGATCGACTTCCACTCGCGGCGCTTGATGTTCACGTCCACCGCGACGCCGTCCTGGCGCTTGCCCTCCGGCGACACGGCGACCACTTCCAGGCCCACCTCCTTGCCCGCTTCCGCGAAGCCGGTGGAGAGCATGCGCAGGCCCGCGTAGACGTCCGCGGGGTGCACGGTGATGAGGTTGCGGTTGGCGACGCGCTGGCGGTTGACGTCCTCCACCTCCGCCTCCAGCGTGTACTCCCACGTCTTGCCACCGGGCGCGTCCGCGGTGCCCAGCGCCAACGCCAGCTGTCCCTGCGCGTCCGTGCGGCCATCCCCCGTGGCGAACGAGTCGCTGCTGTGCTCCGGCGCCTCGTCGTCCCACCACCAGGTATTCACTCCGAAGGTGAAGGCCTCGTTGCCCGGGGGCGTGAAGAAGGAGCTGGCACGCTGCACGTTCCAGCGCACCTGTGCGTCGCCCATGGCGCCGCCGAACAGGTAGCGCGCGTCCACGCGGGCGGTGAGCGGATCACCCGCGGCGGCGTCCTTCTTCGGCACCGCCACGTCCACGCGGAACTGCGGCGCGCGGTACTCCTCCACGCGGAAGGTGCCGCCGTAGCTCAGCGACTCGCCGCCGACCTTCAGCTTCGCGGCCACGTCGTAGTAGCCCAGGGGCATGTCCTTGCCCAGCTTGAGGTCCGCGCGGAAGGTGCCGTACTTCGTGACGGTGGCCTCCGTCTGGAAGACCTTCTCGCCGCGCGAGCTGGTCACCGTGACCTGCGCCTTCGCGTTCGCGGGCGGCGACTTGAGCACGCCCAGGCGGCGGTAGCGCGCCACGCCCTTGAGCATCACGTCGTCACCGGGGCGGTAGATGCCGCGGTCGGCGAACACGAAGCCCAGGCTGTCCGGAACGCGGCCCTCCCACGCGCTCTGCAGCGAGAACGCGCCGGGCGACATGCCGCCCTCCCACGTGGACAGCGTCACGCCGATGTCCGTGTCCTTCACCGCGGACACCATGGCCCACGGCGTGTCCCAGGAGGACTCGTTCTTGGGCTTGAGCAGCTCCGACAGGCCGGGCACCTTCGCCAGGCCGTTGGCGTCCGTCGTGCCCGTCCAGTGCTCCGTGCCCGCCTTGTCCCAGAGCGTCAGCTGCGCTTCCGGCACCGGGGCGCCCGTCGCCAGCGACGTCACCCACACCACGCCAGAGGCGGCACCCAGCTTCGCGTGCACCGCCAGGTCCGTCACCTGCCCGATGACGCGGCGCGGGTTGCGGTCCTTCAGCGACGGCGCCACGAGCCGCGTGAGGAACAGGCCCGTCTTCGCCTCGTTGAACGCCGGGCGCAGGTTGAGCGGCGACGTGCGCTCCACGTTGCGCGGGGCCTTCGTGTCCACCGTCGTCCGGTAGGGCTCCGTGGACGGCCACTCGTTGGTGTCGATGAGCTGCGCGAGCTGCGCGGGGGACAGCGACCACACCTCCGCCTGCACCTCCGGGATGTTGGTCGTCACCAGCGGGATGGAGCCGTCACCGGACGCCTCCACCAGCGCCTCGCGCGAGCCGGAGTCGAAGGAGGGCTCCACGTCCGACAGCTTCACCTCGCCCTGGAAGGCGGGGCCCGTCTGGCCGAAGAGGTCCTTGTAGCCCGCGGCGACCTTGATCTTGTACGTGGTGCCGGGACGGTAGCGGCCGGGCAGCGACACATACGGGTTCTTCAGCTCGCCGCCCGACCAGGGCATCTGCGTCTGCACGCGCTCCCAGTCGATCTCCGCCTTCGGCTCCAGCGTCACCTTGCCCTTGAGCGATGCGACATCCAGCTCGTTGGACGTGAAGAGGATGAGCGGGCCGTAGGAGCACTTCTCCTCGCCCCAGGTGAACACGCACGCGCCCGCGGACTCCACCTTGAGCGCGCCGTAGGTGGCGTACGCGTAGCGCACCGCCTCGCCCATGGGCAGCGGGCCGTCCGTGCCGGTCAGCTCGCCGTCCACCACCAGGGTGAACTGCGTTCCCGCGGGCAGCTTCTGCGCGGCCTTCAGCTCGTACTTCACGCGGCGGTCCTGGGACTTGCGCTCCGGGCCGCTGCCCACCTGCGTCTCCTTCATGTCCGCGTACGCCGTCGCCTTCACCAGCGTGAGCGGCACGGGGGCGCCGGTCGCGGGCTCCAGGCGCGCGTGCTGCGCCAGGTCCTTCACCGCCTGGTTGAAGGTCAGCGTGAAGGCCTGCTCCGGCTGCAGCCAGCGGAAGTCCGCCTCCGGCTGCGCGGATTGGATGGACGGGCGCGGCGTCTCGAACGTGAAGGTGTACGGCGCCGCCAGCGCGGTGCCGTCCATGGCCTTGAGGCCCGCGGGCACCGTCACCGTGTACTTCGTCCCCAGCTTCGCGGGCGAGCTCGGCACGAACTCCACGCTCGCGGAGCCCAGCCAGCGCCACTCGCCATCCAGCGCGGGGTCGATCTTCGCGGGCGCCGCCAGGCCGCGCTCCGCGGCGACGGAGCCCAGGGCGATCATCGGCTTGGTGAAGGTGATGGTCGGCCGGGCGTTGCCGTAGACCTGGCCCTCGGGCCGCACGGCCGCGATGGAGAGCGGGCCCTGCGCCGCGGCGTCCTCGGCGTCGATCTTCAGCGCGGGAGGCTCGGGCAGCGGTTCAACGGCGAGGCCAGGGGACTTCGAGGACGAAGCCGGCGCGGTGCCGGTCTCCGAGGGGCCGCCCTTCGCGTCCTTGTCGCCGCGAGAACACGCGGTGGCGACAACGAGGCAGAGGGCCAGCAGAGAAAGTCTGCGCATGGTGGGGCTCACGAAGTTCCAGGGCGGGCACTCGTGGATGTCCCCCCTGAAAAATGACGCGAGCACCGTACCACGGGGCCCCCCGCCCCGCTTTCACTCCCGAGTCATCCCGCCGTCATCCGATGACGCGTGGATCCGCGCCTCGGATTCCGAGTGATTGAGAGTCCCGGGGCGGGCCCGGAACACGACCGTAACGCGGACGGCCATCCATCACCGGTGGGCCATCCGCGAGGACGGACGTGGGCGCGAAGGCCCGGGCGACGGACACGACGCAGCCGCCCACCAGCTTGCGCAGGTGGGACTTCGGACGGCGAGGGGGGGACGCCATGGATGCCTCCGGCCCGGATGGGGGAGACACCAAGGTGGAAGGGGGGCCGCGCACCGGCCATCGCACCGGTGAGCCGCCCCCCATCCTCCAGCGGACAGCGCCTACTTCGGCTCCTGCCGGATGTACTTCTCGATGATGGCGTTCATCTTCGCCGCGCAGGCGCCCTCGCAGACGAGGTAGCGCAGGCCGCTGACGGGGTCGTGGAGGCGGGCCGCGAGCGTCGCGGAGATCACGAAGGTGACCTCCTTGCGCTGCTTGCCCTTGCCGGACACCAGCGTGCCCTGCACGACGCAGCCCGCCCACTCCACCCGGTCATGCACCTCCTCCTCCGGGATGGGCGTCGCCGAGCGCAGGTACGTGAGCGCCTCCTCCGCGGAGAGCTTGAAGTAGCCGCAATGCTCCTTGTCGGTGCTGTGCGAGCCGTCCTCAATGCCGGCGGTCAGGTGCTCGATGCGAGCGTTCGCCGGGACGGTCCACCGGGGTGGCTCGGCCTGCGCGAGCGTGGCCGCGAGGCCGGCGAGCACCGCCATCCCGGTCCAGCGCCGGAGCTTCATTCCTTGAGGGTTGCGTCGCATGGTCAGTACCCGAAGCCCTTTCCTTCGCCGCGCGGGGTGTCCTTGTAGGCGATGACCCCGTGCACGAAGACGTCCGTGTCCTTGAGTTTGTAACGGTCCTGCAGCACGCCCACCAACTGCTGGACCGCGGAGACCTGGGCCGCCGTGGGCTCATTGAACGCGCCCTTGGCATCCTTGACGCCCACCACCTCGATGCCAATGGAATCCTCGTTGAGGGGATAGCGGTCCGGGTAGCTCTTGGTCAGCTCGTGCTTGTAGACGTCCTTCTTGCGGTCGGAATAACTGGCGACGCGCTTCGCGTCCCACAGGTTCTTGAGCACCGCCTTCTCCGCGGCCGAGCAGGTGTTCTCCTCCTCGCAGCGCGCGCGGATCTGCCCCACGTGCGAGGCCACCTGGTCCAGCTTCATCGTCTGGATGATGCGTCCGTCCTCGGTCACCAGGAAGTGGGCGCCGGTCTTCTGGCCGTCCTTGTAGGCATGCAGCGTGCTGGCCGCGGTGGACGCGCTCGTGCGGTGCAACACGATGGCGTTCACATTCTTGAGGTTCCCGCCCTCCAGCGTCTTGAAGCGGTTCATCTCCACGACATAGGGCGTGACCAGGACCTCCGGGTCCTCCTTCACGGCCGGAGCGGCGGCCGCCTTGGCCTTGAAGCCGCTCGGGTCCACGAAGCGCGTGGGCGCGTTGCGCGCGTACGCGTAGAGGTTGCACTCCACGGGGCTGTCCACGCAGAGCGACGGCTGCTCCAGGAAGAGCGGGTCCGGCGTGAGGAAGCGGTTGATGGCCGGGTCGTAGTCACGGGCGCCCATGCGCGCGAGCCCCAGGTCCACGTCGAAGCCCTTCTCCACGTAGTCGAGCACCTCCGCGCTCACCGGGCGGAAGCTCCGCGCGCCGAACGGCGAGGCGACCAGCAGCTGCCCCAGCGCGTCCGCCATCACCGTGCCCCGGTTGTCGGTGCCCACGAGCTGGAAGACGCCGTCGTTCACCAGCCCCATCACCTGGCGGGCGAACCGGAGCGGCTTCGTCAGGCCCCCCTTCGTCAGCAGCGCGCCGCCGTCCAGGTAGGCCGCTTGCGGCACCGTGCCGGCGAGCTTGAGCAGCCGCTGTCCGGCCTCGTCGTAGAGGAAGCGCCACTCCTCCTGGCCGGGGCGATGGGCGCGAGCCACCTGGCCGTTGGGGCCGTACTCGAACACCAGGTCCCCGCGCGACACGGTGCGGCCCAGGTCGTCGAAGGTGTACGTCACGCCGCCCACGGTCAGGGTGTTGCCCTGCCGCGTCAGCGTCTGGCGCACGCCGTCCTGTTCGATGGCGGAGGGCAGGCCCTGGCCGTCGTACTCATAGGCATACGCATGTCCGCTGTCCTGCGACGTGGTGAGGAAGCCGCGTGGCGAGTACGCGTAGTCGCGCTCCAGCGATCCGCCGTTGGAGCCGTAGGACTCCGCGGCCACGTTGCCACGGCTGTCCAGCCGCTGCGCCACGGTGGCGGTCCACCCCGGGCCCTGCTGCGCCTTGGTGAGCTGCCGGCGGGTGAGCGGGTCGCGGCCCAGCGTCACCCGCGTGCCGTTGGCGAAGTCCGCCGTCACCGGCTGCCCTTCCGCGTCGTAGCCGTAGAGGGCCAGGAGCGCGCCGTCCAGCCGCGTCTCCGCCAGGCGGCCGTGCGCGTCCCAGCGGTCCTCCTGCGTGTGCGAGGACAGGAGCGCGCCGGTCGCGTCGCTCACGAGCGTCGTCTCGCGCGCGACGTCGCCGCCGTCGGAGTAGACGAACTGCGTGTCCACCGTGCGCCAGCCCGTGAGGGTCACCACCCGGCGCGACACCTTGCCGTCCGCGCGGTACTGGAAGGTCTTCTGGAAGCCCTGCCCCTCCACGCCGGTGAGCTCGCCCAGGTGCGTGCGCGTGAGCGGGGACTGGGGCGTGGCGCCGTCGTAGTAGAAGCGGTAGCGCTGCGTGGAGCCGGTGCCAAGGTCGGTGTGCAGGGCTTCCGTCTTGCGGCCCAGGCCGTCATACGTCCAGGCCTCCGTGCCGCGGGCCGCGCCCGCCGGGCTCAGCAGCCGGCGCTGCGTGGGCAGGCTGGAGACGGGGTCGTAGGCGTACTCCACCGTGGCGACGGCCTCGCGCGCCACGCGCGTCACGCGCCCGTGCGCGTCCAGGGCCAGTTGGTGGTGCTTGCCGTCCGGCAGCTTCACGTCGCGCACGCGGCCCAGCACGTCGTAGGTGTACTCGTAGCGCGTGCCGTCCGCGTCCTGGAAGGCGCGCACGCGGTCGCTGCCGTCGGTCCAGCGCGAAGTGGTGAAGGTGCCGTTCTCCACCACGTCCCGCCGCAGCCCCGCCGCCTCCACCGTCAGCGTCGCGCGCTCCTGGCGCTGGACGCCCGTCTGGAGGAAGGCGGAGGACTCCGCCACGTGGCCGAAGCCGGCGCCCCGGCTGAAGCCCAGCGACGCGGCCCCCGTCAGCAGGTCGCCATAGGTCACCTGCTCCGGCTGGAGCGTGCCCGGCGCGTGGGGGCGCGCGTACCGCCGCGTCTCCAGCTGGGCCGGGTCGTAGGTGGTGACGGGCTGGAAGGACCAGCCTCCGGGGATGCGCTGCGCCGTCGCCACGGGCTCACCGGCCGCGGTGCTCCACTCGGCCGCCTGGCGCCGCGCGCCGCCTTGCGTGTCCACCAGCGACTCCACCTGCACCAGCGCGGGCGTGAGCGCGGTGGCGTACTGGTAGGACAGCTTCGTGGCGGGGTTCGTCTCCGTCGCGAGCCCCTGGTCATCCCACTGCCGCGACAGCCGCTCCAGGCCGTCGTAGCGGAAGGACTCCGTGTAGCTCGCCGTGCCCCGGCCGTAGCGCAGGGCGCGGGCGGCGTCTGTCAGCGGGTCGCGGCCGGCCACCTCCACGGTGGTGCCGTCCGGGGACGTCACCTTGCGCAGGAGGGTGCCGCCCGGCTCGAAGTCGAACCAGGTCGAGCCCTGCCCCGGCACGGCGACGTGCTCCACGGAAAAGTCCGGCCGGTAGAAGACGTCCTGGAGCGTCAGCGCGCCGGTGGGCGCCAGGCTCTCCAGCTTCTGGACCATGCCCACCGCGTTGCGCGTCGTGCGCGACTCGTGGCGGAAGTCCAGCGTCGCGTCCGCGTGCTGGCCCGTCAGCACCACGTTCGCGTCCAGGCAGTGAAGGTGTCCCGCGAGCCCGGACAGGGTCGCGCGGGTGCGCTCGGTGGTGAGCGTGCCGTTCGCGGTGTGCAGCACGCTGCGGGCCGGGCACAGCTCCGCGGTGTAGGCCTGCACCTCCGTCCACTCCTCCACCTGGCGCAAGCCGGAGCGCCACCCGGTGTGCTGCTCGTGCAGCCGCTTCCACGGCAGGCCGAAGGAGCTCGTCGCCTCGTACACGCGCCACTCGAAACGCTCCACGCCCGGGGTGCGCGTGTCCGTGGACGTGCTGGAGACGAGCAGGCCGGTCTGCCGCTCGTCGTGCGCGAAGGTGGACGTGTCCGTGACCACCGGCGTGACGCGTGACACGTCCTGGTAGCCCAGCAGCGAGCGGCTGACCGGGTGCATGACGGGCTTCGCGTAGTCGTAGGTGATGTGCTCGGGGGCACGGCCGGAGGACGTCACGTCCAGCGCGGAGAGGACCGCCTCGCGCTGGTGGATGCCGGGGACCGCGGGGCTCCACGCGTACTGGAACGCCAGGCGCGTGCCCTTGCCGTCGTCCGCGGAGCGCATGAGCCCCGAGCCCGGTGCATCCAGGGTGACGGCGTACGCCTGCCCCAGCCGGACCGTGTTGAGCTGCGTGCCGCCGGTGCCCGTGAGGTCGCCCACCACCACCGGGCCGGGCAGCCCGTCGAAGAAGTCACCCAGGGGGGCGCGCACCTCCGCGAACTCCTCGCCGGTGTTCACGAAGAAGAGCGCGTAGCCCTGCTGCCACAGCACCAGGTCCGACAGGCCGTCCTTGTTCAGGTCCACGAACGCGAGCTGGTAGTCCAGGAACCCGCTCAGCTCGCCGCCGTACCACAGGCGCACCGGCATGCCCTGGCCCGCGCCGTCGAAGCGGTACTGGCCCTGCCCGTACCACACGACGAGCCCGCCCTCGTGGCGCGCGACGAGGTCCGACTGCCCGTCGCCGTTGAGGTCCTGCACCCAGCTGGTGTGCGGGGTGAAGTACGGCATCAGGCCGCCGCTCACCCTGGGGCCGAACGCGGGCGCCACCGGATCCGTGCCCACGTTGGGCAGGACGTCATAGCCGCCCTCGTACACGCGCAGCAGGTCCGGACGCCGGTCGCGGTTCAGGTCCACCAGGCGCGTCTGCGGGCCCAGCTCCCAGTTGCCCTGGAGCGACTGGCGGTTCACGAGCTGGCCGTCGCGCGAGCACACCGTCAGCTCCGTCGCCTGCCAGGCGCCATCCGCGCGCAGGTCCACCACCTGGTGCGCGTCCGTGTCCGGGCCCAGCTGCACCAGGTGCCGGGGCTCGTTGTAGACGGACTCCGGCGGGCGGCACTCGGGCACGGTGCCCGAGCCGGGCGCCGGCAGCTCCTCCACGCGGAAGCCGGTGCCCTCCTGCACGAAGAGCGTCTGGCGCTGGTGATGCTCCACGTCCAGCCGTCCGTCCTGATCCACGTCCACCAGGGCCGCGTGCTCCGGCTGGAACGCGTCGCCGCCGAACGCGGACAGCAGGCCGTCCAGTCCGGGCGCGGCCTGGAACCGGGCCGCCTGCAGCGCCTCGTCCGACTCCGAGTAGGTGTACTGCGTGGCGGGCGGCGTCGCGCCGGAGGCGAACACCTGCCGCACCCCGGTGAGGCGGAAGGCGGGGCCCAGGGCTTCGTCCTGGTACGTCAGCGCGTAGTGGAAGCGCTCCACGGGCGTGCCAGTGGCCGCCGTGCGCACGCGCAGCGCCACCTCCTGGACGCGGCGGTCCAGCGTCAGGGGCGCGCCGCTGCGGTAGTCCACCGTGGCGAGCGCCCGGGGCGCGTAGGCGAAGGCCACCTCGTAGTGGAAGTCCTCGCCCCGTCCGCCGTAGCGCACGCGGTCCAGGAAGGGCCGGCCGGAGGGGTTCACCGTCCAGTCCAGCCTCGTGCCCTGGCCGGTGGCGTCCCGCGCCTCCTCCAGGAACCACGTGTGCGTGCCGCGCGGCGTGTCCACCCGCACCTGCGCGCCGAAGGTCCACCGGCTGCCGTCCGGCAGGAACGCCACCAGCGACGCGCCCGTCTCCACCACGCGCACGCCCGCGGTGAAGTCCACCGGGTACCACGCTCCATCCGTGCCCTTCACCATGCGGCCCCAGGGCCCGCTCAGGTCGTCGGTGGCGTAGTCCACCTCGCCGCGCGCGCGGATGCGCTGGACGGTGAGGCTGGTGCCCCAGCCCATGCCCCATTCATTCAGGCCGCCGTCGGGCGAGTACGTCGGGAAGGGCTGTACGAGCAGCGGCCCCCGGTCCTGCGGCACCTGGAATGGGGACGGCAGGCTGAAGCCGCCCCGGCTCACGTCGGCGGGACCGAAGGTGGTGTGGGCGTACTGCCCCACGAGCGAGCCTCGCTGCGGAGCGGCGAGCTCCGGCGCCTGGACGCGTGAATCCGCGAACGGCGTGCCCTGGGCCTGGGCCCCGGGCGCGACAAGGCACAACAAGGCCACGGACAGCTTCCGTAGCGGTGACATGGTGACTCCTGCGGGAAGTGGGATGGGAAGAAAAGCGGGGAGCGCCGTTGCCGGCGCTCCCCTGGGAACGGCTCACGCGCGGCCCGTGACGGGCCGCCGGCCTACTGGCACACCAGCGGCTCCGGCATGGAGCCCACGGTGCGGCGGTCCACCTGGTACACGAGCACCAGCTCCGTGGCCGCATCCAGCGGGTGGATGGGGTTGGTGCGCAGGCCCGTCACGTCGAAGCGCACGGTGCTGAAGGGCGACAGGCCATCGCCGCCGGTGAACTGCTCGTTCTCCGGCATCGCCAGCTCCTTCGTCTGGAAGGTGCTGATGGCGTCCGCGGTCAGACCGAACAGCACGCGGTTCTGGCCCAGCCGCCACCGGGCGCCCTCCAGCAGGTCGTCCTCGATGAAGTACTTCTTCAGGCCCTGCGATCCGGTGAAGGTCAGCTCCTGCTCGAACGTGGTCGCCGAGCGCAGGAACTGCCCGTTGAGCGTGGTGTTCTCCGCGGACGTCGAACCGCCGGCGCGCACGAGGTACAGCCCCATGCGGTGGAGGATGGGCGTGGCCTCCGTGCACTGCAGCGCCCCGGACACCGCGCCGTCGGCGGCGTAGAAGTCCGAAGGCACCAGCTGCACGGAGAAGGCCGCCTTGGGGCTCGCGGTGTTCAGCAGCGAGTCCCACACCGCCTTGGAGCGCTCCGGGCTGGCCTTCAGCCACGGCGACGTGGTCGCGGGGACGCCCGGCTTCGGGAAGCTCAGGGCCACGAGCGTGTAGTTGGGGTCCTTGTCCGCGAAGCGGCCGTCGGCCAGGGCGCTCGTCACCTCGTTCACGGCGGTGAGCTCCAGGTCGGCCAGGTTCACGTACGCCTGCGACCAGTCGGCGCGCACCAGGTTGGTGAAGGCCGTCCTCGTCTTCAGGCCGGCGAGCACCGACGGGTAGCGCAGGTCCAGCACCGGGAACAGGTGGTCCGTCACCAGCACGGACAGGGCCTGGGTGCTCTGGCGCAGCTTCTCACCGTCCAGGTTGCGAAGGCTCCAGGCGGGCACCAGCCGCAGCAGGCGGCTCTGCTCCTCCAGGGCGTCCTCGTCGCGCGACAGCGCCTTCATCTCCAGCGACAGAAGCTCCATCTGCCGCTCGACGGCGCGGATCTCCACCTTGCGCTCCAGCCGCGCCAGCTCCTTGGACACGAAGGTGTCGTAGAGGGACATGAGCGACGCGGGGAACTGGCTCACGTCGCACACCGTGTTGCAGGTGCCGGTGACGTTGCACTGGGTCTCCTCGCGGCAGGCCGTGTTGAGCGCGCTCGTGGCCCCCTGGCGGCGGGCCGCCATGTCCTGGGAGAGCACCCGGCCCTGGTTGACCAGGGCCTCGGTGGCGGTGCGCATGTCCGTCAGCACCCGGGCCATGGCCGGCGCCATCTGGCGCACGGCGGAGCCCGCGGGCACCAGCTTCTGCAAGTCCACCGTCAGCGAGTGCGTCGTGTCCGGCGAGCACGTGAACGTGGAGCCGGGCAGCGCCACCTTCGCGGCGTCGTTGGCCACCAGGTACAGGTCCACGCCCGGATCCGTCTGCGTGTCCGCGAGCCCCGGCTTGCGTCCGATGATGACGGACATGGCCGGCTGCACCACCTGCACGTCGCGCACGACCTGGGTGTTCTTCTCCACCTGCACCAGCAGGAGCGAGCCCACGGGCAGGTCCGGGAACGGCGTGCCCGGCAGGCGGATGCCGGTGTTGTACGTGGCGCTGACGCGCTGGTCACCGCCGTTGGTGCTGTCGTTGGTGGTGCGGTGGCCCTTCTCGCTGGCCAGGCACGCCTCCGCGTAGGCGTAGACGGAGGCCTCGACCGTGACGAAGAGGTCCCAGCTGGTGCCGGCCTCCACCCGGGTCCCCGCGCAACCCCGGACGGAGCTGGACGCGCCTGAGTAGTTGGACGTGGCGTTGGACTGCGCGCTGAAGGCGCTGTCGCTGAAGGACACCAGGTAGCCCTCGGTGCCGGTGAGCGCGTTGGACACGTTCACCCCACCCAGGGTGCCCTGGGTCTGCATCGGCTTCTGCAGCTGCGCCTTGGACAGCACGCACGCGGGGGCCCACTGGTTGCGCGCGGAGATGTTGAAGATGTCGCCCGCGCTCGCGGCCTGCGTCCAAACCGCGCCGTTCTTGCGCACGGCGTAGCTGGTGAAGTTGCCCTGACTCATGCCCGGCTCGAAGCGAGCCTCCTGGGCGGAGATGACCAGCGTGTCCGGAGTGCCGCGGGTGATGGCCAGGCGGGCCAGGTCCGCGGACTCCGCCTCGCTCGCCACGTTGAACGCGGCGGCGAAGTCACCGAAGGCGGCGTCCTCCAGGGCCGCGTTGGCGCGCAGCCCCGTCAGGTCCACGGCCAGCTGGTCGAACTGGGTGAGCCGCAGCTTGAGCTGGTCCTTCACGCTGGTGCGCTGCTGGACGTTGCCCATCTCCGCCAGCCGCGCGTTCACGTAGTCCGTGCGGTGCTGGACGAAGTCCGCCTTGTCCGTCGTCAGCTTCTGGGTGCGCTGGGTGATGAGGTTGTCCAGCTGGGCGCGCTTGGCCTCCTGGATGCCGGCGCGCAGCGAGTTGCGCGCGCTGGGCAGGAAGGTGCCCGTGCGCAGGTAGCTGGCGGTGCGCGTGCTGCCGTCCTGGATGGCGCGCGACAGCATCAGCGCGGCGGCCGGCGTGGTGGTGGGGGACGTGCCCATCAGCAGCGACGGCGAGTAGTCCGTCGCGCCGTAGACCTCCGTCACGGCGGTCCGCAGGGCCGCGTGGCGCTGGCGCAGCAGGTCGAAGAGGTTGCGCCAGGCGTTGCGCTCCGCGGGGGCCAGGGCCAGGTTGGAGGCTCCCTGCACCGCGGCGTTCAGGGTCGTCTCGTCCGCCATGGCGCCGTACAGCCGCCACAGCTCGGACACCTCGGTCTGCACGGGCGGCGGGCCCGCGCACACCATGAAGCGGCAGCCCAGGTCGTGCATCTGGCTGACGTCCGCCAGGCGGTCATGCAGGCCGTGCAGGCCGTCGCCCAGGAGCAGCAGGAGGGGCGCGTTGCTCAGGGGCAGCGACGTGGAGCCGCCCACCGGCGTGAGGGCCGCCGTCAGCATCGCGCGGTCCGTGGAGAGGCCGGTGTTGAACGGGTCCCCGGCGATGAGCTGCGTGCCGTCCTGGCTGAGCAGTCCGCCCGCGTAGGCCTGCTTCCAGAAGTCGCTGAAGGTCAGGTCCAGGTCCTTCCACAGGGCCTCCGGCAACGCGGCGCCGCCGTACACCTGGGTGCGCGCCAGGCCGTACCACTGGTCCAGCCGCGCCATGCGCGCCTGGAGGTCCGCCTGGATGAGCTGCCCCTGGCTGTCGCGCTTCAGCGCGAGGACGTCCTTGCGCAGCAGCGCCTGGCTGATGTCGTACCAGGCCTGCTTGTAGGGCGACGGGCCGGAGCAGGACACCGCGGCGGCGCTGGCGGCCGCGTCCATGCAGCGCTGCCAGACGGTGGCGACGCGGTCCGCGGGGACGTGGGACTGGGCCATCCGGTGGCACATGGCCAGGGTGGCGTCCACGGCGCCGGTGGACGCGCACGCCTCGGCGGCGGCCGGGGGCGTCCAGGCGTTGCAGTTGTTGGACGTGAGGTCCATCTCGTCGAAGTACTCCGCGCGCAGGCCGTGCGTGGAGGACGCGGTCAGGTAGAGCTGCTCCGGGGGGATGACCACCAGGCCGCTGGAGCCCGGGGGCGTCCAGCGCAGGCGGGCCGTGGCGCTGTCACCGTTGTCGAAGTACTCCACGCGCAGCGCGTAACGCTGGCCGGCCTGGAGGTTGACGGTGGTGGTGTACGCCGTCGGCGCCTGGGAGAACCACGCGTCGATGCGCAGCGTGTTGTCCACCCACAGCCGCATGCCGTCGTCGGTGGTGATCTCGAAGGTATAGGTGCCGGTGACGGGCGCCTGCACCTCGCCCGTCCAGCGGGCGGAGAACGTCTCCGGAGCGATGGCGCCCGACGGCGAGCCCCGGCCCCAGCTGAAGTCGACGGTGGGGTCGACGCGCGTCACGCGGTTGAAGTCCGGGAAGTCCGCGTAGCGCTGGAGGATGAAGTCCTGCTGCGCGGGGGTGAGCAGCTGCCCCTGGAGCTCGAAGAGCGTCTTGAAGGCGTCCACCAGGTTGCGCTGGAGCAGCGGCTGGTCCACCGACGAGGACGGCAGGGACGCCACGCGGTCCCACGTGGCCTGCAGCCGGCCATACTTCGTCTGGGCGCTGGAGAACGGCACGTCATCCGCCGTGAGGCAGAGGGGCCGGTTGGGCAGCGCCGGCTCCTGCCGGGTGTCCGCCGCGCCGCCGAGCTCCGACAGCATCTTTCCAGGCTGCGAGTACTTCACGCCGCCGCCCGCCAGCCCGTCGCACGTGGCCGGGTTGGGCTCCGTGCCGAAGGACGCGTCACGACAGGTCGGGTAGATGGGCGCGCCGTTGCAGGCGTACGTGCCGCAGACCGGGTCCTGGCTGTTCACCCAGTTCACGCCCACGTTGTCGATGACGATGGTGCACGCCTCGGCGAAGTTCTCCTCGGTGATGTAGAGCTCGGCCGTGTTGGAGAGGACGCGGAAGTTGCTGTACGTGCGGGAGCCCGGCGTCGCGCTGACGACGGTCAGCGGATGGCCCGTGAACTCCTTGCCCTGGGCGCGCAGCGTGGCGACGACGTCACTGGCCACCTGGCTGCACGTCTTGGAGTAAGTCGACTTGTTGGTCGTCGTGCACGGCGGCTTCTCCGAGTAGTCGCACGAGCGCGTCGTCCGGTACACGCCGCTCGCGGTCCCGCCGAACGTCTGTCGCTCGTAGCCGGTGGGGTGGTTGCACGTGGAGGTGCAGGTGGCCGGCTGATAACCGATGATGCCGCCGCACGCGGACGAGCTGCCGGACTTGAAACACAGGTCGCGGTACTCCCACGGTCCCGTACACTTCTGGGACAGGCCACTGCCCACGACCGGCTCGGAGGTGGGCCGGCAGGAGGTGCCATCCAGGGCCTGTTCCTGCGCGGCCATGGCCTCCACCGCCGTTGTTTCAGGTTCGGGCTCGGGGCCGCAGGCCATCAGGCCCACGGTGGCCACCAGGGCCCACCATGCTCTTCGTCCGTATTGCTTCATCGACATTCCCCTCTCGCGACAGACCCCGGCCCTCGCGTTCGCGGCACTGCGCGAACACGTCCATGGCGGGGCGTGGTGACGGGTCATCCGGACGCGCGGCGCGACCTCGCCGTCCGCGGAGGCGGCGCGAGATCCCCTCAACGACGTGGCGTGTCCGGAGACTTGCGCGGAATACGACCTGACGAATTATTCCTGGTCGCGTCTTCCGCGAGGAGGAGACGCGGGTCGCGCGCTACTCGTGAGGAAGCAGCAGGCTCCCGGCGGCGAGTCCCAGCAGGAAGGCGACGACGACGAGCAGCATCACCCACCGCACGGCGACCCCGGTGGCGCGAGGTGCCTGCTGTCCCACGGTGGCGCGAGTGGGCGTGGATTCGTCCGGCACGAGGATGCGGACCTGGATGGCGGCGGTGCGCAGCACCTCGTCCACGTCGGTGAGGAACTTCTCGTACTCCTCCGGGGCGAGCTCCAGCGGAGTGCCGTGCTGGAACTCGTAGCGCTTGGCCACGGCCTCGTGGTTGCGCAGCGAGGCCTGTCCCTTGGCCACGTCCACCCAGCCCGCGATGAGCGCGGGGGCGCTCCCCTTGCGGTCCACGAGCGAGATGGCCTGACGGGCCTGCTTGCCGCCCGCGGTGCTGGGGCCTTCGGGTTCGTCCACGCGCAGGATGCGGTGCGGGGAGCGGCCGTAGATCTTGTGCTGGAGCTCGGCCTTGAGGCGCTCCGCGAGCAGCGCGGAGTGGGTGGCGAACATCGTGCGCAGTTCGGACGGCGCTTCCGCCTGGCTTGCTGCCTGCGCGGAGGGCAGCGGCGCGAAGATCATCGGCTCCGGCCGGCTGGCCTTTCCGGGACTGTCGCTGCGTGCCGTGCGAGGAGGTTCGGAGGAGCTTCCGTCCAGCTCCGCGCCACGGCCCGCGCGGATGATCTCTGGCAGCGCGAAGTCCTCGTCCTTCGCGCCACCGCGCGGGGAAACACCGCTCCGGGAAGGACGGATGATCTCCGGGAGGTCCTGACCTTCCTCGCGAGCACCACCGCGACCTGGACGGATGATCTCCGGAAGGCCCTGCCCCTCTTCGCGCGCCGCCGCGCGTCCCGGCCGGGCGCCCTCCAGACGGGCCTCGTCCCGAGTGCCGCCTCGACTCGGGCGGACGATTTCTGGAAGGTCCTGCCCCTCTTCGCGAGTCACCGCGCGCCCCGGACGGGCGATCTCCGGGAGGCCCTGCCCTTCCTCGCGTGCGCCGCCGCGTCCCGGACGAGCGATCTCCGGAAGGCCCTGCCCTTCCTCGCGGGCGCCGCCACGCGAGGGGCGAAAGGCGGTCTCCGGAGCGGCGAACCCCTCGTCGTCGTCCTCGCCAGCAACGCCCCGGCCGTCGCGCGCGCGGGGTGGCGGCGGGGGAGGAGGCTTGAAGCCATCCACGCGGGTCTCCTCGACGAGGTCCTCGTCGGGAACCGGGGGCGGCGTCATCCGAGTCTCGGGCCCGGTGAGTTCGGCGGCGCGCAGGGCCGCGCCCGTGGTGGGCGCGACCCGCGTCTGGTTGCCCCAGGACTTCCGGCCGGAGCCGCCCGCGGACGAACGGGCCGCCTCCGCGGCGTCCCGTTGCGCGGGGGTGGGCACCTGGGTCTGCTCGGTGCGGACCTCTTCCGTCTCGTCCAGGTCGTTGTCGAGCGGTGCGACCCGGGTCTCGTCGACCCGCTCCGGCTCGTCGTTCCTGCGGTGCCCCTTGGCCATGTGCGCGACCTCTCGCGTCAGACCATACCGCGTCACCCGGCGTCGGGGGATGGGCCGTGTGCCTCAGTAGCGCGGCCAGTCCGGACACACGATTTCGATGGAGCCCCCGAGCCACGACGCATAGGCCGCGTCGTCCGCGACGGTGTACGCCTTCCCATAGGCCCGCTCGAAGTGCTCGGCCCAGTGCGGCCGCGAGCCATCCAGGTCCGTGAAGCCGTACTCGCGCGCCAGCGTCCACGACGCGACCACGCGCCCCGCCTTGCGGTGGACGTCCGGATCCGCCGCCAGCGCCGCCACCGCGCGGCCCACGTAAGACGGCGTCTCCGACGCGACGAAGTCCGGAACGTTCTTCACCGCGTCGCGCCAGTTCGCCTCCTTCACCCCGAAGCCATCCAGCATCTCCTCCGAGCGCAGGAACCCCGGCGTCACCGCCAGCGCCGTGATGTTCGTGCGGCGCAGGTCCCTCGACATCGCGAAGGCCAGCCGGATGACCGCCATCTTCGTCACGTCGTACGCGACGCCGCCCCGGTAGCCGAACGAATCCCCATCCGTCACCTCCACGATGAGCCCCCGGTCGCGTTCCAGCATCAACGGCACCGCGTAGCGGCTCGTGACGATGTGCGTGCCCACGGCGCGGTCGAACATCAGCCGCGCCTTCGCGGGCGACTGCTTCCAGAACGGCAGCCCCAGCTCGTGCAGCGACTCCCCGCCCCAGATGTCATTGACCAGCACATCCAGCTTCCCGGCCTCCGCGCGGATGCGCTGGCAGAGCGCCTCCACCTCCTCCTCCACGGTGTGGTCCACCCGCACCGCGATGCCCTTCCCGCCCAGCGCGGTCACCTGCTCCGCCGTCTCTTCAATCGTCTCCGGCCGCGAGTCCCCGCTCGCCAGCCGCCCCCGCACGCTGCGGCCGGTGCAGTACACCGTGGCCCCCGCGGCTCCCAGCATCGTCGCGATTCCCCGGCCCGCGCCCCGCGTCGCTCCCGCGACCAGGGCCACCTGTCCTTCGAGTGGCTTCATGTCCGTGCTCCCCTTTCACGTGCCACCCTGCACGCCCAATCCTGACAACCCCTGTCATGATTCCCGGTCCAGGCTGCACGTCTCCCCACGGCCGGAGTGCCCATGCGCGCGGATCGCCTCGTCCACCTGTTGATGCGCCTCCAGTCCCGGCCCCGCAGCACCGTGGGCGAGCTGGCGCGCGAGCTCCAGGTCTCCAGCCGGACCGTGCACCGGGACCTGGACGCGCTCTCCACCGCGGGCGTCCCCGTGTACGCCACGCGCGGAGCCACGGGCGGTGTGGCGCTGATGGAGGGCTGGCGCACGCAGCTCACCGGCCTCACCCGCCCGGAGCTCCAGGCGCTGGCCACGGTGGGAGCCCCCGGAGCCCTGGACGACCTGGGCCTGTCCACGCCGCTGCGCACGGGCCTGGTGAAGCTGGCCGCGGCCCTCCCCGCGCTCCAGCAACCCGCGCTGGAGCACGCCCGCCAGCGGCTCCACGTGGACGCCTCCGGCTGGTTCACCGGCCGCGAGCCCCTGCCGCACCTGGGCAAGCTGCGCGACGCCGCCTGGCAGGACCGCCGCGTGTCGTTGAGCTACCAGGACTTCGACGGCGCCCGCTCCCGCCGGACGGTGGACCCCTACGGGCTCGTCATCAAGGCGGACCGCTGGTACCTCGTCGCCGGCACGGACAAGGGCCCCCGCGTCTTCCGGGGCGGACGCATTGGCGACGTGCGGCTGCGCCCCCAGGGCTTCACCCGCCCCCACGGCTTCGACCTGCCCGCGTTCTGGAAGGACTGGTGCGTGAAGTTCGCGGTGGAGCGCGCCCACTACGACGTCACGCTCGCCTGCACGCAGGAAGGGGAAGCGGCGCTGCGGAGGATGCGTCCCCCGGCCGACGGTGAGCGCCTGGACAAGGCACCCGCGGCACGCGGTGGGAAGCGGAAGGTGACGCTGGACTTCGAGCGGGAGTCCATCGCGGTCTCCCAGCTGTGCGAAGTGGGGGCGGGCGTGGAGGTGCTCGCCCCGGAACCCCTGCGCCAACGGTTGGCCGCGCTGGCGGCCTCACTGCAGGCGCTCTACGGAGGGCCCGGCCAGAAGAGGCCGGGCCGCCGTACCCGCTAGAAGTGCAGCGGGTGACCCAGCGTGGCCTCGGCGCCCTCGTGCATGATCTCGGAGAGCGTCGGGTGCGCGTGGATGGTGTGGGCCAGCTCCTCGGTGGTGATCTCCAGCTTCATCGCGACGCAGGCCTCGGCGAGCAGCTCCGTGGCGTGCGGCCCGATGATGTGGATGCCCAGCACCTCGTCGTACTTCCGGTCGGAGACGATCTTGATCATGCCGATCGACTCGTTGGAGATGGCCGACTTGGTGACGGCGCCGAAGGGGGCGATGCCCACCTTCACGTCGTAGCCGCGCTCCTTGGCCTTCTTCTCCGTGAGGCCCACGGACGCCACCTCGGGGTAGCAGTACGTGGCCGACGGGGTCAGGTCGTAGTTGATGGGCGCGGGGTTCTTCCCGGCGATGTGCTCCACCACCATCACGCACTCGGCGCTGGCCATGTGCGCCAGCATCGGCGTGGGGATGACGTCGCCAATGGCGTAGACGTTGGGCTCGCTGGTGCGGCACAGCGTGTCGACCTTGATGAAGCCGCGGTCCACCTGGACGGACGTCTTGTTGAGGCCCACGTCCTCGGTGACGGGCGCGCGGCCCACCGCCGACAGGAGGATTTCGGCCTCCAGCGTCTTGGTCTCCGTGCCCACCGTCATGGTGACGCGCACGCCGTCCGCCGTGTGCTCCACCTTCTCCACCTTGGCGCCCGTGTGCACGTCGATGCCGCGGCGGCGGAAGATCTTGTCCAGCTCCTTGGAGACGTCCGCGTCCTCGATGGGGAGCAGCGCGGGCATGTACTCCACGATGGCCGTCTTGCTGCCCACGTGGTTGAACACGGAGGCGAACTCGCAGCCCACCGCGCCCGCGCCCAGGACGATGATGCTCTTGGGGATGCGGTCGATGGTCAGGATGGAGTCACTGTTCATCACCCGCTTGTGGTCCACCGCCACGTTCGGCAGGGACTTGGGCACGGAGCCCGTGGCGATGATGATGTTCTTCGTGTCCAGGGTCTGCTTGGAGCCGTCCTCCGCCGTCACCTCCACCTTGCCCTTGCCCGTGATCCGCCCGTGGCCCTTCACCACGGTGATCTTGTTCTTCTTCATCAGGAAGTCGATGCCGTTGGCACCCTTGGTGACGACCTTGTCCTTGTGCTTCTGGGCGTTGGCCCAGTTCACGGTGGGGTTCGCCACGTCGATGCCGAAGTCGGACGACTCCTTGATGTGGTGGAAGAGCGACGCCGTCCACAGCAGCGACTTGGTGGGGATGCAGCCGCGGTGCAGACACGTGCCACCCAGGCGCTTGTCCTTCTCGATGATGGCCGTCTTCAGCCCTAGCTGGGCCGCGCGGATGGCGCCCACATAGCCGCCAGGACCCGAGCCGATGATCACCACGTCGAAAGTCTCAGCCACACACGCCTCCGGTCATTTTTGCGGATGGAACTCGCGGGCGCTGATAACCCCCGGTCCCGGTTGGAATCAAGGAGTTTGCTCGTGCGTCGCTTCCCGCTCCACACGCTTCTCTTGATGCTAGTAGCGCTGCTGGCGTTCGGGCGCCTCTATTACGTGACGCATCAAGCCCCGCC
>NZ_RAWE01000459.1 GCF_003611695.1 Corallococcus carmarthensis | reverse complement strand
GCTCCGGGGCGAGGCGGTGCTCTTCTACGACCACCGCAAGGACGGACTGGTGGGAGGCCTGCGAGGCCGTGGCGGCGGGATGATTGGTTCATTCGGTTTGAGGGGGCGCGTGCTGCTGACGGAGCGCTGGGGTGTGGCGGCGGAGGCCCAGGCGGGCGGTGCGCTGATGGGGCGGCTGGCGCTGGTGTACGCGGTGGGAGGTGACACGTGAGCGGTGGACTTCGGACCCTGGGCGCGGTGGGGCTCGCGGCGGCGCTGATGTCCTCGGGCTGCGTGCGTCCCAGCGAGGACCGCGCGGTGCGCGACACGCGCGTGGGACAGGCGGAAGCGGACGCGCTGACGGTGGAGGTGGAAGGCGGGCTCGCGTCGGTGCGCACGCTTTCGTCGGGGACGCTGGAGCTGTGGGGCCAGGCGCCGGTGTTCACGGTGCGCGTCGCGGCTGGAGCCGATGCGCGGACGGACTGGCTGTTCATGGTGCACAACGCGATGCCGGACGCGGTGCTGAACGCCGTGGACGAAGCGGGCACGCCGCTGACGGTGGACGCGATGCCGGACGCGCACCCGACGGTGAAGGCGTGGCGCGTGGCCCTGCGGCCGGGGACGACGGCGCGGCTGACGGTGGCGCCGCCGGACTGGGACACGCGCGAGCCGTTCCGGTTCGCGGCGCTGGCGGACGTGCAGGAGGCGCTATCGAAGGTCGGGGACATCTACGCGCGGCTGAACCAGGACCCCTCCCTGCGCTTCATCTTCTTCGCGGGGGACCTGACGGAGTACGGGACGCGCGAACAGTTGGAGGAGTTCCAGCAGCGGCTGGAGGCGGACTCGCGCATCCCGCTGTTCGCCACGCTGGGCAACCACGAGACCTTCACGGACGACGCGCGCGAGTACCAGCGGCTGGTGGGCAGGGCCAGCCAGCACTTCACCTTCCGGGGCGTGCACTTCAGCCTGGTGGACTCCGGCAGCAGCACGGTGGATCCGATGGTGGAGGAGGCGCTGGACGGCTGGTTGGAGGAAGCGCGCGACGCGGTGCACGTGGTGGCGATGCACATCCCCCCGTTGGATCCGATTGGCGTCCGGGGTGGAGGCTTCGCGGTGCGCAACGAGGCGGCGGGGCTGGTGGGGAAGATGG
>NZ_RAWE01000458.1 GCF_003611695.1 Corallococcus carmarthensis | reverse complement strand
GCCCCGCCCCAGCCACACGCCGTAGCCGAACGTGTAGAGCAGCTGCCCGTACAGGTTGTCGTCGCTCACGCGCCCCGGATAGCTGTAGCCCTGGAAGGACAACCCCACGCCGCCCTCCACGAACGAGCCCGAGAAGCGCGGCCCGAAGCGCGCCATCGCGTAGCGGCCCTTGAGCGCCACCTCCCCGCCTCCCATCGTGAAGCCCTCCGTCGGGTAGCGGTGGTACGTCGCGAAGCCCTCCACATCCAGCGACGTGCCGTCCCCCAGCCCCAGCGTCCGCTCCGGCGCGCCCCACAGCCGGTACGCCGCGCCCGCGCGGATCAACGTGTTGCCCTCGTCCGGAGCCAGCCGCGCGGACGCCTCCAGCCGCACCGCCGACAACCGCGCCACCGCGTCCAGCGCGAAGAAGTTCCGGTACTCCGCCGTCGCGTCGTACACGTACTGGTAGCCCAGGTCGAACTCCAGCGGCGGCAGCGTGTCCGGCACCTGGCCCGGGTCGAACGCGGGCGACGTCACCGCGTACAGGTTCGCCAGCATCGACAGCGAGAACACCCCCGCCCCCGTCAGCGTCACCGCGTACAGCGGCCCGATGGTCTTGCGCGACGCGCCCGTCAACGCGATGGGCACCAGCCCCGCGCCAATCAACCCCAGCCCTATCGCCTCCGCCGCGAACAGGCCGCGCGCCGTCGCCGCGTCCCCCGCCGTCCACGCCCCCAACCCGTGCAGCACCAGCCCGGGCACCACCGCGACCGCCACCGGCAGCACCTTGAACGGCGGCCTGGGCGCGCCTTCCGTCAGGCGCACGCGGGGCGGCGACACCCGGCCCGCTTCCGGCCCCACCACCGGCCCGGACTCCGCCGCGGACGCCGTGGGCACCGGCCGGGGCCCTTCCTCCGTCAGCACCCGGGCCATCACCTCCGGCGGCACCACCGACGCCCCGGCGCCCCGGCGCGGCGGCACATCCCGGGGGATGTCACTGCCGCCCAGCTCGGGTCCGCTCGCCAGCAATTCGAAGGCCGTCAGCCAGTCGCCACCGTCCTGCGCCCGCGCGCCCCCCGAGGCCAGCACCAGCCCCAGCACCACCGCGAAGGTGGCCCGCGTACTCCACACCGGGCGCCCATACCCCATGACCGTCGTCTCGCTTCCC
>NZ_RAWE01000457.1 GCF_003611695.1 Corallococcus carmarthensis | reverse complement strand
TCATGTCCAAGGAAAAGTTCGATCGCAGCCTGCCCCACGTGAACATCGGAACGATTGGGCACGTGGACCACGGCAAGACGTCGCTGACGGCGGCCATCACGAAGGTGCTGGCGAAGTCGGGCGGCGCCACGTTCCTGGCGTACGACCAGATTGACAAGGCGCCGGAAGAGCGTGAGCGCGGCATCACCATCTCCACGGCGCACGTGGAGTACAAGACGAAGAACCGTCACTACGCGCACGTCGACTGCCCGGGGCACGCCGACTACGTGAAGAACATGATTACGGGCGCGGCGCAGATGGACGGCGCCATCCTGGTGGTGTCGGCGGCGGACGGCCCGATGCCCCAGACGCGCGAGCACATCCTGCTGGCGCGCCAGGTGGGCGTGCCCTACATCGTGGTCTTCCTGAACAAGGTGGACCTGCTGGATGACCCGGAGCTGCGCGAGCTGGTGGAGATGGAGGTTCGGGACCTGCTGAAGAAGTACGAGTTCCCGGGCGACAGCATCCCCATCGTCCCTGGCTCCGCGGTGAAGGCGCTGGAGGGTGACACCAGCGAGATTGGCGAGCCGGCCATCCTGAAGCTGATGGAGGCGGTGGACAGCTACATCCCGACGCCGCAGCGCGCGACGGACAAGCCCTTCCTGATGCCGGTGGAAGACGTCTTCTCCATCGCCGGCCGTGGCACGGTGGCGACGGGCCGCGTGGAGCGCGGAATCATCAAGGTGGGCGAGGAAGTGGAAGTCGTCGGCCTGCGCGCGACGCAGAAGACGGTGGTGACGGGCGTGGAGATGTTCCGCAAGCTGCTGGACGAGGGCCGGGCGGGCGACAACATCGGCGCGCTGGTGCGTGGCCTCAAGCGCGAGGACATGGAGCGCGGCCAGGTGCTGGCGAAGCCGGGCAGCATCACGCCGCACACGAAGTTCAAGGCGCAGATTTACGTGCTGTCGAAGGAAGAGGGCGGCCGCCACACCCCGTTCTTCAAGGGGTACCGTCCGCAGTTCTACTTCCGCACCACGGACGTGACGGGCACGGTGAAGCTGCCGGACAACGTCGAGATGGTCATGCCGGGCGACAACATCGCCATCGAGGTGGAGCTCATCACCCCGGTCGCGATGGAGAAGGAGCTCCGGTTCGCCGTTCGCGAGGGTGGTCGTACGGTGGGCGC
>NZ_RAWE01000456.1 GCF_003611695.1 Corallococcus carmarthensis | reverse complement strand
GGGGCGAAGGTGGCGGGGAAGTCGCTGAAGATTTCGGGGAAGTCCGGGGGCGAGGCGTGCTGTTCGTCGAAGTAATGCCCCACGGCCACGCCCGCGATGAGGGCGAGCACGATGGCCCAGGGCCCGCCAATCAGGAGGCCGGCCATGAGACCCAACATCGCCCCGAGAACTTTTCCCGCACCCATGCTTTCGCTTCGCTCCCTTGTGCCGGGCCAGTCTTGCATAAGGTGGGTCTCATGACGGCTCAGTTGATTGACGGCAAGGCAGTGGCGGCGCGCGTGCGGGCGGAGATCAAGGAGGAGGTGGCGCGCCTGAAGGCCGAGCGCGGCATCACCCCCGGACTCGCCGTGGTGCGCGTGGGTGAAGACCCGGCTTCCAAGATCTACGTGACGGGGAAGAAGAAGGCCGCCGAAGAGGTGGGCTTCAATTCCTGGGAGCACCACCCGGACGAGACCATCACCCAGGAGGAGCTCCTGGCGCTGGTGCACCGGCTGAACGAGGACCCGGCGGTGCACGGCATCCTGGTGCAGCTGCCGTTGCCCAAGCACATTGACGCGGACGCCATCATCGCGGCGGTGAAGCCGGAGAAGGACGCGGACGGCTTCCACCCGATGAACGCGGGCAACCTGCTGTTGGGGCGGCCGGCGACGCGGGCGTGCACGCCCTACGGCGTGATGCGGCTCTTGGAAGAGGTCGGGTGCAATCCGGCGGGCAAGCGCGCGGTGGTGGTGGGCCGCAGCAACATCGTGGGCAAGCCGCAGGCGCTGATGCTGCTGCAGAAGGACGCGACGGTGACGGTGTGCCACCGCAAGAGCGACCTGCCGGCGGAGGTGGCGCAGGCGGACATCCTGGTGGTGGCGGTGGGCGTGCCGGAGCTGGTGAAGGGCGCGTGGATCAAGCCCGGTGCGGTGGTGATTGACGTGGGCATGAACCGCAAGGCGGACGGCAAGCTGGTGGGTGATGTGGAGTTCGCTGCCGCTGCGGAGCGTGCGTCGTTCATTACCCCCGTGCCTGGCGGCGTGGGGCCGATGACGATTGCGATGCTGATGAAGAATACGCTGGAGGCGGCACAGCGCGCGGGGAGTAACCGTCCGGCCAATGACGTGCCGTGAGGGATTGCCGGGGGCGCAGCGCGCAGCGGACGCTTCCGGGCATGGCGAAGCAGGTGGAGAAGCCGGAGTGGGCGCGCATCGCGGAAGCGTTCGAGGCC
>NZ_RAWE01000455.1 GCF_003611695.1 Corallococcus carmarthensis | reverse complement strand
GCCCTCGGGGGGGCAATACCCGTGCGCGAGCTGCGCGAACCACGGGTTGAGGGCGGATCCGGGAGGCGCGGGCGGAGGCCCTTCGTCCACGGCCTCCTCCGCGTCCGCGGCCTCGATGTCGAGCGAGTCCGCGTCGTGGACCTCGTCGTTGTCGATCTCCTCCGGCTCGTCCAGCGCCGCGCTGGCGTTGGACGGCGTGTGCCCGGCGTCGTCGTCCAGGGACTGGGCCTCGTCGGCGGCGATCTCCTCTGGCTCGTCGTCCGGGGACGCGGCAGAGGAGGGCTTCAGCACGGGCGGTGTCGCGATCAGCCGGGGCGGCGGTCCCTGGCGCGGAACCGGCGGCGGCGCGGTGGCGCGGGGCGGCAGCTGCGGCGGGCGGTCCGCGTCGGAGACGAAGCCTCCGCGGATGGGCGGCTTCTCCGCGTCGGCGACGGAGCCTCCGCGCATGGGCGGCTTGTCGGACTCCGTGAGCACCGGAGGACGTGAAGAGGCGGGCCGGCCTGGATCCGCGGCGAGGCCGCCACGGATGGGCGGTTTGTCCGCGTCGGCCATGGGAGAGGAGGGGAAGAGGCGGGGAGGCTCTGACGGGGCCGACGGCTCCGGCGGGCGCTGCGACCGGCTGGCGCCCGTGCTCCGCGACCCGCTCAGCACGGAGCGCATGGGCACGATGGGCGTGGGGGCCGGCGGCTCCAGGAAGTCCTCGGTCAGGACGGGAGGGCGGCGCACGATGGGCGTGGGCGCGGGGGCCTCCTCCTCACGCATGACCCCGGCCCGGCGCACGACGGGCGTGGGCGCCCGCTCCTCGTCCTCCGTGAGGGAGGCGGGGCGGCGCACGATGGGCGTGGCCGCGGGGGCTTCGTCCTCTGGCGACAGGGGCCGGCGGACGACCGGGGTGGGGGCCCGCTCCTCATCCTCGGAGGCCGGCCGTCGCACGATGGGCGTGGGAGCCTGGGTGGAGCTCGCGTCGTCCTCCAGCTCCACCGGCCGGCGCACGACCGCCGTCGCTCCAGAGGAGGCGTCCTCGGCGGCGCGGTCCTGGGATTCCGAGGCCTCGGCGTCGTCTCCGCCGACATTCTTCAGGAGCAGGGCCTTCGCGGCGGGGCTCGTCACCAGTTCCGTGGGCGGGCTCGGCTCGGAGCCCCGGCCTCCCAGGGGTTCCGGCTCCTCCTTCTTGTCGGGGGCGGAGGGGACCGCGGTCCTCGCGGTGTCGTCGGTCGTCCTGGCCGCAGGGGGGGACGCGGGCTCCGGCGGAGGCGCGGCTTCCTTG
>NZ_RAWE01000454.1 GCF_003611695.1 Corallococcus carmarthensis | reverse complement strand
CTAGCAGGGTGTTGAGAAACCCCTCCGAGGGATCGACACCCCGCACCGTGACGTGGTGTCCTCCGCGCATCGGAGGCAGCGATGCGCGGACGGCCCAAGCAGCAGACGACGCTGTTCAGCTTGAGGACGCCGGGAGACCGGGTGCCCGCGGGCCATCCGCTGCGCAGGGTGAAGGACATGGCGGACGCGGCGCTGGCAGCGCTTTCGCCGACGTTCGATGAGATGTACAGCGGCACCGGCCGGCCGAGCATCCCGCCAGAGCAGTTGCTGAAGTCCTGCCTCCTCATGGCGTTCTACTCGGTGAGAAGCGAGCGGCTCTTCTGCGAGCAGCTCGACTACAACCTCTTGTTCCGGTGGTTCCTCGACATGGGGATGGAGGACGCCTCCTTCGACCACAGCACTTTCTCGCAGAACCGGGACCGGCTCCTGGAGCACGACGTCGCCCGGAGATTCTTCCTGGCGGTCATGAGCCAGGCGCAGAGCGCGGGGCTCACCAGCAACGAGCACTTCAGCGTGGATGGCAGCCTGATTGAAGCCTGGGCGTCGCTGAAGTCGTTCCGCCCGAAGGACGAGAAGGACGACAAGCAGGAGCCGCCCGACGACAAGGGCAACCCGACGGTGAACTTTCACGGGCAGAAGCGAGGTAACACGACGCACGCCTCGACGACGGACCCGGAGGCGCGGCTGGCGCGCAAGGGCGACGGCAAGGAGGCGCGGCTGGCCTACAGCCTCAATGGCGTCATGGAGAATCGCAACGGGCTGCTCGTGGACCTCGCGGTGATGCCGGCGGATGGCTTCGCCGAGCGCGACGCGGCGGTGATGATGCTCGAGGGGCTGAAGTCCCGGAACGAGCGCGCCTCCGTGGGCGCCGACAAGGGCTACGACACGGCGGACTTCGTCGCCGACTGCCGACGCATGGGAGTAACGCCGCATATCGCTCAGACGACGGACATTCGACGCCGCTCGGCCATTGACGGGCGAACGACGAGGCCCGTTGGCTACGCCCTCAGCCAGCGGGCACGGAAGCGAATCGAAGAAGTCTGGGGCTGGATGAAGACGGTGGGCCGCTTCCGCAAGACGCGTTTCAAAGGCAGGGAGCGCACGGAATTGGCGGCCTACCTGGTGGGCACCGCGTACAACCTGGTGCGGATGGCGCGGTTGGCCGCCGCATAGCCACTCCGCGCCCGCCGCCTCCCCTCGACGACAAGGTTGAGATTGCAGTCAACGAGAAGCCCGGCCCCGTGCCAGCAAACCGGGCTTCTTCAACAGCCTGCTAGAGC
>NZ_RAWE01000453.1 GCF_003611695.1 Corallococcus carmarthensis | reverse complement strand
GCAGCAGGAGGCTCGCATCGCAGAGCTGGAGGCGCGGCTGCGGAGTACCTCGCGCAATTCCTCGAAGCCTCCGTCCTCGGACCCACCCGGTACGCCGCCCAGGAAGTCGGAGCCGACGGGGCGTAAGCCCGGAGGCCAGCCCGGACATAAGGGCCGCAAGCGCGAGCTGCTGCCTGCGGACAAGGTGACGCAGGTGGTTGCGGTGCCCGCACCGGAGCGTTGCACGGGCTGCACCGGGCCCCTGTTGCGACTGGCGAGCACGCCTCCCGCACGAATCCACCAGGTGGTGGAGTTGCCGCGCATCGTGCCCGAGGTGAGGCAATACGAGTTGCACGCGGGCTGGTGCGCTGACTGTAATGCCTGGCGCTGCGCACCGCTGCCGGCGGGCGTACCCGAGGGCAACTTCGGGCCGCGCCTGACGGGCTTCATCGCGCTTTGCACCGGGCGCCTGCGCTTGTCCAAGCGGCTGGTGCAGGAGTTGCTGGAGGACGTGCTGGGCGTGGAGCTGGCACTCGGCAGCGTCAGCAACCTCGAGCAGTGGGTGAGCCAGGCCCTCGCGGCTGCCGTGAGTGAGGCGCGCGCCTACGTCCAGACGCAGCCCGCCGTGCATCAGGATGAAACCGGCTGGTGGCAGAAGCATGCACGCGCCTGGCTGTGGGTCGCCAGCACCGCGACGGTGGCTGTCTTTCTCATCGTCAAGAGTCGCGGCAAGGCCGTCGCCCAGACGATGTTGGGCCAGGGCTTTCGGGGCACGCTCATCTCCGACAGGTGGTGTGCCTACAATTGGGTGCACGCCCTCAAACGGCAGGTCTGCTGGGCGCACCTGGTGCGCGAATTCGAAGGCTTCGTCGAGCGCGGAGGGGAGGCGAAGCGGCTGGGAGAGCGACTGCTGGCGGAAGTCTTCGTCCTCTTCGAATGGTGGCATCTGGCTCGCGATGGGCTCCTGAAGCGCGCCACCTTCCAGCGCAAGATGCGCCCGCTCATGCGCGAGGTGGAGCGACTCCTGGCGGAGGCCGCGCAGGTGTGCCCGAAGCCGGTGGCCGGCACCGCCAGGGAAATCCTCAAGCTCAAGGATGCTCTCTGGACGTTCGTCTATACCGAGGGCGTCGAGCCCACCAACAACCTCGCCGAGAGGGACCTGCGCCATGCGGTCATCTGGCGCAAGACGAGCTTTGGCACCCAGAGCGAGGACGGCAGCCGCTTCGTCGAGCGCATCCTCACGGCCGTGATGAGCCTCAGGAAGCAGGAGCGCAACGTGCTCGACGCTCTCACTGCGTCCCTTGAAGCCCATCTCCACGG
>NZ_RAWE01000452.1 GCF_003611695.1 Corallococcus carmarthensis | reverse complement strand
CACACCACCCCTACCGCCGAAGGCTGAGCGCGCCCCCCTGCCCTCCCCGTCCCGTGAGGACGGTGGGAGGGCAGGGGGGCGCGCTCAGCCTTCGGCGGTAGGGGTGGTGTGGGAGGCCGCCGGAGCGTCCTCCATGGGCGCGGAGAGGCCGCCCAGCTCCTCGGCGAGCGCCGTGAGCACTCCCTGGGTGAGGACGATGCGGTCGCGGGGCAGACGGGCGAGCACGCGCTGCACGGCGGATTCGACGGTACCCTCGGACGGGACGTCCAGCGCACGGCCGGAGTCGGTGAGCGCGAAGAGCGCCTTGCGGCCGTCGAGCGGATCCGACTTGCGCTCCAGCAGGCCGCGCTTCTCCAGGCGCTTGAGCACTCCGGTGAGCGTGCTGGGGTGCACGTGGAGGATGTTGGCGAGCGCTCCAGCGGTGATGCCCGGGAAGCGTCCGACGAGCCGGATGACCAGCCGCTGCGGACCGGTGAGTCCCAGCGTGGACTCCATCCGCTTGGACGTGGATTGCAGACCGTGGTCGACGGCCCACAAGAGGCGCATGAACTCCAGCACCTCGCCCAGCTGCTGCTGCGATCCCCGGGACTTGCTGCCGTCCGGGCCTGTTATCGACTCCGGGGCTTGTGTGTCCTTCATGGGCGCATCCTCCTTCAACTCCGGCCTCCCTGTCTTTCCGATGTGTTCCAAAGCTGGGCGTGTCCTAGCGCGTCGGCTTGGGGGTTCCAGCAAAATCCGGAATGGGTGCTCGGAGGCGGACGGGGCCGCCCGCCCGGGGGCCATGGAGGGCAGCGATGACGCGAGGGGCCTCCCCCTGCGCTGGAGGCTGGCTGGCTGTGTCATCCCTGGAAAGAAGGGCCGCCGCCCCCCGGGCATGCCGGAGCCCGGGGAGGGCGGCCCCATGAGCCTGACTCAACCGATGGTTGTGTTTGTCATGGGTTCGTAACGGGTCCCTCCCTTCCCGGCGGCGGGGAGGCGGGGACCTGCTCCTTCTTGAGCGTCGTGGGGCCGCTGAGGGCCAGGTGGGCCCTCAGCTTGAGGAACTTCTTCTTGCCGAAGCCCTTGACCCGGACCAGCTCCTCGACGCGACCGAAGGGCCGCTTCTTGCGGTGCTCGAGGATGCGCTGCGCCGCCTTCTCACCCACGCCCGGCAGCAGGTCCAGCTCCGCCGCCGTGGCTTCATTCAGGTTGACCACCCCCACGTATTGCATGCGCGGGCTGGCGGCATCCGCGCGCCCCGCCCCCAGCAGCATGCAGCCCAACACCCACGCCCAGGCCCACTTCACGAGTGGCCCCCCACGCCCGACTCCGCCC
>NZ_RAWE01000451.1 GCF_003611695.1 Corallococcus carmarthensis | reverse complement strand
GCCGGGGCCACGTATGAACGCGCGGTGCGCAGCCGCGCTTCCGGTGAGGGCAGCGCCTTGCGGTCCAGCTTGCCGTTGGGCGTCAAAGGCAAGGAGGGCAGGGTGACGAAGGCCGACGGCACCATGTACTCCGGCAGGTGCCGGCGCAGGTGCTCGCGCAGCGACTCCGTGTCGCCGTCCGTCACCACGTAGGCCACGAGCCGCGCGTCGCCCGGTACGTCCTCGCGCACCAGGGCCACCGCGTCACTGACTCCGGCGTGCGTGCGCAACGTGGCTTCAATCTCACCCAGCTCGATGCGGTAGCCGCGCAGCTTCACCTGGAAGTCCAGGCGGCCCATGAACTCCAACGTTCCGTCCGGCCTCCAGCGGCCCTTGTCTCCCGTGCGGTAGAGCCGCGCGCCCGGCTCCGCGCTGAAGGGATCCGGGACGAAGCGCTCGGCCGTCAGGTCCGGACGGCCCAGGTAGCCGCGCGTGACGCTTTCGCCGGAGAAGCACAGCTCACCCGGCGTGCCGAAGGGCACCAGTCGCTGCCGCGCATCGAGGACGTACGCGTTCAGGTTCGCCACCGGCCGGCCGATGAAGGGCTCCGTCCGCAGACTCCCCTGGATGGTCACGCCCGCCGTGCAGACCGTGCACTCCGTGGGACCGTAGCCATTGAAGACGCGCGTGCGGTCCGTCGCGGCCAGCTTCCGCCACGCCTCCGCGTCCAGCGCGTCACCACCCATCATCACGAGGGGCGGCACCCAGGCGCGCTCCAGCATCCCGGCCGCCAGCAGCGGCTTGAGCTGCGCGGGGGTGCAGTCGAACGAGTCGATGCGGTGCTGCTCCAGCCACGCGAGCATCGCTTCCGGATCCACGCGCAGCGCGTCCGGGACGATGTGGAGGCAGTGTCCGTCGATGAGTTGCACCACGCGGTCCATCACCGCGTCGAAGTACATCGGCGCGTTGACGGAGACGCGCTGGCCTCGGGGCTGCCCTGCGTAGAACGCGCGGATGAAGGCGCGGTGCATGTTGAGGATGGTGCGGTGCTGCACCATCACGCCCTTGGGCTTGCCCGTGGAACCGGACGTGTACAGCACGTACGCCAGGTGCTCCGGGCCCGTCAGGGCGGGGAGGGGCTCGTGGGAGAGGGCGCCCAGGCCGGCCTGCTCCATGTCCAGCCACAGCTTCTGGACACCCGCAGGGTTCCAGTCCCCGCACGCGGCTTCGGTCGTGACGAGCACGGCCGCTCCGCTGTCACGCAGCACGAAGTCCCTGCGCGCTGCCGGGGCGGAAGGATCCAGCGGGACGAAGGCGCCACCGGCCTTGAGCACCGCGAGGATCGCCACGATGGCCTC
>NZ_RAWE01000450.1 GCF_003611695.1 Corallococcus carmarthensis | reverse complement strand
CCCTCCGGCACGCCCGGACCCGCGGGCGCCTGCGCCGCGGCCGTGGCCACCTCCGTGACGGCCGGAGTCTCCGCGACCTGCTCCACCACCGGCTCCGGCGTCTCCTTCACCGGCTCCGGGACCTTCGCGGGGACCACCAGCTCCTGCCGCTTCGGGCGCGGCTTGTGGGCCACCGGCTTCACGGGCTCCACGGACGCCTGCTTCAGCGCGCCACCGCCCAGCGGCGGCGGGGGCGGCGCGTACGCCATCAGCACCAGCTCCGGCTCCGGCTTCTTGACCTCGGGCGGCGGCCGGTTCGTCATGAACAACGCCAGCGCCACCACGTGCGCCGCGGTCGCGGCCAGCAGCGCCCCGCTCCAGCGTCCCCACCCCGCCTCGGCCGGCGCGGTCGCGGACTGGAAGAGCCCCACCGGACTCCGCGCCGCATCCGCACGGGCGGTCACAGCCGGAGGCAGCGTCGGGGCAGCAGCCAATCCGTCGTCGAAGTTGAGAATGGTTCTCATTTTCTGTTGCCGAAAGGGGATACCCCCTGGTGGGTGGCAACGTCAATGTGGAGCGATGCTGAAATCATCCCGGTGCGTCAGCGCGCGGCCTTTTTCCGCGCCAAAGGCGCGATTTTCCGAGGTGCCCGAAACACCGGCTGCGTATAAAGGCCTTCCGCTGACGCGGTTTTGTGTCGTCCACCGACTGTCGCATGCGGTGCGACACGCTTAGCGCCCCCACCCATGACGCCGGCCCTTCCCCACACCGGGCGTGAAGCCCCTCGCGAGTCCAGGATCGCCCTGGCGGCGGTCGTGTGCGCGGCGGTGTTCGCCGGCCTCCTGGGGTTGGCGGTGCACCCGTGGGGGCCCTTCCCGGCGGCCCGCGCGCAGGTGGCCGCGTCCCGGACCGGCGAGGCGTCTCGCGCGCCCCCCAGCCCGAAGCTGGGGTGGGAGGAAGCGGGGCTGCTGCACGGCTCCCACGTGGGGGCGCCGCAGCCGGATTCGCGCGATCAGGTGGACCGCGGCGCAGCCAGCGTCCGTCCTCCGACGCCGTTCGCTCCCCGGCCGGATACCCTGCGCGCGCTGCTCGCGCGCTATGACGCCCGGGTGCTGGCACGGGCCCAGGGGCTGCTTGCCCGCGCGCTGCCCTTCCGGCTCACGCCGCTGGCGGACCGTCCCCGGACGGTGAACTGCCCGGCCCAGGGTCCCCCCGTCCAGGGCTGAGCGGTTCCCGTTCTCCTTCTTCGTTCGCGGGCCCGCGCCCCGTCCGCCCCGGTGTGACCTCCGGGAGCCGAGCGGGCAGGCCCTTCCTCCAACGTAAACATTCCAACACGCGGTGCGCCCTTGGCGGCCGCGCGAGGCCTCCTTCCATGTCTTCGTCCCCTTCCCCCAATCCCAC
>NZ_RAWE01000044.1 GCF_003611695.1 Corallococcus carmarthensis | reverse complement strand
GTCGTCGCCACCGCGCCGCCCAAGCCCACCACCGCCACGCCCAACCGCTCGTTGCCCGCCATGTGTGAAGCCCCTCCCCCACCGTTGATCCCCGTGCTCTCGCGGCGACATTTCGGAAGCGCCCCGGGGTGACTGGCGCCCCCGTGTCTTGAGGCACCGGAGGCGCCTGCTCACCACGAGAGTTTCGGGAAGGTCTCCACCTGCCTGGAGGCTTTCAACTCAGCCCCTGGACCGTGGCCACTGTCGGCTGGTGGAGGACGGCCTCAGACGTGTCGCAGCTTCCAACCGCCGCGCCGGAAGAGGGCGGCGCTGGCCAGGCCGAGCGCCCCGTAGGTGACGGCGATGGCGATGAACGCGCCCGCCGGGCCCAGGCCCAGCGGATGGGAGAGGACCCACGCGAGCGGCAGCTGGAGGCCCCAGGAGAAGAGGGCGTTCACCACGGTGGGAGTGGTGGTGTCCCCGGCGCCGTTGAAGGCATGGGGCAGCACGGTGACGAAGGCGTAGAGGGCCAGGCTGCAGCTGACGATGCGCAGGCAGCGCGTGGCGTGCAGGCCCACCTCCGGGTCCGTGGTGAAGCGGTGGATGAGGGGCTCCGCGAAGAGGAGGAAGCCCACCGCCACCACGCCCAGGAACGCGAGCGTGTAGAAGCTGGCGCGCCACGCGGCACGCTCCGCGCGGTCGGTGTCGCCCGCGCCCAGGCTCTGGCCCACCAGCGTGCCCGCCGCGTGGGACAGGCCCCACGACGGCTGCTGCACGAAGAGCAGGATGCGCATGGCCAGCGTGTAGCCCGCGAGCGCCGTGCTGCCGAAGGTGGCGACGATGCGCATCAGCACCAGCCAGCTGGACATGCCCAGCAGCGACTGGAGCATGGCGCCTCCCGACAGCTTCAGCAGCGAGCGCAGCGTGGACAGCTCCACGCGCAGGTGGCGGCGGCGCAATTCCAGACGTCCGCTGCCCTTGAGCAGGCGATACACCTGATACAGCACGCCGGTGGAGCGGCCGATGGTGGTGGCCAGCGCGGCGCCGACGACGCCCATGGCGGGCACGGGGCCCAGGCCGAAGATGAACAGCGGCGCGAGCACGATGTTCACGGAGTTGGCCAGCCACAGCGCGCGCATGGACGTGGCCGCGTCCCCCGCGCCGCGCAGGATGGCGCTGATGAGGAACAGCAGCATGATGACGGGGAAGCCGCCCAGCATCAGCCGCGTGTACCCCGCGCCGTGCTCCACCACGCCGGGCGCGGCGCCCAGGGCCATGAGCAGCGGACGCGCGAAGAGGGCGCCCGCGAGCGCCAGCGGCACGGAGAGCGCGAACCCCAGGCCCAGGGCCTGCACGGCGGCGCTGGCGGCGCGTTCGGGGTCCTTCTGCCCGATGCGGCGCGCGATGAGCGCGGTGGCGCCGATGGACAGACCCAGCGGCACGGTCTGGAAGAGCGTGAGCACGGACTCGGTGAGGCCCACGGTGGCGATGGCGTCCGCGCCAAGGCGCGACACGAAGAGCACGTCCACGAGGGCGAAGACGGACTCCATCACCATCTCCAGCACCATGGGCACGGACAGGAGCAGGAAGGCGCGGTCCACGGGCCCGGTGGCCAGGTCCTCGGTGGAGCCCTTCACCGCCAGCCACAGGGAGGCAAGGAGACCCTTGGAACCCGAGGTGGAGGGGGAGGCGTCCGGGGAGAAGGATTCAGGTGAGGGTTGCGTCATGGATTGGGCGTTGCAACGGGACGCTTTCCGTCTTTCATCCCTCGCGGTTCCCCGCCTGCCGGTGCGCGGAGCCGGATAGATTCAGGGCATGGCTTCCGGTCCTCGCGTCCTCCTCCTCGCCGAGCGCTTTCCCCCCGACATCGGAGGGCTGGCCCGCAGCGGCGCGCGCACCGCGGGCTCGCTCGTGCGGCTGGGCGCACGCGTGGACGTGGTTGCCTGGACGCGCACGGCGCCGCCGGGGGCGCTGGAGACGGTGCAGGACGCGGGGGACGTGTCGCCGTTCGCGAAGGGCGTCACGCTGCACCGGCTGGGGTTGTTCGGCAGCGCGGACCTGTCCATGCAGCACACGCTCGATGTGCTCGGCCACCTGCACGCGCGGCGCAAGTATGACCTGGTGTGGGGGCACTACCTGTACCCGCCGGGCTTCCTCGCGGTGGTGTTCGCCCAGAGCGCGGGGCTGGCGTCCGTCATCAGCGCGCGCGGCAATGACGTGGATCAGCTGATGTTCCCGCCGGGGGACTTCGCCCGCCTGCTCTGGACCCTCCAGCGGGCGGGCGTGCTCACCGCCGCGTCCGCGGACCTGGGCCGGAAGATGGCGATGCTGCTGGGCCGGGACCCCGGCGTGGAGGTCATCCCCAACGCGGTGGACACGGCGCTGTTCTCACCGGGCCCGGCGGACGCGGCCCTGCGCGAGCGGTTGGGCATCCTGCCGGGCGAGGCGGTGCTTGGTTTCTCCGGGGAGCTGCGGCACAAGAAGGGGCTGCCGTTCCTGCTGTCCGCGCTCACCGAGGTGCGGCGCGTGCGGCCCGCGTGCCTGCTGGTGATTGGCGAGGTGCGCGCCCGGGACGCGGAGCACCTGGTGGCCTACCGGGCGGAGCATCCGGAAGATGCCGCGCGCATCATCGTCTCCGGCGCGCTGGAGTCCCCGGCGCTCATCGCGGAGCACCTGCGGCTGTGTGATGTGTATCTGCAGCCGTCGCTGTGGGAGGGCATGCCCAACGCGCTGCTGGAGGCGATGGCGTGCGCGCGGCCGGTCATCGCCAGCGACGCGGGCGGCATCCCGGAGGCGGTGGAGTCCGGGGTGAATGGCTTCCTCGTGGAGAAGGCCCTGCTCAACCACCTGGGGCAGGCGTGCCTGGACGTGCTGGGGATGCCCGAGGCGAAGCGCGCGGCGATGGGGGCGGCGGCGCGGGCGCGAATCGAGGCGGGCTTTCAGGCGGACGCGGAGGCGGCGGTGCTGTCGCGGGTGCTGGCGCGCGCGATCCCCAGGTCGTCCGCGTAGGCGTTCACCAGGGCCTCCTGCGCGCGGCCCCACGGGAAGTCGCGTTCGATGCGCGCGCGGGCGTTGGCGCTCAGCGCGGCGCCGAGGGCGGGGTTCGCGATGAGGTCCTTCACGGCCTCCGCGATGGCCTTGGGCGAGCCGGGGCGGACGCGGTAGGCCTCGGTGGCTTCCGCGAGCGCGCGCACCACGGGCAGGTCGCTGACGACGACGGGCGTGCCGGTGGCCATGGCTTCGAGGAGCTTCAGCGGGCAGCAGCCCTGCACGCAGTTGCGGTCGTTCACGGGCAGCGGCACGAGCACGAGGTCGCAGGCGTGGTGCAGCCGGGCCAGCTCTTCCTGGGGCAGGGGTTCGAGGATTTCGACCGCGCCCTGGAGCACCAGGTCGCCGCAGCGGTCCAGGAGGGCGCGGCGCGCGTGCTTGCGCAGGGGGCCCACCAGGGTGAGGGTCACGGGCAGGTCGCGGCGCAGGAGGCGGCAGGCGTCGATGGCGTGGTGCACGCCCTGCCACGCGGTCATGGTGCCGCTGTAGAGCAGGCGCACGGGGCGGCCGGCTTCGGGGGGGCGTGGGATCGCGGAGCGGAACACGTCCAGGTCGACGCCGTTGGGGATGACGCGCAGGCGCTTCGGATCCGCGCCGCGTGACACCAGGTGTTCGGCGGTGACGGCGCTGGGGGTGACGAGGAGGTCCGCGGCCTGGAGACAGGCCTCCTCCTGGGCGAGCAGCTTGCGCATCAGCTCCGCGTCATCGGCGACGTCGGGGTGGTGGTACTTGAGCTCGATGGAGGGCAGGCCGTTGACCTCGTAGACGAGGGCATCGGTGAGGGCGGCCTTGCGCCGGGCGATGGGGTAGCCCTCGAAGATGGAGCGGACGTGGACGACCTTCGCGCGCGGGCGGCCCCGCCACCACGCACCCAGGTGCGAGCGGAACGTCAGCGCCTGGGCGACCAGGTCTTTCCCGCGGGCACCCAGCGGGTGGTAGGTGACGTAGGGCGGCAGGGCAGGCGGGGGAGCGCCCGGCGCGTCGCCAATGGCCACGAGGTCCACCGGGCCGAACGCGGCGCCCAGCGCCTCCACGAAGGCGCGGATGTGCACGGCGGCGCCCTTGGGCGCGGGGAAGCGGTCGAAGGACGCGTAGACGATGCCGGAGGTGCCCACGGCCCGGTGCTACCGCGACAGCGGTCCGGCGGCAAACGGGGCGGTCCGGAGTTGGGGCAGGATGGCGCGCATGCTCATGAGTTCCGTGGTGGTGGCGGCGCTGCTCTCGGCCGCGCCCGCACCCAAGTCCCAGCCGCTCACGTGGAAGGTGACCGGATCCGACGTGACGTTCGAGATGTCCGACAAGGACGTGCGCGCCCTGCGCGGCGGCAAGGAGGTCTTCGGCCTCCAGTCACGCAAGAAGGACTTCCTCGAGAACTTCGAGCCCGACCCGGAGGACACCCGGGACCCCTCCGACTGGGAGGCCTATCAGTCCTTCAAGGTGCTGTCGGTCGTGGGCCCCTGGGTGAGCTACGAGGAATCCAGCTCCGGCTATACCGGCGGCGCGCACCCGTACGCGCACTCCTCCTACGTCACCTGGGATGTGACGAAGGACAAGGGCGCCTTCTCCCTGCTGGACGTGTTCCCGGAGAAGGAGGTCCTCAAGGCCCTCAAGGCGGACGGCTTCGTGAAGAAGCACGCCGGCGACGCGGAGGCCTTCAAGAACGCGAAGACCGTGGGGGCCATGCTGGAGAGCCTGGAGCCCGGCGAGGACTGCGTCGGGTTCCAGTACGGCCTCGACAACGTGAAGCGCTCCGTCGCGTTCCACCACGTCGAAGGCGACAAGGTCGCCGTGCGCATCGCGTTCGGCTACGACAACGAATCCTGCCGCGGGAACATGTTCGTGGTGGGCGTGCTGCTGCCCATCCCCGCATCCCTGAAGCCCGCCCTGGAGCGCGCGAGCACGCGCCAGGAGGGCTTCCTCATGAAGGACGCCAAGACCGTCAAGGCGCCCTCCGTGAGCTTCGAGTGGGAAGGCTCCAAACCGAAGAAGCCCTGATCAGGCCGGCCGCTCCACGTGGCCATCCGCGTGCCGCGCGAAGCGGCCTTCCTCCTTCGCGTGCACCGGGTCGTGGCTGGGCCAGGGCCAGCCGCCGAAGCCCGTGCGCTGGTAGTCCGCGAAGGCCTGCTGGATCTCCTGCCGCGAATTCATCACGAACGGGCCGTACTGCACGACCGGCTCGCCAATGGGCTTGCCCTGGAGCAGCAGCAGCTCCGCCGTCTCCGGGCCGTTCTCCAGCACCACGTCCACGTCCGCGCGCAGCTCGATGGCGTTGCGCGCCTGCACGGCCTTGCCACCCACGCTCAGGCGCGAGCCCAGGAAGAAGTAGAGCATCCGGTTCGTGCCACGCACCGCCGCCGGCAGCGTCCAGCGCGCGCCCGGCTCCATCTTCAACGTCCAGATGGCCACGTCCGCGTCCGGGTTCGCGGCCCAGGACTTGGGCGGCGGGGGCGGCGCCTTCACGTCGCGCAGGTTGCCCGCCACCACGGTGATGTCCGTGGCGCGGCCCGCGTCGTCCTTCGCCACGTGGCGCGGGATGACGTGGTTCCACAACATGGAGAAGTGCGGCGTCACCATCTTGTTGGCGCGCGGCAGGTTGAGCCAGATTTGAAACAGCTCGATGTGGTTGCCCTGGTCCTGCTTGAGCAGCGGGAACATCTCCGAGTGGTTGATGCCACCGCCCGCGGTGAGCCACTGCACGTCGCCCCCGCCAAAGCGCGCCGCCGCGCCCAGCGAGTCCGAGTGGTCCAGGAGCCCGTTGCGCACGATGGTCACCGTCTCGAAGCCCCGGTGCGGGTGCTGCGGGAAGCCCGGCACGACGGTGCCGTGGTACATGTTCCAGCCGTCCCGCCCCGCGAAGTCCTGGCCGATGTCACGGCCCGCGAGCGACGCCTTCGGCCCCAGCTGTTCGTTGCCCTGGGGGTAGCGGTCGTCGTGGTGCACGCAGAAGAGGAACGGATCCGGCGTCCGCCACGGGGTGGGGGATGGCCCGAGCGGATCCACGCGGACAATGGCTTCCGGTTGCTGCGCCTGCTGCTGACTCATCTTCGACTCCTCTGCCTTTCCCGAACCGCGTGAGCACCCCGCGGCGGTGGTGACTCCCGCCACCGCGATGAGCTTCAACGCCGCTCTCCGGCTCACTTCGTCCACGGTCCACCTCGCGCCCGATGCCGTTGGGGCCGCTCCATCCTACCTAACGGCCTGCCTTTCCCGGCGCCCGGCCTGCCTGCACGGCCGGCGGTTCACCTCTGGTAAAATGGCCCGCATGCCCCTGCACGAGCTCCATCAGGCTCCGGTGGACCAGGTGCTGCGCCTCCTGGACACGTTCCCGCGGCGCGCGCTTCGGGCGGTGCGCTGGGACGCGGGGCGCTGGGTCACGCTCGGGGTCTCGGGGCTCATCTTGATGTGCGGGGTGCTGTGCCTCGTCTATCCGGAGCCCGTGCCCCAGATCGCCGGGTTCATGGCGTTCTGGATGGGATGCGGGCTGGCCATGTTCCGGTTCTCCCTGCGCTTCTCGCGGGAGGACCCCCTCGTGGAAATCAACGAGCGCGCCAGCCGACCGGAGCTGGTGGCCGTGCTCCTGCGGCGCCTCCAGCGCGACCTCGCGGCGGACGGGGGGGTGACCCTGAAGCTGCGCTCGCGGCCCATCGACCGGGGCCCCGGCTCCCGGTTCAGTCCGGCGGGAATGGGCAAGAGCACGGCCTGGACCCTGGTCGACCCGTGGCTCACGTTGGAGACGCGGTTGGCGGACGGCGCGTACCTGCGGCTGCGCATCGTGGAGAAGCGCCGGTGCCAGTCCCGCGTGAAGCTGTCGCGCCCGAACGCGACGCGCATCCGGCTCAAGTACCGGGACGTGCTGCACGTGGACGTGCGCCTGCGGGTGAAGGCCCGCCGGCACCCGGAGCTCGCGACCTTGACGGAGGCCGAGGCCCGCAGGTGCGTGCGCCTGCCCGACAGCGTGACCTTCCGCCGGCTGCGGGTGTCCGCGGACCAGCTCCGGCTCCAGATCCAGGTACGGCAGCCCTGGTGCGCGCGCATTCCCCGGAGCATCTCCTCCCGTCCGGAACGGAAGCTCGCCGTCGCCGAGGCGGCCTTCTGGCGGGCGCGGGCGGACCCGCTCGATGCCTCCCGCATGCTCACGGGCCTGCTGCTGAGCCTCTACCAGATGCTCCACGTCGCCCGGTTTCCGCAGCCACCGCAGCCTCCGCCAGCGCCCAAGGCCGTCCCCGCGCCTCTCCCGAAGCCGGAGCGGAGCACCCGGAAGCGGCGCGGCCGCAAGGCTGTTTGACCGTCGTTCGCGCGGGCCCCTACGCTCGCGCGCGGTCCGCCCGACGGGCCGTCTCAGGGAGTCCACCGCCGTGTCGGTCAACATCCGCCGCTTCCACCAGGTCTTCCTCTACCAGTCCCGCGCGCCGGTGCCGGAGCTGCTGGCGGACCTGGAGGTGCTGGCCGGACTGGATGCCCGCGCGGAGGCGCAGCGGCGCGCGCTGGCGTGGTCCGGGTGGCTCACCGTGATTCCCGGCGGGGCGATGGCCCTGCTGGC
Organism: Corallococcus carmarthensis; assembly: GCF_003611695.1. Taxonomy (GTDB): domain Bacteria; phylum Myxococcota; class Myxococcia; order Myxococcales; family Myxococcaceae; genus Corallococcus; species Corallococcus carmarthensis. Next base: position 50,502 of record NZ_RAWE01000044.1, on the reverse strand, counting down.
CTACGGCGTGTGGGCGGGCGCCGTGAACGCCGACGAGCGGTTCTCCGAGGCGGGCGCTCAGCTCCTGAAGACCGTGGGCGTGGTGGGTGGGACGCTGCTCGCCGTGGGCCTCTGCCTGTTCTTCTGGCGGGTCGTGCTCAAGGTGCGCGACCTGGACAACCGGCGCTATGGCCTGGCCCAGGTGCTGCTCCAGCGGCTCCAGGTGGACCTGGCCCCGGACGCGACGGTGCGCCTCAAGCTGGACCTGCGCCCGCCCGACGTGCGCGAGAAGCGCGTCAAGCAGGACATGGTGGGCTGGTGGAACACGGACTTCTTCGTCGACCCGTGGTTCACGCTGGAGGGCCGGCTGGCGGACGGCACCTTCCTGCGGATCCACATGGTGGAGCGGCTCCAGAAGCGCGAGCGCTCCAAGACGAGCGCCAGCGGCAAGACGCGCACCAAGACCAAGCGCAAGGGCTTCGCCCGGCTGGAGGTGTCCGTGCGCGTGAAGCCGGAGCGCTACCCAGGCCTGGAGAAGCTCAAGGCCCGCGCCACCGCCGCCACGCGCCTGCCCCGGCGCGTCGAACTGGAGCGGACGCGCGTCGCCGTGGACCGGCTGTCGCTGCGCGCCCGGTTGTCCGATGAATGGGTGGCTCGGCCGGAGAAGGCCCTGGACGATCCGGAGGCGCCGGCCTTCTGGCGGCAGGCGCTGGAGAAGGACGACGCGTCCCGCACCGCGACGATGATGCTCCTGAGCCTCTACCAGGTGCTGGGGTATGCCCGCAGGCGCGCGAGGCAGCAGGCGGCGCGCGGACGCCGCGAGTCGGTTTGACCTGCCTGGAGGGGACTTCTACGCTCCCTCCGTGGCGCTCGACCCCTCCGAATTCCAGAAGACGTACGTCTACGAAACCCGCGCGCCGGTGCCGGAAGTGCTGGCGGACCTGAAGGCGCTGGCGGACCTGGACGCGAAGGCGGAGCGGAAGCGGCGCACGCTGTGGATCGCCGCCTGGGCCTGCATGGTCTTCAGCATCGCCGGCTGTGCCCTGCTGTCCGTCGCGGTGGGGCAGCTGTCGTTCGAGCAGCAGGACGCGATGGCGGGAATGCCGCTGCTCGTGGGCGTGGCGAGCTTCGCGACGGGCATCGTGCTCTTCATCATCCGGGCGCGCGCGGGCCGCACGGACCTGGACAACCGGCGCTACGGGCTGGTGGCCACGCTGCTCCAGCGCTTCCAGGTGGACCTGGACGTGAACGCGCCCGTGGACGTGAAGCTGGACCTGTCCCCGCGCGATGACGCGCGCAAGTGCGTGGGCAAGCTCAAGCGGGGCCGGTGGGACTGCGAGAACTTCACCGACGCGTGGCTGTCCCTGCACGGCCGCTTCGCCGACGGCACGCACCTGCACCTGTCCGTCGTGGATCATCTCCAGAAGCGCAGGCGCTACGGCCGCAGCAGCAGCGGCAAGACGAAGCTCAAGACCAAGCGCAAGGGCAAGACGCTGCTCCAGGTGGCGCTGCGCGTGAAGCCGGAGCGCTTCCCCGGACTGTCCGGCCTGCGCGCGGACGCGAAGCAGGCCACGCGGCTCCCCGCGGGCGTCGTGCTGTCGCGGCTGGACGTGGCGGAGGACCGCCTGTCGCTGCGCGCCGTGCTGGATCAGGAGTGGAGTGTCGTGACGACGAAGCCCGCTCCGCCGGCCGGCACGGCGCCGAAGGGGCTGACGCCTCCCGCGTCCCAGGACGCGGCGCGCGCCGCGACGATGATGCTCCTGAGCCTCTACCAGGTGCTGGGCGCCACGCGCCGGCGGAGCCCCTCACCGGCTCGCCAACAGCCGGTTTGACCTGTCCGGAGGCGCCTCCTACGCTCGGTCGCGGCCAGCTCCCGCCGAACAAGGTTTCCCTCCCGTGCCGCTCGACCTCGCAGCCTTCCAGAAGACCCAGGTCTACCAGCGGCGCGCGACCGTGGCGGAGGTGCTGGAGGACCTGCATGCCCTGGACCCGCGGTCCCAGCGCGCCCCGGAATCGCTGTCCACGCACGCCAGTCGTCAGACGGACGGCATGGGGCGTCTGGGCAAGGGACTGCTCCTCGCCGCCGGGGTGTGCATCGGGGTCCTTTTGCTCGTGCCCCTGGACCAGAAGGGAGGGGTTTTCGCCCTGCTGCTCTTCTTCGGTTCTTTCATGGGGCTCGGCGGCGTCCTGGCGCTCATCGCGTCATGGGTGGGGGGGCGTCCCCCGATGGAGGTGTCATCATCATTGCTGGAGGAGCGGTTCGTGGATCCGTACGAGCAGCAGCGCCGCCTGCTGCTGGCCACGCTGCTCCAGCGCTTCCAGTTGGACCTGCTGGATGACACGCCCGTGGACGTGACGCTGGACCTCTCGTCCTCCCTGGATCCCAGCAAGCGCGTCCACCTGGGGAGTTACGGCACGGGGATCCGCGAGGAGGACTTCGCCAACCCGTGGCTGTCGTTGCAGGGCCGGCTCGCGGACGGCACGCGGCTGCATCTGTCCGTGGTGGATGTGGCGCGAATGTTCCAGCGCACGAAGGACCTGCCGCGCAAGGTGAAAACCCGGAGCAAGCGACGCGGGGTCAGCCTCATCCAGGTGGCGCTGCGCGTGAAGCCGGAGCGCCACCCGGGGCTCGCGGCCCTGGAGAAGCGCGCGCGGGACGCCGTGCGGCTGCCCCATGGCGCCACGCTGAAGCGGGTGCGCGTGGCCGAGGACCGGGTGGAGCTGCGCGTCCTGCTGGACGAGGACTGGGTGGCCCAGGCCCCGGACCCGTCCCAGGTGCTGCCAGACAAGGCCCGGAAGGCGGACGCCCCGAAGCCGGATGCGTCGCGCACCGCGACGATGATGCTCTTGAGCCTCTGCCAGGTGCTCAACCACTCCAGCTCCCAGGCCCAGCCCGGGAACGTGAGGTCCACGTCGTGAAGCTTCGTGTCCTGTTCCTCGTGGGCCTCGGCATGCTCGGGGCGTCGGCCTGTTCGCAGGGCGCTCCCGCCTCCAGCGCGCCGCCCACCCAGGCGATGTCCGCCACCGCCGCCGCCTCCGCCGCCGAGCCGAAGGAGGCGGGCGCCAAGCTCAAGTTCAAGGATGGCGACGACCGCGAGCGCTTCTCGCTCAAGCCCAAGGACGACGGCGCCAAGCTCGTGGACGGCGAGGACCAGGAGGTCGCGCGCTACAAGTGGAAGGGCGGCGAGCTCAAGGTGTCCGGTCCGGACGACGCGGTGCTGGCCTACGTCACGGGCGGCCCGGACGCGTTCCAGGTGAAGGACGCGGCGCGCTCGGCCGTGCGCTATACGCTCGCGCGCGAGGGCACCGGGTGGAAGCTCACGGACGCCCAGGGCGCGGTGCTCTACACCGTGGTTCACGACGGCGGCGGTGCGTCCGTGAAGGGCGCGTCCGGCGCGGAGGCGCTCCACGTGAAGGTGCGCGACGGCAAGCTGTCCCTGCGCGACCCGTCCGGCAAGACGGTGCTCGCCACCAAGCAACCGGTGTCGCCAGAGGCCGCCGCGTGCCTGGGCTTCGACTCGCTGGACCTGCCCCTGCGCATGGCCCTGCTCTTCCGCCTCCAGACCCCCGCGTCGCCCTGAGCCTTCCAAGCCATGTCCCCTTCCTTCGCTTCCGCCGAGCAGTGCCTGGAGACCTCCGGCTTCCTCTTCTCCCACCCCTGTGAGCGCGGGGCGTCCACGCAGTGCGCGCGCTGCCAGAAGCCCATCTGCGCGCTGCACATGCGCGTGCTCGATGGCGCGGAGACGGTCTGCGTGACGTGCGCGCGCGCCGCCGACAACGGCGACGAGAACCGCGACGGATCCGACACCAGCACCGACGAGGACGACCCCAGCTACTACTACGAGGACTACGGCTACTACGGCCGCGACGCGTGGCGCGGCTCCGGGTCGTCGGCGTCTTCGTCCTCGGGCCACGACACCAACGACTTCACCGAGGCCGACGGCGAGAGCGTGCGGCGCGAGGATGACGCCTCCTTCGAGGAGGACCTGGGCGGTAGCTGAGCGTGGCCGCGCGACGCCGGCACTGGCGCCTCTACGCTCTGGGCGGAGGCCTGGGGCACCTGACGCGCGCCGCGGCCCTGGCCCGCGCGGCCGTGGCCCGGGGCCATGCGGTGGAGGTCCTCACCAACAGCCCGTTCGCCCCCGGCCTGCCCCTGGAGTCGTGGCTGGGCCCCGGCGCCACCGTGCACCGCGTGGACGCGCGGCTGGACAAGGCCGCCACCGTGGCGGCGGTGGGCGCGTGGCTCGCCGGGTCCACGCCGGACGTGCTGGTGGTGGACACCTTTCCCCGGGGACTCGCCGGTGAGCTGGTGGCGCTGCTGCCCACGGTGCGCGCGCCGCGCGTGCTGGTGCACCGCGACCTGAACCCCGTCTACGTGGAGCGCTTCGACGTGGCCCACGCCGTGGACGCGTTCGACCTGCTCGTCGTGCCCGGGGAGGACGCGCCCTTCGCGCACCACCCGCGCGCGGTGCGCACGGCGCCGTGGCTGCTGCTGGACGCGGACGCGCTGGTGTCCCGCGAGGAGGCCCGGCGCCAGCTGGGCATGGAGGACGGCGACGCGCGGCCCGTGGTGGCGGTGATGGGGTGCGGCCGCCCGGAGGAGGTGGCGGAAGCCGGGGAGACGGCGGACCGGCTGCGCGTGTCGCTGGGGGAGCGGGCGGCGGTGGGGTGGCTCGTTCCCACGGCCCATGCATCGGGCCAGGCGGTCTGGCCGGCGCTCGCGGTGATGCGGGGCGTGGACGTGCTGGTGGGAGCGGGCGGCTACAACACCGTGCAGGAGGCCCGGGCCACCGGGACGCCGCTGGTGGCCTGGGCTCGGCCCCGCCTCTACGACCGGCAGGCCCTGCGACTGAGGGAGGCGGAGCGGGTGGGGGACGCGGCGCAGCTGGAGGCGAAGGTCGCGCTCCTGCTCCAGGAGGGGACTCGCGCGCGCCCCGCTGCCTGGGTCAACGGCGTCCACGCGGCGGTGGAGGCCATCGAGCGCGTGGCGCGCCAGGCCGGGGCCTGAACGCTTCAGTGCGGCGGCGGGAGGGAGACGGTCTGGAGGAAGGCCTTCACGCGGGTCTGCGCGTTCTCCCGGATGTCCACGTAGAACAGGCTGTAATCATAGACATGATACATGTCGGGCCCGAGCAGGACCTCCCGGTAGGCCTTGGGCGCTGGCGTGGAGATGACGAGCCAGCCCTTGCGGCACTGCGCGTCCACCAGCGCGGGGTCGGGCTTGGGCGGCGCACCGGTCCCCATCGCGAACCGCACACCTCCCAGCTGGGCCGCGCGCGCTCCAGGCTCCTCATCCGTCTTCCAGCCCAAGGGGTTGGTGCAGGCGAGCGCCTTCCCCACGATGGACGCCTTCTGCCCGGACGGGTAGCGGTGCTGGATGCTGTGGAAGAGGCTCGTGTCCGCCGAGGGGCCGATGGCGTTCCAGGTGATGGCGCAGCCGGTCTGCTCGGGAGCGGCGCAGAGCGGGATGTCCGGGAGGGTCTGGGTGAAGACATCCGTCGGAATGGGGATGCCGATGAGGTAGGCCGCGACCAGCTTCTCCCGGAGCGGCTTTCCGGTGAGGAGGTCCTCCATCAGGTGGAGCGCGTGCATCGTCCCCTGGCTGTGGGAGGCGATGATGAAGGGCCGGCCGTGATTGAAGTGCTGGAGGTAATGCTCGAAGGCGGCGCGCACGTCGCTGTAGGCCAGGTCCCACCCCTTGCCCGCTTCCTCCGGTGCCCCCTGCTGCGCGCCAAACGCAATCTGGCGGTAGCGCGGCGCGTAGACGCGGCAGCACTTGTTGAAGGCGCTGGCCTGGTTGCGGAGGATGTCCTGGTCGGTGATGTCTTTCGCCGTCGGCTCATCCACCGGCGCATTCCACGTCTTGTTGCTGAAGTACGTGGTGGGGTGGATGAAGAAGACATCCACGGGCGCGGCCGCCTGACCGTCGGTGGTGTCCATGGCGGGCACCACGTCCGCGTCGTCCTTGCGGTCGGGGAGCGCGGCCCAGCTCGCGGGCGAGCCATAGTCGGGGGCTGGCGGCTGGAGCGTGTCAGCGAAGGGCGTCGCCGGCGGCTTGCTCGCCTGGATGAACATGAGGATCATCGAGATTTGCGGCCAGAACACCGCCGTGGGCACGACAATCAGCGCCGCGACGATGCCGGCTGCCCAGAGCCACTTCCTTGAACGACCCGCCATGCTGGCCTCCGCGAGCCGCAGGGCCCGATGTGCCGGGCACCATAACCCGCCGCGGATGAAGCGCTGCCATGGTGCCCCTGCGACGGCGTTCAACCCCTCCGGCAGGGCTAGTGCTTGAAGCCCTGGTGGCCGGCGGCCGGCTCGATGCCGTGGGCCATGATGAAGTGGTAGAGCACCTGCGGATCCTCCTTGGGGCCTCCCATCAGCTCCGCCAGGAAGTGGCCCGCCTGCGGATCCGCGTCCGGATCCGGGGAGATGGTGACCTCGGAGACCTCGCGGCCCACCATCACCATCTCGCCCACCAGCGACTTGCCCTTGATGAGCTGGAGGACGTGCTGGCGCTCCTCCTCCATCAGCATCCAGTGGAAGTCGTCATGGTCGAACAGCGTCATGTCGGGGGAGCCACAGCGCAGGATGCAGTTGGTGTGCTCCTGGAGCCAACGCCAGAAGGCATCGAAGTTCAGTGTGCGGGCCGGTGGTGCGAGCAGATCCATCGGGTGACCTCTTCAAGCAGGGCGGGCGCCCGGAGTCCGGGGGAGGGCGCATCGAGCCGCGTGTCCGTGCTGACTAGCATGGCTGGGCCTTGAGAGGCCGGCTCCTTTTGAGGCCGGTGGCGGCCTTGGGCCTGCCCGCATCCGGGGTGCGAATCCACGATATCGGACGCTTGTTGCTTTCCTCAGGAAGAGGGCGGCGACCACGAGGGTTGGCGCGAGCCCGGAGGGAGGATGCCCGAACATGACCAGTCACGTCGGCTGGAGGCTCGCACAGGAGGCGCGATGAGCCTGCGCGCCTTCTTCTCCACCGTGGTGGGCGGCCTAGTGCTGCTCACGGTGATTGCCGCCACCCTGCTCGTGGTGCTGACGACCGCCCTGGAGCGCATGGCTTCCACGCTGAGTGAATCCGTGGAAGGCGTCCGGCAGGCCGAGGAGCTGGAGGTGGACCTGCTCGTCCACTCGCGCCTCGTGGCGTTGCCGGGCGCTCCCATCCTCGCGGACCCGTCGCGCGGGCGCACGCCGCCGCAAATCGAGTCAGACCTGCGCCGCCAGCTGGTGGAGATGCATGGCACCGCCTCCACCCAGGAGGAGCGCCAGATGGTGGCGGAGGTGCAGACGGAGGTGTACGCCTACCTGCACGCGCAGCAGGCGCCGCTCCGTCAGGGGCTCTCCGCGGCCCAGCACGATGCGGCGGCGGTGTCGTCGCTGGACCTGGCGCTGCGCTCGCTGGAGCGGCTCATCCAGATCAACGTGGACCAGGCGCAGGCGGCCCGGCAGAGCGCGGCGTACTGGAGCGAGATGGCCAACGTGCTGGGCCTGGTGCTGGGCCTGCTGCTGATGGCGTCGCTGGGGCTGGTGGTCTTCTGGCTGCGGCGCTTCGCGCTGCGCCCGGTGGGAGAGCTGCGGCGCGCGATGGCTGGCTTCGGCCGGGGCGGGCGTCACCTGCGCGCGCCGGAAGAGGGCCCGTTGGAGCTCCGCGACATGGCCCACACCTTCAACGAGATGGCGGACAGCCTGACCCACCAGCAGGAGCAGCAGCTGGCGTTCCTGGCCGGCGTGGCGCACGACCTGCGCAACCCCCTGTCCGCGCTGAAGCTGTCCACGTCGCTGACGGGCCGCGGAGAGGTGACGCCGGAGCGGATGCAGCGCACGCTGTCGCTGGTGCGCCGGCAGGTGGCGCGCCTGGACCGGATGGTGGGGGACCTGCTGGACGCGACCCGCATCGAGGCCGGGAAGCTGGAGCTCCAGCCGGAGGTGCGCGACACGCGCGAGCTGGCGCGCTCCGTGGTGGAGCTGTACCAGTCCAGCGACTCCGGGCACACGCTGGAGCTGGTGGTGCCGGACACCGCGGTGCTGGTGCGCGCGGACCCCTCCCGGCTGGAGCAGGTGCTGAACAACCTGGTGAGCAACGCGCTCAAGTATTCCCCCGCGGGCAGCCGCGTGGAGGTGTCCGTGGGCGGGGACGCCGAGCACGTGGTGGTGGCGGTGGCGGACCAGGGCATCGGCATGTCGCCGGAGGAGCTCAAGGGGCTCTTCGTCCCGTTCCAGCGCGCGGGCAACGCGAAGCAGCGCGCCCCCGGGGTGGGGCTGGGGCTGTCGGTGTCGCGGCGGATCATCGAGGCGCACGGCGGCCGCATCGAGGTGGAGAGCCGGCCCGGCCAGGGCTCCGTGTTCCGCGTCCACCTGGCCCGGGTGTCCGCCTCGGGACCGCCGGAGCCGCCCGCGCCCTCCGACGACGAGGAGCCCGCCGGGGTGGGCTCCGGCGCGATGCACTGAGGACGGGGGCAACCGTTGCCTGAAGCGTGCCCGGATGACGCGGAGGGATGCGCTCGGGCGGGGCAGGGCGTACCTTGCGGCCCCATGTCAGGAGCCGTCTGGATGATGAAGCGTTCTTGCCGGGCCGTGCCGCTGGCCGCCCTGCTGGTGCTGGGTGGGTGCGCGGGGCGCACGCAGACCGAGCCCCCCGTGTCCGCCGCCGAGCCCGTGCGGGAGTCGCCGTCCTCCGTCGTCCAGTCGCAGGAGGGTGGCTTCAGCGTGACGTTCCCCGGCCCCGTCACCGAGGAGCGGCGCGTGCAGCCCACGGACGTGGGCGACGTGACGCTGCACACGTTCATCGCCGCGCGCACGCAGGAAGACACCGCCTACTACGTCTCCTATACGGACTTCCCGCTCGCGGCCGTGGCGCAGGTGAGCCCGCGCGACGTGGTGGACCGCGCCAGCCAGGGCGCGCTGGAGGCCCTGGGCGCGACGGCCATCACCGCGAAGCCGCTGGAGATGGAGGGCGGTTTCCCGGGCCAGGAGGTGGGCGGGCTGTCCGGTCCGCGCCGCCTGCGGGGCCGCTTCTTCATGGTGGGCCCGCGCCTGTACCAGCAGCTGCTGCTGCACCCGGAAGGGCGTGCGCCGCAGGACGCGGACCGCTTCTTCGACTCGTTCCGGCTGGACCCGGGCGTGGCGGGGCGGCTGAGTCAGCGGACGACCGGCGGCTGAACGCCGGTCAGTGCAGCGGGTGCACGAACCTGCGCACCCCGGCGAGCAGGGCCTCGCGGTCGAAGGGCTTGGAGAGCACCTCGCGGATGGCGGGGTGGCGCTCCTCGCTGGAGCTGATGGCCACGACGGGGATGTCCGCGAAGCGGGGCTCGCGGTGCAGGGTGTCCAACAGCCGCCAGCTGTCCTTGCGCGGCGTCCACATGTCCACGAGCACCAGCGCGGGGAGCGGATGGAGCTCCAGCCACGAGAGGGCCTCGTCACCGGTCCCCGTGGCGACGACGGTGTGCCCCTCGGTGTGGAGGATCTCCACGAGCGCGTCGCGCAGGTCGCTGTCGTCCTCGACGAGGAGGAGGGTGGGAGGAGCGCGGCTCATTTCGCCCGACGCATAGGGCAAACGCATCCGGGGTGACAGGGAACATCTGCCGGGTGCGACCGGTAGCGTGGTGCGTGCGCTTCAGCGCTCGTCGAACATGGCCTGGAGCACGCGCCACGCGAGCTTCAGCTCGGAGCCGGAGCGGCTCGCGAGGTAGTCGCAGATCTCCGCCACGCCGTCGGTGCGCTCCGAATCGAAGGAGTGGAAGAGGGTCTTGAGCGACACGTCGAGTCCCCCGGACAGCTTGCCCAGCGTGTCGAGCGACGGAGAGAAGGCGCCCCGCTCGATGCGGCGGATGGCATCCACCGACAGGTCACTGCGTTCGGCGAGGGCTTCCTGCGTGAGCGCGCGGTTGTTGCGCATGCGGCGCACATGGTCGCCAAATCGCCGGTGGAGCTTCGTCCACGTTGTGAGCCGGTTCTTCGCCATAATCGCGGCGGATAATTTGGGGGCGCTCCGCGCCATGTGAAGGGACCCTGTTCGCGGCCGGACCCTGCATTTGCGCTGGGGTGCGGGAAAATCCGTTCTTCCTGTCGGGCGTCCGGGCGGGGCGTGTAATGAAGGACGGATGCGATGTCCGGGAAGCCACGCCAGGGCGGCCCGCAAGGCGGCCGAGCGTGGGGTCCAGAACATGCGCGACCCCGGGGTTTCGTCTACGCTCGCCGGCCACATGACGGTTCCCGATGTCTCGCGGGGGCTCCGGCGGGCGTGGTTGCTCGCTGTCCTGGCGGGGGCCCTGCTCCCCGGGTGCGAGTCCCGCACACCCCCTCATCGCTTCCCCCTGACGACGACTCCCGCGACGGACTCCGTCCCGCCGCCGGAACCGGGTGCCGCGCGTCCCGCTCCGGTGGAGACGACGGCTTCCACGCAGCCCGCCTCCGTGGGCGCGACCTCCGCGGAGCCTTCGTCCGAGGCTGGAGCGCCCTCCGTGCGGTCCGCGTCCGCCGAGGCAGAGCGCACGGTGACGGGCGCGGGTGCTCCTCCCGTGGTGCCCGCTTCCGCGAACCTGCCCGCGCCGGTGCGACACACGCCGCGTCCGGCCGGGCGCTCCGCGTTCCGGGCCCTGCCGCCCACCACCGAGCGCGCCGGCCACCTGCACGCGCTGGCCACCCGCCTGCAGGCTCCGGGCAGCACGGTGGAAGAGCCGTGCCTGGAGCCCGCCGACACCGGCTGTGCGCGGTCCGCGCTTGCGCCGTTCTTCGCCGCGCTGGACGGGCTGCTGGAGGGCACGTCGAAGGCGCCCACGGTGGTCGCCGCGTTCGGCAACTCGCTCATCGCGGGGGACCGCATCGTGGATGTGGTCCGCGACGAGCTGGCGGCGGGCTTTGGCAACGCGGGCCGGGGCGTGCTGTTGGTGGACCGCATGGCCCCCTATGGCGGACGGTCGCGCACGGCCGCCGTGAGCAACGGCTGGCAGCCGCGCACGCTGGGCGAACTGCACGCGCCGCCGCACCCGTTCGGCATCACCGGCGTGTACCACCTGGCCACGGAGAACCGCGCCCGCGGCCGCTTCAAGCTGGAGGGCGAGCCGCGCGGGACGCTCTGGTGGAAGGACGTGAAGGGCGCGGGCCGCCTCGTCGTGTCCGTGGACGGGACGGTGCTCGCGCGCACGGAGCCTCAAGGGGACGGCGCCAGCCGCACCACCTCCTTCGACCTGCCCGCGGGCGCGAAGTGGCTGGACGTCACCGCGGAAGGCAAGGGCGCCATCGTGCAGGGCGTGGTGCTGCAGCAGGACGCGTCCGGCATCGTGCTGGACATGCTCGGCGTGCCGTCCGCGGATGCCACGCTGTACGCCCGGCTGGAGGAGGACGCGCTGAAGGCGCAACTTCAGCAGCGCGACCCGAAGCTGCTGCTCTTCTTCCTGGGTGGCAATGAGTCCAAGCGCCTGGAGTGGAAGCGCACGGACCTGCCCACCGTGCGTCAGGACCTGACCGCGCTCCTGCGCCGCGCCCGCGCCGCCGCGCCCGGCAGCGCGTGCCTGGTGGTGGGCCCCATGGACGCGGTGCAGGACGGCCACGCGAAGGGCAAGCCCCTGACGCAGCGGCCGTTCCTGGAGGCCGCCATCCAGGCCGAGCGCGAGGTGGCGCTCGCCGAGGGCTGCGGCTTCTTCAACCTCTACACGGCGATGGGCGGAGCGGGTTCGCTCGCGCGCTTCCATCAGGCGGGGTTCATGCACGAGGACCTGGTGCATCCGCGCGGTCAGGGACTGGACCTGCTGGGACAGCTGGTCTCGGACGCGCTGCTGGCGGGATGGGCGAACGAGGGCGCGGTGCCGGCACCGGCGCTCACGTCCTCGCGCGAGGATGCACCGGCCGGCGGTGAAGCCCGTCAGACCGCGGAGGCGGTGCCATGAAGCGGCTCTTTGTCGCGCTGTGTTGGGTGTTGGCGGCAGGGCCCGCGTTCGCGCAGGCGCCCGCCGCGTCCGAGCCGAAGTCCGTTCCCGCGTCGAGCGAGCCCGCCGTCGCGCAAAAGGCAGAAGCGGCGGCGAAGCCGGAGGCCGTGCCGTCCGAGCCCGGCGCGAAGCCCGCGTCTCCGCCGGAGTCCAGCGCGAAGGTCGCGCCGGAGCCGGGCACGAAGGCCTCCGAGTTCCCGCCAGAGGTGCAGCGCGCTTTGGACGCGCTGGTGCGCGCGGACCTGAAGCAGGGCCCCACGGCGGGCCTGTCCGTGGGCGTGATGCGGGGCGGCCAGCGGTGGATGAGCGGCTATGGCTACCGCGACCTGGCGAAGAAGCTGCCGGCCACGGTGCGCACCACGTACCGCATGGCGTCCATCACCAAGTCCTTCACGGCGGTGGCCGTGATGCAGCTGGCGCAGGCGGGCAAGCTGGACCTGGACGCGGACATCCACACGCTGGTGCCCGAGTACCCGGTGAAGCAGTGGCCGGTGACGGTGCGGCAGCTGTTGGGCCACCTGGGCGGGGTGCCCACCTACGACAGCCCGAGCGCCGGCAACAACACGAAGCCGGTGACGACGAAGGAGGCCATCGGGTTGTTCGCGGACCGGCCGCTCATGTCGGAGCCGGGCACGCGCTACCTGTACACGACGTGGGGCTTCAACCTGCTGGGCGCGGCGGTGGAGACGGCCTCTGGCCAGCCCTACCGCGAGTACCTGCGCGACCACGTCTTCGGGCCCGCGAACATGAGCCACGCGGACCTGGACGAGATGAGCACGCGCGACGCGCAGCAGGCGGTGGGCTACCGCGTGGCGGGCGCCGCGCTGAAGCCGTCGCGCTTCCTGGACGTCACCAGCCGCTTCGGTGGTGGCGGTACGCGCGCGACGGTGGAGGACCTGCTGGGCTTCGCTCGAGCGGTGCTGGACCACACGCTGGTGACGCGCGAGACGATGGGCCGCATGCAGGCGACGATGGTGACGCGCGACGGGCACATCACCGACTACGGCATGGGCTTCGCGACCTATCCGCTGCGGGGCCACTACATCGTGGCGCACGCGGGCGGGCAGCCGGAGACGACGACGCTGCTGGTGCTGTTGCCGGCGGAGGACACGGCCATCGCGCTCGCCACCAACGTGGAGGACGAGGCGAAGCGGCTGCGCCGGCTGTCCATCCGGTTGATGGAGACGGCGCTGGACGAGGGCGCGCCGGCCCGGGGCGGCCACTTCACGGACCCCGTGGACGCGGTCGTGTACGAGGGCATGGGGCGGCTGGCCAGCTACGGGCTCGCGTACCACGACTGGGCCACGCGCGGGCCGGGCACGCTGCCGGCGGAGACGGACCTGGCGGGGGCGTTCACGAAGGTGTCCTCGCTCTTCGACCGGGCGGCCATTGCCCGGGATGGCCGGGGCGCGATGGAGCGGATCCGCGGCGCGCACGAGCCGCGCGGCGAGTCGCTCTTCATCCGCGTGGGCGCGCACATGGCGGCCACGGTGGAGCGGGCGATGGGCGCGGAGCGGCTGCGCTCGTACCGGACGCAGGGCGCCGCGGGCTTCTTCGCGGACTACCTGGCCGCGTGCGAGACGTTGAAGTGTCCGGAGGCGGAGCGCTTCAGCCCGACCGTGCGCAGCGACGTGGCCCGCTTCGTCGCGGGGTGGAAGCGCGCGGAGGTGCCGGCGCTGAAGCGCAGCCGGCTGGAGGCGATGAAGGATCCGGAGCGGCTGTGGCCCGCGCTGAAGGAGGCGGCGGTGCGCGCCCCCGCGGTGCGGCCGGACTACACGGACGAGCTGCTGACGCTGGCGGACCGGGCGAAGCGCAATCCCACGGACCGGATGCGCTGGCTGGAGCGCGCGACGGAGCTGCATCCGGAGTCGATGGACGCGCACCTGGCGCAGGCGGTGGGGTTGATGGAGGCGGACCGGGAGCCAGAGGCGATCCCCCACGTGCGCGAGGCGTTCGAGACGCCGGAGGGGTCGCTGGTGCTGTCGCCCGCGGGTTTCCTGAAGCGGCTGTTGGACACGCGTTCGCCCAAGGTGGCGCGAGGCCTGTTGCGAGCGGCGGTGACGCTGCACCCGGACGCGCCGGAGCTGTGGGACGCGCTGGCGAAGCGTGAGCGGGCCCTGGGCGACGCGGGCGCGGCGAAGACGGCGCTGGCCCAGGCGAAGCGCGCCCGTCAGGTCCGGGCCGCGCAGGAGGCCCGGGCTCCGAAATCAACGGGCGTCGTGGCACCCTCGGGGAGCGCGCCGGCCCAGGACAAGGCCGGGAGCACGTCCCCTTCGGTGCCGGTGGATCCGGAGTCCTCGCCGGAGCCGTAGGTCGCGCTCGCGCACCGGGCGTCGCGAGGACGCATGTCTTCCCGGTCCTCGGACATGAGGCCTGTCCCCGTGGATGAGAAGGTGAGAACCCCGCCGGGGCTCCCCGTCCGCGGCGCACCTTACGAACCGGTCCGACAGTCGGACAGGTTTGGAGAGCCGTCATGGCTGGGGGATGCCTCCGCTCCATCCGGGCCGAGGAAACTGGTCCGACAGTCGGACAGGTTTGGGCCGGGTCGGGCGGGAGGTGGACCTCATGGAGGTCCGGGGGCTTGGGGAACCGGTAGCGCTGGAGTCCTCGCCAGGGCCGGAGAACCGGTCTGCCCGTGAGGTGCGTTGGGTCCTCACTGCCGCCCGCGTGACGGTGCCCGAGCCGTGCGAGGATGCGCGGCGATGACGCCTTCCTGTCCTTCCTGTCAGGCTCCCTTCACCCCCGGCGCGGAGACGTGCGCGCGGTGTGGGGCCTCGCTGCTGGTGGCCCCGGCTCCCGGTGGCGCCGAGCCCGTCTGCGCCGTGCATCCCGAGTGGCGGAGCGTGGCCACGTGCCCGCGCTGTGGTGCGTTCGCCTGTGCCCGCTGTCTGCGCCAGGGCCCGGAGGGCGCCGTCTGCGCCACCTGCCTCGAGCGTGAACCCCTGGGCCAGTTGCCGTGGGATCAGCGCGAGGAACTGGGAACGCTCAAGGCGTTCTGGCGGACGTGCTTCGGCATGCTGATGCGGCCCACGGAGACGCTCCGGGGCGTCAACCCCGACGCGCCCGTGGGCAGCTCCATGATGTTCGTGCTCCTGTCCGCCATCGCGGGCTTCCTGACCACGGGCATCGTCTACACCGCGATCATCGGCATCATCATGGGGTTCGTCCCGGAGACGGACACGGGCGGAGCGGATCCGAAGACCGTGAAGCTGTGGATGACGGTGGGCATGGCGGCCTGGACGGTGCTCATGCCCCTGTTCAGCACCGGCATGACGCTGGTGAACGCGGGCCTGGACCACCTCATCCTCCGCATGGGCGGCGTGGAGCGCGGCTTCTCCGTGACGATGCGCGCGCACGCCATCTCCCAGGCTCCGTACATCGTCGGCGTGATTCCCTTCGTCGCCGTGTACGCCGCGCCCTTCTGGGCCATGGGCCTGCGCGCCTTCACCTACCGCACGCTGCACCGCACCAGCTGGGGCACGGCGCTGGCGGGCGCGCTCCTGGTGCCCGTGCTCTCCTGCTGCCTCTGCGGCGGCGTCTACGGCGCCATCGTGTTCGCGGCCATCAAGAGCACAGGGCAACTCTGAGCGTCATCCTCGGGGCCGGGGAAACAGTGTCCCCAGCCACGTGAGCACCGCACCCACTCGGGCGTTGTGGCGCAGGTCGGGATGGGTGACGGCCCACAGCTCGCGCGTGGGCAGTCCCGTGGCTCGGGGCAGCAGGGGTTCCAGCCGGGGCTCATGGGGCGCGAACAGCTCCGGCAGGACCGCGAGCCCGTGCCCCGCCGCGCACGCGGCCATCAGCGTGACGGTGTTGCTGGCGCGCAGCACCGTGCGGGCCTGGGGCACGTGCCGCTCCAGCCAGGCCTCCTGCGGCGTCCCCTCCAGCGTGGCATCCGGCCGCACCCAGTCATGCCGCGCCAGCTCCTTCACGGTCGCGGGACGTCCCCGGCGGGAGAGGTAGGCCGCGCTCCCGTAGACGCGGAAGGGAAAGTCGCACAGCCGCCGTGCGAGCAGCGCCGGCTCACGGGGGCGGGACATGCGGAGCGCCACGTCCGCCTCGCGGCGCGACAGGTCCAGCACCCGCAGTTCCGCGCGCAGCTCCACCCCCAGGTCCGGATGCCGGTCGCGCAGCTCCACCAGCCGGGGCGCGAGCACGTACGCCGCCAGGCCATCTCCGGACGTGATGCGCACCGTCCCCGCCACGCGCTGGTCCGCGCCGGTGAGCTCCCGCTCCGACGCGAGCACCTCCGCCTCCACGCGCTCGGCATGGACCCGGAGGCGCAGTCCCGCCTCGGTGGGCACCAGTCCCTCGGGTGTGCGCCGCAGCAGCCGGACGCCCACCGCGTCCTCCAGTGCGGCCAGCCGCCGGCCAATGGTGGTGGGCGCTACGCGAAGCGCGCGTCCCGCCGCCGCGTGGGTGCCGTGGCGGTCCACGGCGAGGAAGAAGCGCAGGTCGTCCCAGGCCAGCATGCCGTGCATCCTCGCACGGTGGGCAGGTGCCCACGTTCATTCCCGCAGCCATCGCCACGCGAGCCGGGCACGCCGTGACGGTTCACCTCGTGCCGGGCATGCGCGGGGCCGGTTCGCGTCTCCACTCGTTGCCTCCGTCACGCCTGGCGCCGGATGTCAGCGGCGAAGGCTGATGAATCCCGCCGCATCCCCAGGCGCCTTGCGTCCTCCAACGTCTCGAGTGCCATCGCGCGGCAGGCCCATCCCGCCGCATGGGTTGGCCCGCATGCCGTGCATTCCCGCACGTCCGGACTGCACCGACGTTCGTTTCCGCAGTCCCGTCCCAGGTGCATCTTGAGCGCCATGAAGACCTACGTCCTGAACCCTGGAAACGACTTGAGCGCCCTTCAGCTCACGGAGCGGCCCCGGCCTGAGCCCGGTCCCCGTGAAGTGCTCCTGCGCCTGCGCGCCGTGTCGCTCAACTACCGTGACGTGGCCATCCTGCGCGGGACCTACGGTGCCTTCTCCCGCCCGCTGGTGCCCGTCTCCGACGGCGTGGGCGAAGTCGTCGCCGTGGGCTCGGACGTCCAGCGCTTCCGCGTGGGCGACCGCATGATTCCCTCCTACGTCCCGGACTGGATTCGCGGCCCTCCTCGCGAGGACACCGCGCGGCGACGGCTGGGCGGCCCGCTGGATGGACTCCTGCGCGAATACGCCTGCGTGCACGAGGACGCTGGCATCGCCGCCCCACCGCACCTCTCGGACGCGGAGGCCGCGACGCTGCCCATCGCAGGGGTGACGGCGTGGCACGCCCTGTTCACCCAGGCGCACGTCGGGCCCGGGGACACCGTGGTGGCGCAGGGCACCGGCGGCGTGTCCCTGTTCGTCGTCCAGCTCGCCCGGATGGCGGGGGCTCGCGTCCTCGTCACGTCGCGCAGCGAGGCGAAGCTCGGCCGGGCCCTGGCGCTGGGCGCGGCGGAAGGCATCCACACCGGCACCCATCCGGACTGGGCCACGCGCGTGCGCGAACTCACTGGCGGCCGGGGCGCGGACCACGTGGTGGACGTGGCAGGCGGCGACGGCGTGGCGCGCTCGGTGGAGGCGGTGCGCATGGGCGGGACCGTGACGCTGGTGGGCTTCCTGGAGAGCGCCACCGTGCGCTTCGACATCCGGCCCGCGCTGAGCCGCGTGGTGCGCCTGCAGGCCGTGTCCACGGGCAGCCGCGACGACCTGGAGGCCCTGGCCCGAGCCCTCACCGTGCACGGCGTGCATCCTGTCGTGGACCGCGTGTTCCCCTTCGCGCAGGCCCCCGACGCGTTCGCGTTCCTGGAGAGCGGCGCGCAGTTCGGGAAGGTGGTCATCACCTTCCCCTGAGCTTCGCGCCTACTGCTGCACGGACGCCGCGGTGGCACCGTGCGGCACCAGCGAACCCGGCTCCGGCCAGAAGCGCGCGCCCCGGAACCCATCGAAGGACTCCGCCAGGCGCCGCGAGCCCAGGTCGTAGACGCGCGCCTGTGTCGCGCCCGCGAGCAACAGCAGGTCCCCGCGCGCCATCACCCGCACGGGGCTCTGGGCGGGCAGGGCGAGGCCCTCGGGTTCGCCCAGGTGGCCGTCCTCCACCTCCCAGCGCACCGGCATCATCAGCGCGGTCTGCTCGCCCGCGGTCTGCCACGCGAACAGCGGGCCGCCCCGCGACTCCACGCGCGCCCAGCCGCCGAACACGTCATGCCCCCGGTGCGGCACCACCGCGTCCAGCCGGGCCGCGTCCTGGCTGCCTTCGTCCAGGCCCTGCGCCGCCAGCGCATCCGGGTCCCCGGCCACCGTGGAGGACACCAGCATCTCCGCCGTGGCGAGCGCGAACACCGCGTCCGCGTCACCGCGCGTGGCCACCGTCTCGATGCGCTTCCAGGCCCCTGCCTCCAGCCGGTACGCGTGCGCGAGCCCCGCGCCCTCGTCCAGCTCCGGGAGGGGGATGCGCCGGCCCTCGAAGAGGAAGGCGTCGTCGCGCCGCACCAGCTCGCCCGTGTGCGCGGTCAACGCCACCAGCCGCCCCACCGAATCGAACCCCACCGCGCCCGTCAGCCCCTCCTCGGGCAACAGCTGCGCCGCGCCCTGCCCGGACGTCAGGTCCACCGTCCACACGCGCCCGGGCCCCCGCGCGCTGCCGGCCGGGTCGCGCACCGCCGCGTGCTTCCCATCCGCGCTCCACGCGAGCTGCAGCCCGTCACACGCCGCATCCACCGTGACGAGCGCCCTGCGTCTGCCGTCCGACTCCAGGCGCAGCCACGTACAGCCCGACGGCGCCGCGTCCTGGAGCACCGACAACGAGAACGGCGCCACCTTCACCCGCGCCACCTCCGGCGCGGCGGCAGGCGCGGCCGGGGAAGCCTCCGGGGGCTTCTGGCAGGCGCTCACGAGGAGCAGGGCGCTGAAGAGGCTCGAGGTGCGGACCATGTTGAACTCCTCCCGGAAAAAGACGACCTCCACGGAATATGGCAGAGCCCCGGGTGCGTGCGGAAGACACCTGGAGCCCACACGGGGAGGGGCCCGTTCACCCGAAGTGATTGAAGGGCCGCGGTGCCCGTTGGACTGTCTGGGTGGGGAGGAGAAAGGCAATGTCTTGGGTTGCCATGTCTGGACATGGCGGAGGGTCGATGATTGCCATGACGATTGGGCCAACCTGAAGCTGGCGTTCCGTGATCATCAGGACGCGAATCAGTGCAGCCAGCCAATGTAGGAGGAATGGGAAGGTCCCGGCCACGGCGTCGAGGGGCCCAGCGGCGTGCTTCTCGCGAGGAGTTGCTCACGCGGAAGGTCGCTCTCCAGGTCGTCCCGTTGGACGAGGTGGAGCCGCTGGAGCCAGCCCTCACCGCAGAAGCCAGGTTGGGAGTCGTCCCGGCCAACGAGGATGTTCACGAGGGCCTGGGTGTCGTCAGGCGAGAAGGCCAGGACCGTGAACGCGGTTGCGTCCTGGCGCACCAGCGGATGCGTGCGCGTCTGGGGGTCCCATCGATGGAAGCGCCGCGGTGGGGGCGTCACTCCCGCGCACTCCGTCGTCGGGGGCTCGGGCGTCACCGCCGTGAAGAGTCCCCCCGGGCGCTGGTTGTACCAGTTGAGCCTTCCCGTGAAGGTCCCCAATGACGACTCGGGGGTGAAGGCGTCATCGAGGGTGAGCAGTGATGCCTTTCTTCCAGCGGGAGCAGGGGTTGCCACGAGGGCATGTGCGCCGTCAGGCGAAACGGCGGGCCATTCCGCCGGGTGTTCCCGCAGATGGCCCGTGGATACATCCAGGACCCCGAGGCGCTGCGCTCCGGTGGAGCCGCACTGAAGGGTGAGCACGAGCTCGTTCCGGGGCGCGGACCAGACCAGCAGCTGGGACTTTCCCTGGGTGGGGTTGAGCGGGACGTCAGTCACCTGGCCAGACCCGGCATCCACCCTGTACAGCTTCAGGAGCTCACAGCCAGGGCCGGGCAGCTCCAGCGCGTAGGCCAGCTGATTTCCGTCCGAGGACCAGCTGAACGAGCTGGCCCGGGTTCCTTCCGGCAGCGAGGGCAGGTCACGCAGGTCCACGAGGATGCGCCGGCCCGTGCCATCCGCATTGACCACGAGCAGCACGTTCCATGCTTGCACGGGCGCGAGGCCCGCTCTGTCCGAAGCGACGGGATGGCGCTCCGCATAGGCCACGCGTGTTCCATCCGGCGAGATGCATGCTCCGTTGAGGGGGCCTTCCACCTGGTGACGGTTCCAGCCCGCCAGCCGCCCGCTGTCCGTGAGCGCGGTGTGCCGCAGCCCATCAAGGGATTGAATCCACAAGTCACGCCGCGAACCCGGACGCTCCTGCTTGAGGTACAGCAATCCACGCCACCCGGGGGCAGGTCCTTGAAGCGGCTTCGTCCGCGCTCCCGTCGTTCCCTCCCGGGAGCAGCCAGAGAGGGCGAGGGCTCCCATCCATCCCAGCAATGCGCGCCGTCCCAGCAGGGGCCGCGACGAAGGCAAGGCGAAGGAGGGACGTGGGCTCATGGAAGAACCATAGCGATGGGGAAGTAAGGACTTGAATCGCCATGCCGCCCATGCGGCCGCGGCCAGCACGCCTGCAATCCTTCAATAGCATCTTAATTGCTATATCGCGTCATCGCGTAAATTCTAGGAAACAGGGATTTCCACTATGGACGCTTGAGAGGCTTTGGTCGTATCCCATACAGACATCCCTCCCGCCTTCCCTGGCGCCCGCCCGTGGTTTCGCGAGCGTCTCCAGAGGTGTCACATGGTGACTGTCGAGCTGGATATCTTCTCGGGGCGTCCCAATCCGCGGTGGGCGTTGACGGAGCGCGAGGCCCGGCAGCTGACGGAGCGCATCCGCGCGGACCCGTCGCTGCTGCTGCCGCTGGACGCCGACACGGGTGGCCTGGGCTACCGGGGTTTCATCGTGCGCGCCGAGGACACCGGCATGGCGGATGACTGGAAGCGGCTGGGATTGCCGCCGGTGGTGCGCCTGGGCGGCGCGTTCCAGCCGGGGGCGGCGGAGAGCTCGCGCTTCCTGCTGCACTCGGCGGAGGGCGCGCGGTTGGATTTGCGCGACCCGGGTCCGGTGCTGGCGGAGGCTGAGTCCGTCATCCTCCAGTCCCTGGACGTGCAGGGCGTGATGACCCTCTGCAGCCCGGCGGCGCTCACCAGCGACACGGACTTCAGCTTCTGGAACGGGGCCGCGAACCTCCGCTACAACAACTGCTACAACTTCGCGAGCAACCTGCGCACCAACACCTTCGCGCAGCCGGGGCGCGCGTCGGGGGCCATCTACGCCAGCATCGACTGCGCGGCGGTGGGCGGCGGGGCGGTGCGGGACGGATGGCTGACGGCGTGCCGGGCGGACGCCAATTACAATGTCTGTCTGGTCATCTGGCCGAACTACGACTACCACTGGTATCGCTACTGCGCGAACAGCCACTGGTGCCACAAGCCGGGCCAGACGGCGGCGCGCAACTACGACAACTCAAACCAGCTCATCCTGAACCCGGAGACGGCCGACCGCGGCGGCTACACGGTGTTCTGCGGTTACTACCGCGGCTACAACGTGACGGTGTCATGAAGCGGTCACTGCGAGGCGCGTGGCTGGCGTTGGGCCTGGGGCTTCTGGGAGCCTGGGCCTGCGCGACGGGCAGTGCTCCGGCGGACGCGCCAGGCGCGGAGGAGAAGGCCATGGCGTCAGCGGCACGGGCGAGCGTGGATGTCTTCAGCGGCCGGGAGGCGCCCACGTGGGCGCTGTCCGACGACGAGTCACGGGCCCTGCGCGAGGCGGTGGAAGCGCTGCCGGAAGGAACGCGGCCCCTGCCCGACGTGGGGCTGGGCTACCGGGGCTTCACGGTGACGTGGGCGGATGGCGCCCGGGCCACGGTGCACGGCGCCGTCGTGGAGTTCGTGTCGGGCGGCCGCACGCAGCTGCGCGAGGACGCGCCGCGGGCGGTGGAGGAGCGGTTGTTGTTGGGGTCCAGGGCGCACCTGGATCCGGAGCTGTTCAAGGCGGTGGCGTCACAGGTGCAGGCTGCTCAACCCTGAAGCCCGGAACGGGCGGGGCTTTTCAAGCGAAGGAGCGTGTCATGTCGGAAGACTCGAACCGCCGGAACTTCCTCAAGGCGATGGGTTTGACCGCCGTCGCGGCCGTGGTGCCCATGGGCCTGGGCGCCGCCAGCGTGGCCGGTGCGGCACCGGCGGTGTCCGGAGGCTCGGGCGCGCTGGAGCTGTGGCTCCTGGACACCGGCGCGAGCGTGCTGGACGCGGGGCTCTACGGCTCCGCGCGGCAGGACCTGGTGGCTTCCGTCCAGGCGCGCGGCGAAGCGCTGCCGTACTGAAAGCGGCGCACGGTGGCCCGGTCCGCGCCTACAGCGACATGTACGCGCGGGCCGCGGGCACGGAGTAGAACTTCCCCTCCGGCAGGACGTACGCGGTGAGCTTGCCGCCGTAGACGCAGCCGGAGTCCAGCCCCACCGCGAAGGGATGCCTTTGCAGGCCGCGCATGGCGTCGTGGCCGAAGATGACCAGCTCCGGGCCCTTCCACAGGCTGCCCCACGGCGCGCCGGCCTCCAGCCGCTTCGACGGCGTCCCGTCCGTCGCGATGCTGCGCAGGTTGAAGAGGAACTCCTCCTTCTGCTCCGTCAGCGGCACCCCCGGCACCAGCCCCGCGTGCACCGCCAGCGCGTTCAGGTCCGGGAGGCGCAGGTAGGAGGGCAGCCTCTCCATCCAGGCCCAGTCCGCGGCCGTCAGCGTGTCCAGCACCTGCCGGTGCTCCGGCTTGAGCTTCTTGCCTTTCGAAGCGTGGCCCCCGTGCCAGCGCAGCACGTGCGCGTCGTGGTTGCCCTTCACCGCCTGGAAGCCGTGCTCGCGCGCCCGCCGCACCACGCCCGCCGAGTCCGGCCCCTTCGCCACCAGGTCGCCCACCAGCACCACCCGGTCGCCAGGTTTCCAGTCACACGCCTTCAGGAGCGCATCCAGCTCGGCGGAACAGCCGTGCACATCTCCGATGAAGAGCGTTCGCATCTCCCCCACTCTTTAACGCACTGTCCACGAATGCCCTGCCCGGTTTCTCGGGGCCCTCGCGGGCGGACGGGGCCTCGCGCGCCGCGTTACTACTCGGCCTTCGTGCGCAACAGCCGGCTGAGGCTCACGTCCAGCTGGCTGGAGATGAGCCGCAGCACGCTGTCCAGCTGCGAGCGCGTCAGCCGCAGCCGCTCCGTCAGCCGCTGCCGCGTCCCATCCAGCAGCTCCTCCTGCGCGCCCACCACCCACCGCGCCGCCGTGGAGCGGTGCACGCCGTACAGCGCTCCCAGCTGGTCGATGCCCAGCCCGTCCAGGTACTTCAGCCGCAGGAAGTTGCGCTGCCGCACGGACAGGGCCGCCAGCGCCGCCTGGAACGACGCGGTGAACTCCGCGCGGTAGGTCTGCTTGAGGTACGCCAGCTCCGGGTCGTCCCCTGGCGCCACCAGCATGGACAGGTCGCCGTCCTCCGACTGCGCCTGCCCCGAGCGCTGCCGCTGCCAGTCCAGGGCCAGCCACAGCGCCGCCGCGCGCACCCAGCCCGCCAGCGGCCCCGTGCCGGGGTACGCCGCCAGCCGCGCCGGGGCCTCCGCGCTGCCCACCAGCATCCGCTGCCGCAGCGCCTGACGGACCTCGTCCAGCCCGGCCGGGGGCAGCTTCAGCCGCGCCACCGCCGCGTCCACCTCCGGCATCAGGCGCTCCTCGAACGTGGTCAGCGCCGCGGGCAGCCCGTCCGCCGCCGCCCGCGCCAGGTACACGTCCGCCATGTGCAGCTTGCCCCAGGCCTCCTCGTGGCCGTCCGCGGGCACCAGCCGCGCCAGGTGCGCCGCGAAGCGCGGGCCCTCCAGCGGGATGCCCGGCCAGGATTGCCGGGCCGCATCCAGAGCCTGGGCCAGCCGCTCCTGGAGGGCGGGGACGGTGCCTGCGGGCTCCGTCCTTCCTCGGGCGGTCATGAAGGCCTGGGCTAGGGGCAATTCCGGGGCTGCCACGATAGGGGACATTACCACCGGCCCCTGTCGCGACGCCGGGTCACCCTTCATGTCGCGCCGGAACTCCCACCCGTCAGGTGTCCCCCGGGACACGCTCCCACGCCGCGCGTGTCCACCCGCGCACGCCCGCCTGGCCGTGTGGGGCGCCCCCGTCCGCCCTCGTCCGCCCGAGCGGCATCCAGCCGGCGTCCGGCCCTCCGTGGCCCTCCGGCCACGGCCGCCCATGGCCTGCGCTTTGCTGGTAGAGGCGGGGAGGACGTTGGCTGGTGCGGAGGTGTGAACGTGGAGCAAGTCGGTGTGGGGCTCGGAGCCGGGCCCGGTGACGCGGTGTACTCCTCGTGGCTGGAGGTGAGCGCGTCCCACATCAGGCACAACGTGGCGGCGTTCCGCGCGCTGGAGTCCTCCGGTCCCACGCCCCGGGCGCTGGGCGCGGTGCTCAAGGGCAACGCCTACGGCCACGGGCTTCAGCAGGTGCTGCCCCTGGTGCACGCGGGCGTGGACGTCCTCTACTTCATCGCCCCGCAGGACGCGCTCACGGTGCGCGCGCACGAATCCGCGCACGGGCTGCCCGCGCGGCAGGTGGTGGTGCTGGGCGCGGTGGCCCCGGAGGAGGCCGTCGTGCTGGCGCGCGAGGGCATCGACGTGGTGGTGGCGGACCGCTCCTGGGCGGACGCGGTGCCTTCCTTGCGCGCGGCGAAGCTGACGCGCCCCCTGCGCGTGCACGTGCACATCGACACGGGGCTGGGCCGCGAGGGCTTCACGTTGGATCAGCTCCCGCGCGAGACACAGTTCCTGGCGGACGCGCCGGACGTGTTCGAGCCGGTGGGCGTGCTCAGCCACTTCGCCAACACGGAGGACGTGACGGAGCAGGGGTACGCGCTGGCGCAGCTGGACGCGTTCGAGACGGCGCTGGGACACCTGACCGCGCAGCTGAAGCCCGCGAAGCCGTTGCAGCGGCACATCGCCGCGAGCGCCGCGGCGCTGGTGCTGCCCCGGGCGCGCTACGAGGCGGCGCGGGTGGGCATCTCGCTGTACGGCCTGTGGCCTTCACCGGAGACGCGGCTGTCGGCGCGGCTGGTGCTGGGCGAGCTGCCGGTGCTCAAGCCGGTGCTGTCGTGGCGGTGCAAGAGCCAGGTGGTGAAGTGGCTGCCGGCGGGCGCCTACGTGGGCTACGGCTGCACGTACCGCTGCCCGGAACCCACGCGCCTCGCGGTGCTGCCGGTGGGCTACTACGACGGCTACCCGCGCCTCGCGTCCGGCAAGGCGCACGTGCTGGTGAACGGGCGGCGGTGCGCGGTGCTGGGCCGCGTGATGATGAACCACCTGATGGTGGACGTGACGCGCGCCACGTCCGACGAGCGTCCCGTGACGGCCACGCTCCTGGGACGCGACGGAGAGGAGTCCGTGTCCGCCGAGTCCCTGGCCGGCTGGGCGCAGACCATCCACTACGAATTGGTGACACGCCTGGGCGCGCACCTGCGCCGCGTGGTGGTGGAGTAGCTCGCTACTTGGGGCCTTCGGTGAGGCCTGGCGACGGCGCCGTCACGACCGCCGGGGGCTGCACCTTCCAGCGGCGGTGCAGCCACAGCCACTGCTCCGGATGCCGGCGGATGGCGCGCTCCAGGGCCGCCGTCACTCGCGCGGTGTGCTCGGTGATGGGGTCCGCGCACTCGCCGGGCTGTGGCGGGAGGATGGGGCCTTCCACCTCCAGCTTGTAGCGCGCGCCCGGGCCCGGGGGCCGCACGCCCATCACCACGAACACCGGCACGCCCGTGCGCTCCGCGGCCACCGCCATCGCGGGCGTCGTGGACGCGAGCCGGCCGAAGAACGGCACGAACACCGCGGACTTCGCGGGCAGCGCCTGGTCCAGCAGCATGTACGCGGACTCGCCCCGGTTCACCGCGTCGGTAATCTCTTGAATGGCGCCCTTCGGGTAGATGAGCCCCGCGCCCGCGCCCAGCCGGTTCACCGCGATGCGCGTGTTCAGCGCGCCCTTGAGCGGACGCACCAGCGCGTTGAGCGGCACGCCCCAGCGGATCAGCATCTGGCCCACCAGCTCCCAGTTGCCGAAGTGCGCCGTCACCAGCAGCGCGCCCTTGCCCGTGGCCACGTGCGCCTTGAGCGCCGCCCACGCCTCCTCGCCGTCGATGCCCTGCTGGTCCCAGTCCGGCGTCATGCGGTCCCCGGACGGCAGGGACTCCACCACCACGCGCGCCATGGTGAGGTACGCGCCGCGCGCGATGTCGTGGCGCTCCTGCTCGCTCTTCTCCGGCATCGCCTGCGCCAGGTTGTCCAACGCCACCTTGCGGCGGATGCCCAGCGTGTAGGCCAGGCTCGCCACGAAGCGCGCCAGCGCATCCCGCGCGGAAGGGGACAGCGCGGTGAGCAGCGCCCAGACGCCACGCGTCAGGAACGCCACGATGGGGCCCGGCGGCGAACCGATGATGCGGCGCAGGTGCTCCGGCGGCTTCTTCCCCTCGGGAGGGGTGTTCGTTTGCGATGGCAGCGGATGCGAGGAGAGGGGAGCGGACACGGCGGCGCACTCCATCGCGAACAGGACCTGACAGCAAGGCCACGCGTCACTCGCACGTCGCTACCTTGGCAGGCTGCTCTGGTCCACACTGCGCGGCCATGCCCAACCTGCTCCGTCCGGTGGCCCTGGCCACCGCAACCTTCCTTGCGGCATGCGGTGCCCGACAGGGCAACGCTCCCGCTCCGGGTGCCGTTGAACCGCGGCCTGCCGTTCAGGCCGCCGCCGCGCCCACTCCTCCCACGCTGCGGCTGCCGGATGCCGTGCGGCCCACGAAGTACTCCATCGTGTTGAAGATGGATCCGAAGGCCGAGTCCTTCGAAGGCACCGTCGACGTCATGCTGGAGGTGGCCAAGGCCACGAACGTCGTGTGGATGCACGGCAAGGGCCTCATCGTGAAGGAGGCCACGCTGGAGCAGGCGGGCGTCACGCAGACGCTCAAGGCCTCCTCCGCCGGAGAGGACTTCCTGGGCCTGACGCTGGAGAAGCCCGTGGTCGTGGGCGGCGCGAAGCTGCACCTCACGTACACGGGCACCGCGTCCGAGCGCGAGACGTCCGGCGCCTTCCGCGTCAACGAGGGCGGTGACTGGTACATCTACACGCAGTTCGAGCCGCTGGGCGCCCGCCGCGCCTTCCCGTCCTTCGACGAGCCCGGCTTCAAGGTGCCGTGGCAGCTCACCTTCCACGTGCCCGAAGGCAACGTGGCCGTCACCAACACGCCGCAGCTCGCGGACGAGAAGGGCGCGGACGGCTGGCACATCTACCGCTTCGCGCCCACGCAGCCGCTGCCCAGCTACCTCATCGCCTTTGGCGTGGGCCCGTTCGACTTCCTGCCCGCGCGCGACGCGGGGCAGAAGCAGGTGAAGACGCGCATCATCACGCCGCGCGGCCGGGCCAGCGAAGGCGCGTGGGCCGCGAAGGTGACGCCGGACATCCTGGAGCGCCTGGAGGCGTACTTCGGCATCCCGTACGCGTACGAGAAGCTGGACGTGCTCGCGGTGCCGCTGATGGGCGGCGCCATGGAGAACCCGGGCCTCGTGACGTTCAACTCGCGCCTCATCCTGGCGAAGCCGGAGGAGGACGCCTTGTGGCGCCAGCGCGCGTTCGCGAACACGCAGGTGCACGAGCTGGCGCACCAGTGGTTCGGCGACCTGGTCACCATGGCGTGGTGGGACGACCTGTGGCTCAACGAGTCCTTCGCCTCGTGGATGACCCCGCGCATCGTGGAGTCCTGGCAGCCCACGTGGGACGCGCCGGTGGAGCGCGTGCAGGACCGCAACGGCGCGCTGGAGTCGGACAGCCTGGTGGCCGCGCGCTTCATCCGCCAGCCCATCCAGAACGCGGGCGACATCCAGAACGCCTTCGACGGCATCACCTACGGCAAGGGCAGCGCGGTGCTGGCCATGGCGGAGACGTGGCTGGGCCGCGACGTCTTCCAGAAGGGCATCCAGCGCTACATCCGCGCGCACGCGGGCAAGAACGCCACCGCGAAGGACTTCCTGGCCGCGCTGTCCGCCGAGTCCGGCAAGGACGTGGCCCAGGTGATGAACAGCTTCCTGGACCAGACGGGCGCGCCCTTCATCACCGCGACCCTGCTGTGCGACGGCGGCAAGCCGCGCGTGGCCCTCACCCAGCAGCGCTACATGCGCCTGGGCTCCAATGCGCCGGGCGCGCAGTCGTGGAAGGTGCCGGTGTGCGTGAAGTACCCGGGCGCCGGCAAGGACGCCACCGCGTGCACGCTGATGACGGAGGAGAAGGCGGAGGTCGCGCTGCCGGAGGCGAAGGCGTGCCCGGCGTGGGTCTTCCCCAACGCGGACGGCGCGGGCTACTACCGCCTGCGTCTGGCCGACGACACGCGCGCGAAGCTGATGAAGTCCGGCCTGACGAAGCTGTCGCGCGCGGAGCGCGTGGTGCTGCTGGGGGATTCGCTGGCGCTCGCGCAGGCGGGCCTGCTGCCCGCGGCGGACGCGCTGCCGCTGCTCACGGGCGTGGCGGAGGACCCGGACCGGCAGGTGCTGGAGGCGGGCCTGGAGCTGATGGACCTGGTGTCGTCGCGGCTGCTCACGGAGGCGCAGGACGCGGACCGCGCCCGCTACGTCCGTGACACCTTCGGGCCGCGCGCGCGCAAGCTGGGCTTCAAGCCGCGCACGGGTGAGAGCGAGGACGTGCGCCTGCTCCGCCCGAACCTGCTGGAGCTCGCCGGCAACGAGGGCAACGACCCGAAGCTCGTCGCCGAGGCGCGCACGCTGGCGGACCAGTGGCTCAAGGACCGCAAGGCGGTGGCCCCGGACGTGGTGGGCGCGGTGCTCGCCATCGCGGTGGAGCACGGAGACGCGGCCCTGCACGCGAAGCTGATGGAGGCCCTGCGCGGGGAGAAGGACCGCTACCAGCGCCAGCAGCTGCTGGGCGGCCTGTCCCACGTGACGGACCCGAAGCTCGTGAAGGCGAACCTGGAGCTGCTGCTCGACCCGAAGCAGGACATGCGGGAGAACCTGTGGCTGCTCTTCGGCGCGTCGCGCGACCCGCGCACCCGTGACACCGCGGTGGAGTTCGTGAAGACGCACTTCGACGCGCTGGTGGGCACCGGCGACAAGCCGGGCCTGATGCCGGAGGGCATGGGCTCCCGCCTCCCGTACATGGCCTCCGGCTACTGCGACGCGGGCAAGCGCCAGGAGGTGGCCGCCTTCTTCGAGCCGCGCACGGACAAGGTGCCCGGCTCCGAGCGCGTGCTGCGGCAGGTGCTGGAGATCGTGGACCAGTGCGTCGCGCTGAAGGAGGCCCAGGGCGCGAGCATCGGGGCCTTCCTGTCCGGCAAGCCGGCGAAGACGCCGCAGGCGCCGCCCGCTCCGCGCTAGGCGCTTGAAGCGGCACCGGGTCCGCGTGACATGCACGCGGACCCGGGGGTGAGGCCTTCGTCGCGAAGGGGCTGGGGACTACTTCCGGCCGCGCGACATGAAGGACATGAAGGCTTCCTTCGCCTCGTCGGAGGCCAGGCGCTGGACGAACTCGGCGCCCTCGCGCTTGAGGGCGGCGTCCACCTGCTCGCGCAGGGGGCCGCGGATGAGCGCCTTGGTCACCTTCAGCGCCTGGGCGGGACGCTGGGCCAGGGCGCGGGCGCGCTCGGTGGCCACCTCCTTCAGCTGCGCTTCGGGGACGGCCTTGTTGATGATGCCGGCGCGCAGCGCGGTGGCCGCGTCGAACGGGTCGCCGAACAGCAAGAGCTCCGACGCCAGCGCGAAGCCCGCCATGCGCGGCAAGAGCAGGCTGCTGGCGCCTTCCGCGCACAGGCCCAGGTTGACGAAGGGCATGCTGAAGCGCGCCTTCTCCCCGGCCACCACGTAGTCGCAGTGCAGGAGCATCGTGGTGCCGATTCCCACCGCCGCGCCCTCCACCGCCGCGAGCACGGGCTTGGAGAGGCCAGCCAGGGCGCGCAGGTACTGGAACACCGCGCTGTCCTCACCCGTGGGCGGGTGCTCCAGGAAGTCGCCAATGTCGTTGCCCGCCGTGAACGCGCCGCCCGCGCCGGACAGGAGCACCACGCGGACGTCGTCGCGGCGGTCCGCCTCCAGGAGGGCGGCGGTGGCGGCCTCGTACATGGCGTGGGTGAAGGCGTTCTTCTTCTCCGGCCGGTTGAAGGTGACGGTGAAGACCCCGGCGTCGAGCTGCGTCAGAAGCGTGTCGGACATGGCCGGGCAGACTAACGCGCGTCGGGCCGCAGTGCGCGCAAGAGCAGCGGGGCCAGCGTCACCACCTGGTGGGGAAAGGGCAGCTCCAGGCGGGGCTCCACACTGTCCGTGCTGACCAGCCGCTTCACCGGCACGCCCTGCAGGCGCTCCAGCGCGGGGCCCACCAGCAGGGCGTGCGTGGTGGCGAGGATGAAGTCGTCCACGCAGCCTTCGCCCTTCAGCTCCTTCGCCGCCGCCGCCAGCGTGCCGCCGGTGGACACCATGTCGTCCACCAGGATGGGGCGCATGCCGCGCACCTGGCCCAGCAGGCCCAGCGTCTCCACGTCGTTGCCGCTCAGCCGCGCCTTGTGCACCACCGCCCACGGGCGGCCGAGCAGCTTCGCCAGCGCCTCCGCCCGCTTCACCGCGCCCAGGTCCGGCGCCACCACCACGGTCTTGTCGGTGACGTGGGGGCGCAGCGCGTCCGCCAGCAGCGGCAGCGCGGACAGGTGCTCCAGCGGGGCGCCGAAGCAGCCCTCCAACGCCGGGTTGTGCAGGTCCACGGTGAACACCCGGGAGAAGCGGCCATGGGACACCATGTCGGCCACCAGACGTCCGCCCAGGGGCTCGCCCGCCCGGGCCCGCCGGTCCTGGCGCGCGTAGCCCACGTAGGGAATCACCGCCTCCAGCGAGGCCGCGCCCGCCCGCCAGCACGCGTCCGCGAGCAGGAGCAGCTCCAGCAGGTTCTCCCCCACGGGCGGGGTGGAGGACTGGAGGACGACGACGCGGCGGCCTCGCACCTCCTCGGGGGGCACCTCGATGTGCAGTTCCCCATCCGGGAAGCGCTCCCGCTTCACTCCCACCGGCTCCGTGCCGGACGCCTGGGCGAGCGCGCGGCCGAGGTGGGGACTGGCACTGCCGACGACGAGGGCGAATGGCGTCATGGACCGCACCCTAGCGCGGGATCTGCTCGCGGTGCCCTGGCCTCCCGGGCATCCCGCCAGGAGAGCCACTGTCCGCGCCTCCGCCGCCGCGTTCTGGAAGCAACAACACCTTCCGGAGGTGGAGGCTTTCCAATGCGTTTCCGGGACAGGGCGGAGGCGGGGCAGAAGCTCGCGGGGGTGCTGACGCCCTACCGCGCCGGGGACGTGTGCGTCCTGGGGCTGACGCGCGGGGGGCTGCGCGTGGCGTACGAGGTGGCCCGGGCGCTGGAGAAGCCCCTGGACCTGTGGGTCGCGCGCCGGATGCACGTGCCGGGGGGCCGGCTCACGCTGGGCGCGGTGACGGAAGGCGGCGGGCTGTACCTGGACCCCCAGGCCGCGCGCCAGGCGAAGCTGCCGGGGGAAGCGCTCCAGCGCTTCGTGCATGACGAGGTGGACGACGTGGAGCGGCAGGCCCGGCAGCTGCGAGGCGGCCTCACGCCGCGGATCCGCGGGTGCACGGTGCTGCTGGTGGATGACGGGATGGTGACGGGGGCCACCGTGGCCGCGGCGCTGCTGGCGCTGAAGCAGCAGGGCGCGCGTCAGCGCGTCGTCGCGGTGGGCGTGGCGACGCCCAGGGCGCTGGAGCTCATCCGGGGCCGCGCGGACGCGGTGCACACGCTGACGCTGGACCCCACGCTGCGCGAGGTCTCCGAGGCCTACGACACCTTCCCCGCGCTGACCCAGGACGAGCTGCGGCGCTGGCTCCTGCGCGCCCGGGAGGCCGGACCGAAGCGGGCCGCGGGCGTGGCGCCCGACGTGGCGGGCGGGTGGTGGTTCTGACGGACCGCGCGACGGGCGCGAGGGAACGAACAGGGACCGACGAGGACCCGAGGAGGAGGTATGGACGTGGAAACCGTGCATGCGGAAGACCGCAGGCCCCGGACGCACTGGGAACACTTCACGCGCGACGAGCTGCTCGGGGTGCGGGGCGTGGGCCGCTCCATGGAGCAGGCCTTCGAGATGGCGGCGCTGGGGCTGTGCGCGCTGGTGACGGACCCCCGGAGCGTGGAGGCGCACGAGGAGCTGGAGGTGGACTGCCAGTCGGTGGACCATGACCAGCTGCTCGCGGACTGGCTGCGGGAGGTGGTGGGCGCGATGGCCGGACGGCGCCTGCGCTTCCAGTGCTTCGTGGTGCGCCTGGACGGACTGAACCTCTTCGGCCACGGCTTCGGCGAGCGCGCGGGGCAGGCGCGCCATGGCACCAGCGTGGCGGTGACGGGCGCGTCGTTCACCCAGGTCTCCGTGCGCCAGGGGCCGGAAGGCGTGTGGACCGCCGAGGCGCTGGTGGACTTCTAGATGCCCGCGCGGGCGGTCTCCTTCCCCGGCGGCGCGGGGCGGTTGGAGCTGCCTCCGGGCGTCCCCGCGGCCTCCGCGGTGCTGGTGTCGTGCTTCGCGTGCCTGGGCCACTCGCCCGGGCCGGAGCGGCTGGCGCGCGCGCTGGTGTCACGGGGGTTCGCCGTGCTGCGCCTGGACTTCACGGAGGTCCCCGCCAGCGCCACGGCGGCCGCGCCCCCGGACACCCTGCCCAGCGTGGACACGGTGGTGGCCGCGTCGGCGTGGCTCTCCATGCGAGCGCCCGTGCCCCGCCTGTTCGTGGGGCACAGCCTGGGCGGCACGGCGGTGGCGGCGGCGCTGCCCCGGCTGCCCAACGTGGCGGCCGTCGCGCTGGTGAACACCCCCGCGGGCGCGAAGGACGTGCTCGCGCTCCTGTCCCCGCGTGAGCGGGAGGCGGGGGAAGGGGAGCTGCGGCTGGAGCCCGGCCGGCTGAAGCTGAAGCGCGACTTCCTCACCGCCATCGACGCCAGCGCGGTGTCGAAGGCGCTGGGCGCGTTCCCGGGCGCGCTGCTGGTGATGCACGCGCCGGAGGACCGCCACGTGGGCCTGGACAACGCGCGCCGGCTGGTGACGTGCGCGGCGGCGGCCCGCGAGCCTCGTGATGCTGGACGGGGCGGACCACTTCCTCTCCCGGCAGGCGGACGCGGGCTACGCGGCGGACGTGCTGGGCCCGTGGGCCGTGCGGCACGTGGCGCCGCTGCGCGAGCGCACGGAGCCCCTGCCGGAGGGGCAGGTGGAGGTGCGCGAGGCATCCGAGGGCGGGCTGGCCCAGGACATCCGCGTGGGGCCGCACTGGCTGCGCGCGGATGAACCGCTGACGCTGGGCGGACAGGACTCAGGGCCCACGCCGTACGGGCTGCTGGCGGCGGCGCTGGGCGCGTGCACGTCCATGACGGTGCGCATGTACGCGGACCGTCAGGGTTGGCCCCTCACCCGGGTGCGGGTGCGCCTGTCGCACGACAAGGTGCACGCGAAGGACGGCGCGGAGTGCGAGTCGCGGGTGGGGCGCGTGGACCGGCTGGAGCGGCTCGTCCGGCTGGAGGGTCCCCTGACGGAGGAGCAGCGGGCCCAGCTGCTGCGCATCGCGGACCTGTGCCCGGTGCACCGCACGCTCGAATCCAAGGTGGACGTGCGGACGCGGCGGGACGATTCATCCACGGAGTGAGTGCACCGGGGCCCTGGGCTGCTATAGGGACGTTTCTTCTCTTCGCGACCAGGATCCTTCGGACATGCCTTCCCGTGAACCCCGCCTTGTGTGGCTCGACCTGGAGATGACGGGTCTGGACCCTGAGACCTGCGGCATCATCGAGGTGGGCGTCATCGTCACCGGCCCGGACCTGCGCCCTCTGGGGGAGTTCGAGCGCGTCATCTGGCAGCCGGAGGAGATGCTCCAGCGCATGGAGCCCGTCGTGCGCGAGATGCACACGAAGAACGGCCTGCTGGAGAAGGTGCGCGCGTCGAACACGTCCCTGCGCGTGGCGGAGCGCGACGTGACGTCCTTCATCGCGGAGTACTGCGAGCTGGGCGAGGGCATCCTCGCGGGCAACTCCATCCACACGGACCGGCGCTTCCTCATCGACCACATGCCCATGCTGGACCGCTACCTGCACTACCGCATGGTGGATGTGACGAGCCTCAAGGTGCTGGTGCGCGCCTGGTACCCGGCGCTGGTGGAGCCGCGCAAGCCGCCCAGCGGGCACACCGCGCTCGCGGACCTGCGCTCCAGCATCAGCGAGCTGCAGTACTACCGGGACATCCTCTTCCGCGCGACGCCGGGCTGAACGGGGAGGCGCGCTACGCGCGGGCCTCTTCGGCGGGCAGCTGCTTCGCGATGGTGCCCAAGAGGTCGTCCAGTTCGAAGGGCTTGGCCAGGAAGTGTGAACTGGCGCGGCGCTCCTCGTCCGTGAGGCGGCCCGCGCTCATCACCACCACGGGCAGGTCCTGCAGGTCCGGGTGGGCGCGGATGCGGCGCAAGAGCTCTCCGCCGTCCATCACCGGCATCATCAAATCCAGGAGCACCAGGTCCGGCTTGGAGGCCAGGAGCCGCTGGAGGCCCTCGTCGCCGTTGTAGGCGGTGACGATGTCGTAGCCCTCCAGGGACAGGATGTCCTCGAGCGCCTCCACGATGGCGAGCTCGTCGTCGACGATGAGCAACCGCTTCATGCGGGGGCCACCTCGACCGCGCGCACGTCGCACGGCATCCCCGCCGGCCAGGAGGCCAGGGGCATGTCGCATGGGATGTGGGCGGGATGGGACTTCACTCGGTGGCTCCGGTTTCTGTTGCCGGACAAGGTAGGGCTGCCCGCCATTTCGGCCAGGGGACAGTGTGGTTTCTGTTGAGCGGATGGCGGTGGATGTGTCCCTAGGAGGCCGACAGGCGCTCCTTGAGGACGTGTTTCTGCACCTTTCCCAGGGCGTTGCGGGGCAGGGCGTCGGTGAAGACGACGCGGCGGGGCTTCTTGAAGGCGGCCAACCGCTCGCGGCACCAGTCCACCAGGGCCTGGGCGTCGGTGGGGGCGCCGGGGTGGGGGACGATGACGGCGACGACCTGTTCGCCGAAGTCCGGGTCGGGCAGGCCCAGCACGGCGGCCTCGGCGACGGCGGGGTGCGCGGTGAGGACCTCTTCGACTTCGCGGGGGTAGATGTTGAAGCCACCGCTGATGATGAGCTCCCGGGCCCGGCCGGTGATGCGCAGGAATCCGTCGGGGTCCCACTCGCCCAGGTCGCCGGTGCGGAACCATCCGTCGGCGTCGAAGGCTTCGGCGGTGGCGTCCGGGCGGCGCCAGTAGCCGGTGAAGACGTGGGGGCCGCGGACCTCGATTTCGCCCGTCTCTCCACGGGGCAGGGGCTGGCGCGAGCGCACGTCCACGACGCGGGCCTCCTGGCCGGGGAAGGGCATGCCCACGGTGCCGGGGCGGCGTTCGCCGTCGTAGGGCTGGGTGGTGTTCATGAGCGTCTCCGTCATCCCGTAGCGCTCCAGGATGCGGGCGCCGAAGCGCGCCTCGATGTCCAGGCACAGCTGGGGGCTCAGGGGGGCGGAGCCGGAGACCCAGAGGCGCAAGCGGCGCGGCGTCACGCCGGTGCGGCGGGATTCCTCCAGCAGGCGGCCGTACATGGTGGGCACGCCGAAGAAGAGGGTGAGGGACGCATCGTCGCGCAGGGCGGTGAGCGCGTCGGACGCGACGAAGCGGCGGCGCAGGTCCGCGCTGGCGCCGGTGAAGAGCGTGCCGTGCAGGCCCACCATGAGGCCGTGGGTGTGGAAGAGCGGCAGGGTGAGCAGGAGCCGATCCGCGTCGGTCCAGCGCCACGCCTCGGTGACGGCGCGCACGTTGGCGAGCAGCTGCCGGTGCTGGAGCATGGCGCCCTTGGAGCGGCCGGTGGTGCCAGACGTGTAGCCCAGCACCGCGAGGTCCTCCGCGCGCGGCAGGGGCAGGGACGCGGTGGAGGTGGTGCCCTGCTCCATGATGGCGTCGAAGGCCACGGTGGGCAGTGACGCGGGGAGCCCCGGTGGAGGCGGCTCCACGGTGATGAGCCATTGCAGCGATGGAAGCTGGTCGCGCAGCGGCGCGAGCTCCGAGGCGCCGGAGGTGCCGGTGACACAGACCTTCACCTCCGCGTCGGAGAGGATGTGGGCCAGCTCCACCTGGCGGTACGCGGTGTTGACGAGCACGGCGACGCAGCCCGCCGCCTGCACACCCAGCCACGTGATGACGAACGCGTCGCTGTTCTCCAGGAAGAGGGCGACGCGGTCACCCGGAGCCAGTCCCCGGGCCTTGAGGCCGCGAGCGAACGCGGTGACGGCTTCCGCCAGCTGGCCGCGCGTGTAGCGCTTGCCCTCGAAGGAGAGCAGCGGCCGCGCGGGCTCGTGACGGGCGTGGTCCAGGAACACTTCGAGCAGGGAGGCCGGCATGGCGCGCGAGCCTACCCGGGACGGGATACGCTGGGCGCATGTCCGTACGTCGGCGGTTGCTGCGGGTCACAGGGCTGCTCATGAGCCTGTCGTGTTCCGCGCCACAGCCCACGCCCGGCGTCGTCCGGGGCAGACCCGGCGAAAGGCTGGCCAGTCTTCCGGGACCGATGCCTGGCTTCGGTCCGTTCAATACCTTCTCCGACGCGTTGATGGCCGCGTGCCCCGTGATTCTTTCCAGGCCCCACGCGACCGCGGGACGCAAGGGCGCCCAGGACTTCGATGTCCGCTGGCGCGTGTCGAAGGAGTACTGCGCCTGGCTGTATTACACGCCAGCCGGCAAGTACGAGATGAGCATGCTGACGGACCAGTCAGCCCTGGATGATCTGGACCGCCGGAAGAGCTGTCTGCTGCCCGAGACTGTCGACGATGCCCGGTTTCCGGCAGGAAGCCTCAAGTACGTCTTCGCCCTGCACAACCATCCTTACGAGGGGCATCTCTCGGATGGAGACCTCCGGATGATCGTCTCCATGGGGCGTGTGCATGGATGGGTCATGGAGATAGGCGGGAAGAAGGTTCCTCTGTCGATCGTCGCGTTCTTTTCGAACTCCGATGATCTGGACCATCCCTCGTGCGACGGTTTCTTCCAGTACATCCCGGTGACGGGCGAACTGAAGAGGTGGACTGGAGGAGCCAGGACTGGATGGCGCCAGGAAGTGCTGGGTACGGTCACCTGGCAGGATGAGATGCACTACCGGATCGACCAGAAGTAGCAGCCAGGAGCGCTTCATGAAGAGGACTCATTCCATCCTGACCTCCGTGCTCGTGTTGACGGGCTGCTTGAGGGCCTCCTCACCCCCTCCCACGAAAGTGGAAGAGGACCCCTCCATCCTCTTTCCAGCGTTCTTCTCTCAGCCCGCTGTCCCGCTAGGGACAGAAGGCACGGTGTACGAGCTGGATGGCGACACGCTGCGGGCGCTCACCGTCGCCACCCGGGATCTGCTTCCATCCCAGGACACCACCGTGTCCTGTGGAAGCCGCTGGGAGTCCCAGCAGTACCGGGTCGTCCGTCAGGGAGACCTCATCTTCATCCGGATCGACGAAGACCCAAGGGCATGTGGCCGCACGCAGCCCGCGCTGGATTCAGGGGCGAGCTACGCCATCCACCGGGACGGCCGGATCCTCCGGCGGCTTATCGACGGCCAGCCCGATGTCTCAGCGCATGCGGATGCCGGTGTGCCTTCCACGCTGGGAGAGCCCGGCAGTGCGTCCCCGGACGCGCTGAACGACGGGCCCTCGCCGTTCCTGCCGCTCTCCTGGCAGGACGCGGGCTCACCGGCTCCCGTGCCCCGTCAGTAGGTCGCATGCGTGTGATACGTTTCACGCCGCTCCGCGCCCGAACATCCGAGTCCTGTCTCCATGACCAGTCCCTGGTTCAACGTCCCCGCGCTGTATTGCCGCGTGCACCTGAGCGCCTCGCACCGGTCGCGCGAGGAGACGATGCCCGCCATCCACGGCTACACCACCCACGACGTCACGCTGTCCGCGGTCGGGACGTTCCAGTTGGTGGCCGCGCACGGCGACAGGCCCTACTTCCGGAACGAGAAGGTGACCCTCCGCGTCCAGGCGCGGATCTTCAACGAGCTCGAGTTCCAGGGCGGCGGCGGCGAGACCATCCGCCGGGGAGGCCGCTCCACCTTCGGCGGTGTCACCCAACCCTCCGACGTGAACCTGGAGCTGACCACGGAGGAGAAGCACGAGGCCTACCTCCGGATGGGTTCGATGGGCCCGTTCACGCTGAAGCACCGCATCGATGTCTGGGATACCTCACCGCCCAAGCCCGCCCAGGGGCACGTCAACGAAGAGTTCAACGTCGACGCCATGCTGTCCCTGACCCTTCCCAAGACGCCCGGCCAGGTCCGGCTGGACGCGTTCGAGAAGTCGCTCATCGGCTCCCCGTTCTCCTGCTGCGACTCCCGCTGCGAGGTCCGCCTGTCCGGCCTCCTGCGCCTCACGCCTGACGTCCCGGTGTTCCACCTGGCGGACGACACGCTGGACCAGAACCCCATTCCGCACTGCCGCGTGCGCGTCCTCTGCCCGGACGGCGCGACGCGCGAGTTCGAATCCGACGAGGCCGGCGACATCTTCATCCCCCGCGCCAGCACCAAGGACGTCTACACGCTGCTCGAGGTCCTGGACGACCGGGCGCCCCAGTCCGCCGCGATCCCGGGCACCTGGACCGTCGATACCGTTCCGGACCGGGTCTGACCTCCTCTCCCCGCACGACACCTCTCCGACCCCATGCCGAACCTCGACACGCTGTTGAAGGCCACGATGCTGCTCACCGCGGCTCCCGGTGCGAAGTTCCAGTCCTTCGACAAGGGCGCCTCACGCGGTGCCGGGGGCTCCACGTCTGGCACCGGCGCCTTCTGGGGCTGGACCCACGCCGCGAAACAGGCCGACCGCGTGACGCACGTCACCCACCGCCTGCGCGAGACGCCCTGGTTCCCCGCGCAGACCCTCCCCGTCCTGGATGAGCTGGTCTGGCACCCCATCGAGCTCGTCCACCGGGGCGCGGCGCTGAAGCTGGAGCTGACGGAGGAATTCCTCCTGCGCCGGTACGAAGCGTCCCGCGGCTCCATCACCCAGGGCCAGTCCTCCTACTGGATCCCCGCCGACATCGACCGGAGCATGCTGCTCGTCTTCGGCTTCCAGGTGAACCTGCGCGCCGCGCCCGGCACCGTCACCCTGGAGCCCATTCCGCGCGACGTGCTGGAGCGCGATGACTTCATGCCCGAACCGTGCGCGACGCCCCCCGCGCCCGGCGAGATGAAGGTGAAGCGCACGGAGACGGGCACGCTCCAGCTCATCCCGCTGCGCGTGCTCGTCTGCGCGGAGTTCGTCTGCTGCACCGAACGCAACGACTACACACCCCATGGCCTGGCGGCCACCTCGCGCTTCCGGCCCCACCTGATGTTCATCTGCAACCGGCCGCTGGAGCGCATGGCCGCGGCCATCAGCATCCGCCGTCCGCCCGTGTCCGGAATGGCCCACCCGGGGACCGGTCCCACGCCTCCCACGGGTGAGCCCCATGACCCCCACGCGCCGCACGACGGCCACGGTCCGCATGACGGCCACGGCGCGCATGACGGCAACGGCGCGCACGACGGCCACGTCATGCACGCCATGGACATCCCTCCGACCACGCCGCCGGCCCCCGGGCCGGGGTCGCCCGGGGACCCGAACGATCCGGACCTGATGGTGCATGAGATGGCCACCGGGTTCTGGTCGGACTCGAACGTGGGCCTTGTGTCCTGGCAGAACCTCGCGAACCTGTCCGGCCCGCCGCTGTGGAGCTCCATGTTCTCGCGCGTGCGCACGAACGTGCCGGCGGGCACCAGCTACCTCATGGCCTCGCCGGACCTGTCCCAGGACCCGGGCAAGCCCGGCTTCGTGTCCCGCCTCTGGAATGGCCGCGAGTACGTCGCGTACCCGCAGCCGATGAATCGCCGCCAGGGCTACTTCG
This sequence comes from Corallococcus carmarthensis, assembly GCF_003611695.1. GTDB lineage: Bacteria > Myxococcota > Myxococcia > Myxococcales > Myxococcaceae > Corallococcus > Corallococcus carmarthensis. The sequence continues at coordinate 10,686 of NZ_RAWE01000044.1, read as the reverse complement.
ACAACATCCACATCGCGCCGCCCATGAAGGCCCCCCAGAGCATCCGGGAGCGCTACGGCAAGCCCGGGTTCCACCTGGACAGCATCGCCATGGCGCCCTTCTGCATCCACGACTGCCTGCACATGCACTGGCGCTGGCTGCCGACGTCGGACAAGGAGAAGCACCTGTGGGGGTGGGACGCCTCCGGTCCCTACGCCGCCGCGGGTGAGCCTCACATCCCCATCCACCAGCACCTGCGCGTCGAGCTGGAGTCCACCCACGCGTTCGCCTACCGCGTCCACGCGGACACGGTGATGGAGTCCGGGACCTGGCAGTACGTCCTCCACGAGGGCCTGGCCCACGGCAACAGCGCGGCCTCGGAGACCCTGGCGCAGTGGATGCACCTGGGCCTGCAGATGCTCGACGAGTGGCCCATGCCGGCGGGCAAGTCGTGGGCGATGTTCTACTGGGCGCTGCGCTACTGCCGCTCCGGGGACACGGTCCGCGAGCGGCTGCTGGAGGACGGGGCGCCCGTGCCCTGAAGGCCGTGGGCGCCTTAGAACACCGACACGCCCAGCGTGACGCTGCACAGGAAGCCGCCGTGCTGGCTGGTGCCGATATCGAGCGCATCGAAGAGGTTCGGGTCGCGGCCGTCCGACGTGCGCCAGTTGTCCTCACGCAGGCGGAAGCCCCAACCCACGCGCAGCCCCAGGTACATGGGGCCCATCGACTGACGCATGCCCACCGCCAGCGTCGCCACCGGCGTGAGCAGCTTCTCCGTCGTGAACTCCTCCGTTTCGCCGTCGAAGGTGAGCGTGCTCGTCGACTTCGTGCCCATGTTGAAGCTCATGCCCGCCTCCAGGAAGGGGCTCGTGCGCGCCTCGCCCAGCGGATACAGGCGCGCCAGCGGCCCCACGCGGAAGCCCCAGGCGCCCGTGCCGGCGCTCAGGTTGAGCCCCAGCTTGGGCACCACCCGGAACTCCAGCTCACCGCCGAAGATGCCCGACGGGCTGTTGAAGCCCAGCGCCAGACCCAGGTCCAGGTTCGTCCGGCCACCGCCCCGGCGCGGTGCCTCGCTCTCCAGCTCGCGCCCCGTCGAGTCCTGGCCGGGCCCCTCCGCCGCGGGTGCGTCCGCCTGGACCAGGGGCACCTCCTCCGTCCCGGCCGCCGCCACGGGCGTCTCCTGGCTCGCGGTCTCCAGCTTCTGGGCCTCGCTCAGCAGCGCCTGCGCCATCGCCACCGAGCCCCGGTCGCTCAGACTGGGATTGACGAACTCGTACGACAGCGTCTTGGTGCGCACGGGCTCATGCGTCGTGCTCAGCAGATACGTCAGCCGGTACTTCTCCCCGGCGCGCGTCACCTTCGCGCTCAGCGTCAGGTCCGGCGCGCCCTCGTGCTGCGGATCCATCAGGATGGCCTGCGTGGAGGACGTCTTCAGCGCCTCCTCGATGCCGTAGCGCGTCCGCTCCGCCACGGTGGCCGCGGCCAGGCCCGCTGCATCCACGTCGCTGCCCACGTCCTTGAGCTGCAGGTACACGGTGTCGGCCAGGGCGGAGAACGGCAGCAGGGTCGCGGCCAGCAGCATGCTGGCGCGCATCCGGAGAGCGGTGGAGCGCATCGGGGTGTTCCTTGAAGTTGTGTGGGAATTGAATCGGGCAGGCAGACGGCCTGACGCTGTTTCTATTCAACACCAGCACACTTCTTCGCGGTGTCCGTTCCTGGGACGCGCCCTTCGCGCAAGCGGTCAACGCGGCCAGCCTTCCCGCCGCCATCCCCGTGTTTCCGGGCGCTTGCCCCGGCTCGAAGCGCTGGCACACGGCTCGCTATGGCCCGGGACGTGGACATCCCGAAGGCCCGCACCCCGCGCCGCAAACCCTATCTCCTGGCCGCCCTGGGCCTCGCCCTGCTCGTGGCGGTGACGGTGGGCCTGTCCCGGCTGCGCCCCGCGGCGCCCACGGTGGACAAGGCTTCGGTGTGGCTGGACACCGTGAAGCGCGGCCCGCTGGTGCGCCAGGTGAAGGGCACCGGTTCGCTGGTGCCGGAGTCCATCCGCTGGCTCACCGCCGACACCGCCGGCCGCGTGGAGCGCATCCACGTCCGGCCCGGCGCCACCGTCACCGCCGGCACGCTGCTCCTGGAGCTGTCCAACCCGGACGTGCAGCTCCAGGCCCTGGAGGCCGAACGCCAGCTCGCGAGCGCCGAAGGCGACTTCCTGGAGCTGCGCGAGGTGCTCCAGACGCAGCGGCTGTCCCAGCAGGCCACCGTGGCCGCCCTCACCGCCGAGGCCGCCGACGCCACCCGCCGCTCCCAGGCCAACACGGCGCTGTTCCAGAAGTCCTTCGCCGGCGACCTGGAGACGCGCCAGGCCCAGGACAAGGCGCAGGAGGCCGGCCAGCGTCTGGAATTGGAGCGCCAGCGCCTGGACGTCATGTCCCAGAGCCTGCGCCAGCGTCTGGCTTCACAACAGGAACAGGTGGAGCGGCTGAAGGCCGTGGCGCGCTTCCGCCGCCAGCAGGTGGAGTCCATGAAGGTGCTCGCGGGCGAGGACGGCGTGCTCCAGGAGCTGCCTTTGGAATTGGGCCAGTGGGTGACGCCCGGCGTGCTCCTGGCCAAGGTGGTGAAGCCGGAGCGGCTCAAGGCGGAGCTGAGAATCGCGGAGACGCAGGCGCGCGACATCCTCCCGGGCCTGAAGGCGCAGGTGGACACGCGCAACGGCATCGTGGAGGGCATCGTGGCGCGCGTGGCCCCCGCGGCCAGCCAGGGCACGGTGCGCGTGGAGGTGTCACTGCCGGACGCGCTGCCCAAGGGCGCCCGGCCGGACCTCACCGTGGAGGGCACCGTGGAGCTGGAGCGGCTGGACGACGTGCTGTCCGTGGGCCGTCCGGCGGGAGCGCAGGCGGAGAGCACGCTGGCGCTCTTCCGGCTGATGCCCGGCGGCGACGAGGCGGTGCGCATCCCCGTGAAGCTGGGCCGCGGCTCGGTGAACGCGGTGGAGGTCGTGCAGGGACTTTCAGAAGGCGATCAGGTGGTGCTGTCGGACATGACCGCGTGGGATGCGGTGGAGCGCGTGAGGCTGCGATGATGACGACGATGACGAACGACAGCGAGGCGAAGGGCGCGGTGCCTGGCGCGGTGCCGGGCCGGGCCCTGCTCCAGCTCGACGGGCTCACCAAGGTGTTCGAGACGGAGGAGGTGGAGACGCACGCCCTCTCCAACATCCAGCTCACCATCCGGCAGAACGAATGGGTGGCCATCGTGGGCCCGTCCGGCTCCGGCAAGTCCACGCTGCTCGCGGTGCTGGGCCTCCTGGACACCGCCACGCGCGGCAGCTACCTGCTGGATGGCCGGAGCGTGCTGGAGCTGTCGCCCACGGACCGGGCGAAGGTGCGCAACCAGCACATCGGCTTCATCTTCCAGAGCTTCAACCTCATCGGCGACCTCACCGTCTTCGAGAACGTGGAGCTGCCGCTCACCTACCGGGGGCTGCCCGCGCAGGAGCGCAAGCAGCGCGTGGAGCGGGCCCTGGAGCGCGTGGGCATGGCGCACCGGGCGAGGCACCTGCCGGGGCAGCTGTCCGGCGGCCAGCAGCAGCGCGTGGCGGTGGCGCGCGCCGTGGCGGGAGACCCCCTCATCCTCCTGGCGGACGAGCCCACGGGCAACCTGGACTCGAAGAACGGCGAGGCGGTGATGCAGCTGCTGTCCGACCTGCACAAGGCGGGCTCCACGCTGTGCATGGTGACGCACGACCCGGCGCACGCGCGCATCGCCACGCGCACGGTGAGCCTGTTCGACGGCCGCGTCGTGCAGGACGAACAGCTTCGCTGACACGGGGAACATGACCATGGAACACCTGCTCGGCGATTTGCGTTACGCGTGGCGCTCCCTGAAGAGCGCCCCCGGCTTCGTGGCCGTGGCGGTGCTGACGCTGGCGTTGGGCATCGGCGCGAACAGCGCCGTGTTCAGCGTGGTGAAGGGCGTGCTGCTCACGCCGCCGCCGTTCGCCCAGCCGGAGCGGCTGGTGCTGCTGGCCCCGAACTTCGACGCCTTCGGACTCAAGGAGGTGTCGAACTCGATTCCGGAGTACCGGGACATGCTCACGCACGCGAAGGCCTTCGCGTCGCTGGCGGCCTTCCGGCCCGACGACATGACGCTCACGGGTGGGGAGTCTCCCCGGCGCCTGCGCGTCGTCATCGCCACGGCGTCCTTCCTGCCCACGCTGGGCGTCGCGCCGGTGCTCGGCCGGGGCTTCACGCAAGAAGAGGAGACGCCGGGCAAGGACCAGGTCGTCGTGCTCACGGACGCCGCGTGGCGCACTCACTTCGCGAAGGACCCGGAGGTGCTGGGGCGCGTGCTGCGGCTGGACGGGGTGCCGCACACGGTGGTGGGGGTGCTGCCGCCGGGCGGCGTCTACCCGGAGGACACGGAGGCGGTGTTGCCCTTCGCGCCCACGCCGCAGCAGCAGGAGGAGTCCCGGCGCGGCAACCGCTTCCTCAGCGTGATGGCGCGGCTCAAGCCGGGCATGACGCTGGACGCGGCGCGAGCGGACCTGGTGCGCCTGGGCAACGCGCGTACTCCGGACCTGGTGGACCAGTACCGGCAGGCGGGGTGGTCCATGAGCGTGAAGTCTCTGGAGGACCAGGTGGTGGGCGGCGTCCGCGAGACGCTGTGGCTGCTCTGGGGCGCGGTGGGGTTCGTGCTGCTGGTGGCGTGCTCCAGCGTGGCCAACCTGCTGCTCGCGCGGGCGGTGTCCCGGGGCCGGGAGGTCTCCATCCGCGCGGCGCTGGGCGCGGGCCGGATGCGGCTGGTGGCGCAGTTCCTCACGGAGAGCCTGGTGCTGTCGCTGGTGGCGGGCGCGGTGGGGCTGCTGCTCGCGCTGTGGGGTACGGACGCGCTGGTGGCCACGGTGGGTGAGAGCCTGCCGCGCGCCCAGGGCGTGAAGCTGGACGTGGCCTCCGTGCTCTTCACGCTGGCGGTGTCGGTGCTCACGGGCGTGCTCTTCGGGCTGGTGCCCGCGCTCCAGGCCAGCCGCGTGGACCTGCACGCGGCGATGCGCGAGGGCGCACGCGCCACGGGGAGCCACCGCACGGGCCGGATTCGCGCCGCGCTGGTGGTGGCGCAGGTGTCGCTCGCGCTGGTGTTGCTGGTGGGGGCGGGCCTGTTCGTGAAGAGCTTCCTCGCGCTCCAGCGGGTGGACGCGGGCTTCGTGTCGGACGGCGTGCTGACGGGAGCGCTCGCGCTGCCCCGGGTGCAGTACCCGGACCGGGCGAAACAGGCGGCCTTCCAGCAGGCCCTGCTGCCACGGCTCCAGGTGTTGCCGGGCGTGGAGTCCGCGGGGCTCACGAACGTCCTCCCGCTGGGGGGCTCCATGGACAACAGCTTCGACATCGACGGACGACCGCGCCAGCAGGGCGAGCTGTGGAAGGCGGTGGAGTTCCGCGCCGCCACCCCCGGCTACCTGCACGCGTTGCGCGTCCACCTGCGGCAGGGCCGGCTGCTGGAGGACTCGGACGGGCCGGATGCGCCCTGGGCGGTGGTCATCAACCGCTCCTTCGCGAACCTCTTCTGGCCCAAGGGCGACGCCCTGGGGCACCGGGTGAAGTTGCACGGCCAGGACATGCAGTGGGCCACGGTGGTGGGCATCGTGGACGACCTGCGCGAGTGGGGCCTGGACGTGCCGGCGCGCCCGGCCGCGTACTACTCGCTGCCGCAGCTGCCGTCCGTGTACATGGGTCTGGCGGTGCGCGTGAAGTCGGGTGACCCGGAGGCGCTGCGCGCGCAGGTGGAGGCGGAGGTGCGCGCGGTGGACGCGGACCTGCCGCTGTTCGACGTGTCTCCGCTCACGCAGCGGATGAACCAGGCCACGGGGCCCCGGCGGTTGTCCGCGCTGGTGATGGGCCTGTTCGCGGGCGTCGCGTTGCTGCTCGCGGCGCTGGGGTTGTCGGGCGTCATCGCCTTCTCGGTGACCCAGCGCACGCGGGAGCTGGGCATCCGCATGGCATTGGGCGCGGCGCGAGGCGACGTGCTCCGGCTGGTGCTGGCGCAGGGCCTGCGGCTGTCGCTCACGGGCGTGGCGGTGGGGCTGTGCCTGTCATTGGGACTGGCGCGGTTGTTGGGGGCGCTGCTGTATGGCGTGTCGGTGGACGACCCGTGGACGTTCGGCGGGGTCGCGCTGCTGCTGACCGGGGTGGCGCTGGGGGCGTCGTGGCTGCCCGCTCGACGGGCGACGCGCGTGGACCCCATCATCGCGCTCCGGGCCGACTGACGTCCCTCCTTTCTGGCACAGTTCCGCGCCGTGGTGTCCTCCGTGTCCCAGCCCACCGCCTCCCCTCCGCGTCCCACCCGCATCCTCGTCGCCGACGACCAGCCGGACGTGCTGGAGGCGTTGCGGCTCTTGCTCAAGCGCGACGGCTACACCGTGGTGAGCGCGCAGTCTCCCTCGGGCGTGAAGGCCACGCTGGACGCGGAGGACGTGGAGCTGGTGTTGATGGACCTCAACTACGCGCGCGACACGACGTCCGGGCGCGAGGGCCTGGACCTGCTGGGCGCGCTGCGAGCGCGGGATGCCCTGCTGCCCGTGGTGGTGATGACGGCGTGGGGCAGCGTGGAGGGCGCGGTGGAGGCGATGCGCCTGGGCGCGCGCGACTACGTGCAGAAGCCCTGGGACAACACGCGCCTGTTGGCCACGCTGCGCACACAGTTGGAATTGTCCCGCGCGTTGCAGCGCAGCCGGCGGCTGGAGGAGGAGAACCAGCACCTGCGCCGCGAGCAGGGAGGACGCTCTCCGTTGGTGGGCGAGTCGCGGGCGATGCAGCCGGTGCGCAGGCTCATCGAGCGGGTGGCGCCGTCCTCCGCGCCGGTGCTGGTGACGGGGGAGCACGGCACGGGCAAGGAGGTGGTGGCGCGGCTCCTCCATGCGGCGAGCCCCCGCGCGGACCGGCCCTTCGTCGCGGTGAACTCCGGCGGCCTGTCCGAGGGTGTCTTCGAGAGCGAGCTCTTCGGCCACGTGAAGGGAGCCTTCACGGACGCGAAGGCGGACCGCATCGGCTGCTTCGAACTGGCGGACGGCGGCACGCTCTTCCTGGATGAGATTGGAAACATGCCGCTCGCGCAGCAGGCGAAGCTGCTGCGGGTGCTCCAGACGGGGGAGTTGCACCCGGTGGGCTCATCGCGGACGCGGCGCGTGGACGTGCGCGTGGTGAGCGCGACGAACGTGGACCTGGGCCGGGCGGTGGTGGAGGGACGGTTCCGCGAGGACCTGCTCTACCGGCTCAACACGGTGGAGGTGCAGCTGCCGCCGTTGAGGGAGCGGCGAGAAGACATCCCGTTGCTCGCGGCGCACTTCCTGGCGGCGCAGGGCCAGCGCTACGGACGTCCCAACATCCACCTGGCGCCGGGAGCCCTGGAGGCGCTCATCGCGTATCCCTGGCCGGGCAACGTGCGAGAGCTGGAGCACGCGGTGGAGCGCGCGCTGCTGATGGCGGTGGGGGACCGGGTGGAGGCGGAGGACCTGCTGCTCAAGCGGATGGGGCCCGCGAGTGGGGGGACCACGCGCCTGGAGGAGATGACGCTGGAAGAGGTGGAGCGCTACCTCATCGAGCGCGCCCTCGGCAGGCATGACGGCAACGTGAGCGAAGCGGCGAAGGCGCTGGGCCTGTCGCGCAGCGCGCTCTACCGGCGGCTCCAGTACTACGGCATCAAGGGCGCACGGTGAAACGCAGTCCCCCGGCGCCGCACGACCCGAGCGTCACGGAGCACGCGGAGGCACAGCAGGCGCCGGCGCCGCACGACCCTCGCGTCACGGCGCACGCGCACGAACAGAGCACCTCGGTGCCGCACGCCCCGCGCGGCACAGAGCACGCGCACGAACAGAAGACGCCCGTGCCGCACGACCTGCGCGTGATGTGGCTCGCGGTCCTCGCGGGACTGCCCGCGGTCCTCGTGTCGCTCGCGCTCCTCTGGACGGGGGACTTCACCGCGAAGGTGCGCTGGACGCTGTCCGTCCTCGTGGTGGGCGTCCACGCCGCAGCCTGCCTCGCGGTCCGCGAGCGCGTCGTGCGGCCCCTGCACACCGTCGCGGGCTTGCTGGCCGCCCTGCGTGAAGGCGACTACTCCGTGCGCGGCCGGGGCGGACGCGCGGGCGACCCACTGGGTGAGGTGCTGCTGGAGGTCAACGCCCTGGGCGACACCCTGCGCGAACAGCGCCTGGGTGCACTGGAGGCCGGCGCGCTGCTGGGCCAGGTGATGGAAGCCATTGATGTCGCGGTGCTCGCCTTCGACGCCACCGGCACCCTCAAGCTGGTGAATCGCGCGGGCGCCCGGCTCGTGGGCCTGCCGCGCGCACAGCTCCTGGGCCAGCGCGCGGAAACCCTCGGCTGGGGCGAACTGCTGGAAGGCCCCGCCCCCCGCCGCCTCACCCGCGTCTTCGCGCAACAGGACGGCGGCCCCTACGAGCTGTGGCGAGGCACCTTCCGCGAGGGCGGCCAGCCTCACCAGCTCATCGTGCTCACCGACCTGCGTCTGGCATTGCGCGAGGAGGAACGCGAGGCCTGGCGCCGGCTGGTCCGCGTGCTCAGCCACGAAATCAACAACTCCCTCACTCCCATCCAATCCATCGCGGACGCCCTCCGGGACACCGTCGCCCAGGTGCCGCGCCCCGCTGACTGGGAGGAGGACACCCGTCACGGCCTGGGCATCATCGCCCGCCGCGCGGAAGCCCTCTCACGCTTCATGTCAGCGCACGCACGGCTCGCGCGCCTGCCCCCGCCCACCCTGGGGCCCGTCGAAGTGGAGCCCTGGGTGCGGCGCGTGGTGGCCCTGGAGCCGCGCCGTCCCGTCGCCGTGCGCCCCGGCCCCGTCCTCACCGTGTCCGGAGATGGAGATCAGCTGGAACAACTGCTCATCAACCTGGTGCGCAACGCCGTGGACGCGGTCCTGTCGGAGGACGGCGGCCAGGGCGGTGTCTGGGTTTCCTGGGCGGTGCACACGCCCGGCGCCGTGGAGGTCTGGGTGGAGGACGAAGGCCCCGGCCTCGCGGACACCGCGAACCTCTTCGTGCCCTTCTTCACCACCAAGCCGCAGGGCAATGGCATCGGTCTGGCGCTCAGCCGGCAGATCGCCGAAGCGCACGGAGGCGGTTTGCGCCTGGAGAACCGCACCGGCGGCAAGGGCTGCCGGGCGAGGCTCAGGCTCCCGCTGGACGGCCCGCGCGCGTGAAGCCCTTCTTGGCGGATGCCGCGTCGGGAGCGGCGGGAACAACGTCAGGTTCGGGGACCGGAGCGGCCAGCCGGTAGAGCAGCGCGGTCGCCGCCCAGAAGAACATCACGCTGAAGCCCACGTGGATCCACCGTGCCGCCGACCACTGCTGGAGCGAGCGCGGCAGCGCCTCCACCGCGACGTAGCCCCCCATCCACTGGCCCAGCCAGCACAGCCCCGTCACCCACAGCACGCGCCGCCACGACGCCACCCGTGAGCGTCCAAAGGCATACCGGTGCAGGGTCCACAACAGCCCCACGGCGCAGCCCCACAGCGCCAGACGTGTCAGTGAAAGCCCGTGGTGCGAAGGACCTACCGGGTTCAGCTCCAGCACCCCGAAGCTCGGCGCCAGGATGAGCACCTGCACCAGCAACACCCGGCGCACCCGCTCCGTCAGTCCCTTGAGGAGCTGCCCATACGTCCAGGTCAGCGCAATCATGGGGCCCTCCTCGGGCACGAATGAGCGGTGCTACACGAGAAGAACGGTTCGCCCTTTATTTCTTGATTTATTTGATTGGGCAGGACTCCCAGGCTTCATCCCACCCAAGCAATCTCCATGGGTTGGATTGACTCCCGCAAAGACTATTCAAAGATGGACACCTCGGAGAGGGTATAGAACTCAGCAGGTGGGCTGGTGCCGTCGTAGCTAAGGGATTCCACGGAGAGCCGCACGAAGCGCACGGGCCCCACGCTGGACAGGGGCACGTCCTGGAAGGCCGGCTCCAGGACGCCCAGACGGATCGGCCCGTCTCCATAGGGGGATTCGTCGCCGAGCGCCTCGAGGAAGAAGCCGAACCGCGCATCGCGCAGGGACATCTCCAGCGAGCTCATGTCCCGAAGCATGACGCGCGCCAGCGGTTGCCACTGTTCACCGTCCGCACTGCCCTCCAGGACGAGCCAATCCTTGCCACCCCAGCCTTGCGCGTAGTTCAGCCCGCGCACCACCGCGCGGCGGGGCAGGCCCGGCTGGGGCAGGGTGATGACGACGCTGTGGAAGCGGGGGTCGGTCTCCTTCTCCCAGAAGTCCACCGGCGTGAGCAGGCCATCCGTCCATGGACAGACATCCGGAAAGGACGGCTCGCACGTCGCGCCGCGGCTGAGCGGGCGCAGCGTCCCCGCGGGCAGCGGTTCGGCGCCGGTGCGCCACTCCAGCCGGAAGTTGACGGCGCTGGACCCTCCGCCCAGGGGCTCGAACAGCCACGAACCCCCGCTGGCGGCGCGCAGCTGGACGCGGGGACTGGCGAAGTCCTCCATCACATAGGCGCCAGGCGTCCACGGGGAGGCCGTCCCCTTCTGGCGCCAGACCAGCCCACCACCGGACGTGACCCACAGCAGGGGCTCCGGGTCGCTGGCGAGGATGGGCACGAACTCGCCGGTGTCCCCGTCCACCACCTCCAGCGTGTCCGCCGTCTCCGGCAGGGGCGGCGCGGGGGGCGCGGGCGGGAGGGCCACGGT
>NZ_RAWE01000449.1 GCF_003611695.1 Corallococcus carmarthensis | reverse complement strand
CTAGTACCACCTGATCAGATTCGGGAGGGGCCGCGCGGCAGGTTCGAGTCGTCCACGAGCCTGCGGCAGAGGGGGCAGACGCCTATCCAGCGCAACAGCACCTGTTGAAGACGGCGGCGGACTTCAGGCAGCGTCCATTTCACCCGGCCCCGGGGGGGAAAGCGCTCGTCGGAGCGCGAGAAAGCCATGGGCCATGGCGCAGAGGGTGGCGTGGTGGTGGAAGCCCCGCCAGGTGCGTCCTTCGAAGTGGTCCAAGCCGAGTTCCTGCTTCATCTCCTGGTAGTCGCGCTCGATGCGCCAACGCAGCTTGGCCAGGCGCACCAGGGTGCGTATGGACGTGTCAGCTGGGAGGGAGGAGAGCCAGAATTTCGTGGGCGCCTGCGCTCCCTGGGGCCATTGGCACAGCAGCCACTGCTCATCTCCGGGCGGCACTCCATTCATATGCCGGTGCGCTGTCCGGATGCGGACGGCCGCGAAGCGGGAGGACTGCCAGCCACGGCTTCCCTCGCGCCAGCTGACGGAGCGGTACTTCAACTCCTTGGCCAGCACGCCCACCAGCACCGGCGGATGCTTGTCGTCGTAGTGCCGGGTGGAAGGCCGACCGCGACTGCCCGGCGGCTTCTTGCGAATGGTCGGGGCGCTGCCTGGCGGCCAAACAGACGTCTCGCCCTTGATGCCAACCACATAGCCCAACCCTCGCTCGACGAGGCCATCGCGAAACTCCCGGCAGTCCCCGTAGCCCGGGTCGGCAAGCACGACATGCTTGCGCACGCCAGAGGCAAGCGCCGAGTCCAACTGCGCCAGAGCCAGCCGCCACTTCTCCGTGAGGCCCACCTCCTCTGGAATGCCTGCCTTCTTGCGACGTGCGGTGTCCGTCGCCCAGGCCCCTGGGAGGTACATCTGCATGCCGATGCAGCCAGAGCCATTCTCGCCCGCCAGGTGCAGACTCACCGCCACCTGGCAGTTGTCGATTCGCCCCAGCGTGCCCGAGTACTGGCGTGCCACGCCGACCGAGTGCGTCCCCTTCTTCGGAAAGCCCGTATCGTCGAGGACGAACGCCTCCAGTCCCGGCAGTTCCCGCTCCAGCTTCTGGCCCAGGCGTCGGAACACCTCCGCATCGGACCATCCGCTGATGACGACGCACTCCTGAAGCCGCTGGCGCATCGCCTCCGTCTCGGACGCGTTATCCACCAGCCGAGCCGCCATGGGTTGAATGCTCTTGCGCTCGCCGTCGAGCAGCAGCCCCGTCACGTACGCCGCCATCGCGGCGCGCCGCTCGGGGCGGCCCATTCCTTCCACCATCGAGTCGAGGTACTCGCGCAACTCCTCATCGAGTCGCTTCAGCGTCCGCCGGTCCATCACGACCGTAGATCATGATCGACCGGCAGCTTCAACAACCGACTAAGTGGTACTAG
>NZ_RAWE01000448.1 GCF_003611695.1 Corallococcus carmarthensis | reverse complement strand
GGGCGTGGAGTGGCCCGGGGGCGGGGCGCGGCGGAACTCAGAGGTGCCAGCGGCGTTGACCGAGTCCTCCGCGCGGGGCGCCGTCTGGGCGAGGGCCGCGGCGGAGGAGAGCAGGACGACGGCGAGGGTCAGGGCCTTCATGGTGTGCATCCTTGGGGGTGTTCGTGCTTCGTCCCATCTGACGGGACGGAGGGCTGCTCATTCAAGCCCCCTCCGAACATCCTCTTTTCCGGGCCCTGGCCTGCTCGCCGCGAAGCGTCAGGGCGTCCCGCCGCGCTTGGAGACGACCTGGCCGTCAGCGCCAATCTCGTAGACGAGCGGCACGCCCGTGGCGAGCTCCAGCCCGACCACCGTCTCACCGGACAGCTTGTCCAGGCGCATCACCAGCGAGCGGTTGGAGTTGCCGTGCGCGACCACGAGCACGTTCTTGCCCTGGCGCAGGTCGCCCGCGATGGCGCGGTCGTAGAAGGGCAGCACGCGCTTGGCCGTCATCTCCAGGGACTCGCCGTTGGGGGGCGGCACGTCGAAGGAGCGGCGCCAGATGTGGACCTGCTTCTCGCCGAACTCCTTGGCGGCGTCCGCCTTGTTGAGGCCCTGCAGGTCGCCGTAGTGGCGCTCGTTGAGGGCCGCGTCGCGGATGACGGGCGGGCGCTGGCCCAGCGTGTCCAGCAGGATGGCGAGCGTCTCCTGCGCGCGGGTGAGGGCGGAGGTGTAGGCGACGTCGAACTTCAGGCCCTTGAGGGCGTCAGCGGCCTTGCGGGCTTCGCCGCGGCCCTGCTCGGTGAGGGGCACGTCCACGAAGCCGGTGAAGCGGTTCTCGTGGTTCCAGAGGGACTGACCATGACGGACGAGGGCGAGAGTGGGCATGGCCCCCCTGCTAGCCCAACCGGGGGCGGGGGGAAAAGAGGCAAGCCCCTTCCACCCGCCCGGCCCGTCGTTCTGCGGCCACGCGACGCCGCGTCAGCCGGTGGCCTGGGACTCCGACTGGAGGCGCTCGCAGACGGCCGCCACGGCGCTCAGCGTGTTGAACAGGTCCACCATGCCCACCTGGAGGCCCAGGTCGTCCTCGATGCGGTTGGCCAGCATGGTGGCCAGGAGCGAATTGCCCCCCACCTCCAGGAAGTGGTCCTCCGGCCGCACGGTGTCCACGCCCAGCAGCTCCTGCCAGTACCCGGCCAGCCGCGCCTCCATGGGCGAGGGAACGGCGCTGTGTGTGCTCATGGTGGGGTCCTCCTGGGACGGTGGATAGACTGCAAATTGAGGAAAATAGAACTACCGAGTCAAGTCTGACAGCGCCAGGGCAGGCAGGCGGGCTTCGTTGTTCCCCCGGTGCCGGCCGTCCCTGGCAGGCTTTGGCGCCATGGACGACGCGAACGAAGCCGGGGCGGCCGCCGGGGAGCAGGACGCGCCCATGG
>NZ_RAWE01000447.1 GCF_003611695.1 Corallococcus carmarthensis | reverse complement strand
GCTAGTACCACCTGATCAGATTCGTGAGGGGCCGCGCGGCAGGTTCGAGTCGTCGACGAGCCTGCGGCAGAGGGGGCAGACGCCTATCCAGTGCAACAGCACCTGTTGAAGACGGCGGCGGACTTCAGGCAGCGTCCATTTCACCCGGCCCCGGGGGGGAAAGCGCTCGTCGGAGCGCGAGAAAGCCATGGGCCATGGCGCAGAGGGTGGCGTGGTGGTGGAAGCCCCGCCAGGTGCGGCCCTCGAAGTGGTCCAGGCCGAGTTCCTGTTTCATCTCCTGGTAGTCGCGCTCGATGCGCCACCGCAGCTTGGCCAGGCGCACCAGGGTGCGTATGGACGTGTCAGCTGGGAGGGAGGAGAGCCAGAATTTCGTGGGGGCCTGCGCTCCCTGGGGCCATTGGCACAACAACCACTGCTCATCTCCAGGCGGCACTCCATTCATATGCCGGTGCGCCGTCCGGATGCGGACGGCTGCGAAGCGAGAGGACTGCCAGCCACGGCTTCCCTCGCGCCAGCTGACTGCGCGGTACTTCAACTCCTTGGCCATCACGCCCACCAACACCGGCGGATGCTTGTCGTCGTAGTGCCGAGAGGAAGGCCGGCCGCGACTGCCCGGCGGCTTCTTGCGAATGGTTGGGGTGCTGCCTGGCGGCCAAACAGACGTCTCGCCCTTGATGCCAACCACATAGTCCAGCCCTCGCTCGACGAGGCCATCGCGAAAATCCCCGCAGTCCCCGTAGCCCGGGTCGGCAAGCACGACATGCTTGCGCACGCCAGAGGCAAGCGCCGAGTCCAACTGCGCCAGAGCCAGCCGCCACTTCTCCGTGAGGCCCACGTCCTCTGGAATGCCTGCCTTCTTGCGACGTGCAGTGTCCTTCGCCCAGGCCTCTGGGAGGTACATCTGCATGCCGATGCAGCCAGAGCCATTCTCGCCCGCCAGGTGCAGACTCACCGCCACCTGGCAGTTGTCGATTCGCCCCAGCGTGCCCGAGTACTGGCGTGCCACGCCGGCCGAGTGCGTCCCCTTCTTCGGAAAGCCCGTATCGTCAAGGACGAACGCCTCCAGTCCCGGCAGTTCCCGCTCCAGCTTTTGGCCCAGGCGTCGGAACACCTCCGCATCGGACCATCCGCTGATGACGACGCACTCCTGAAGCCGCTGGCGCATCGCCTCCGTCTCTGACGCGTTATCTACCAGCCGAGCCGCCATGGGTTGAATGCTCTTGCGCTCGCCGTCGAGCAGCAGCCCCGTCACGTACGCCGCCATCGCGGCGCGCCGCTCGGGGCGGCCCATGCCTTCCACCATCGAGTCGAGGTACTCGCGCAACTCCTCATCGAGTCGCTTCAGCGTCCGCCGGTCCATCGCGACCGTAGATCATGATCGACCGGCGGCTTCAACAACCGACTAAGTGGTACTAG
>NZ_RAWE01000446.1 GCF_003611695.1 Corallococcus carmarthensis | reverse complement strand
CTGAAGTCCGCCGCCGTCTTCAACAGGTGCTGTTGCGCTGGATAGGCGTCTGCCCCCTCTGCCGCAGGCTCGTGGACGACTCGAACCTGCCGCGCGGCCCCTCCCGAATCTGATCAGGTGGTACTAGGGATGCTCCGTCACGAGCAGGCAGCCCCAGCCGTCATACGTGCCAAGGTGCGGCCCCATGAGGATGTCGAGGATCTCTTCGGCCACCTCGTCCATTCGCGCCTCGTCCACGGTGTCCACCCGGTGGAAGTCCAGGCGCCACATCAGCCCGGGCACTGGAACGATTTGTGGAACGATTTGACATCGGATGTCTTCGAACCCCAGGTCCCGCAGCCGGGCCTCCGCGTCCTTCGCCAGTTGCTCCCACGGGAAGTGCGCGCGGTGAGTCACCTTCCGGGCCACGTTGAGCAGGTCCCCCTCCGCCCGCAGGAGCGCGACCCGCTGGCGGTTCATCCTCACCTGATACTGCAAGGGCGACGGGAAGAGCATCCGCAGATACGCCGTCCAGTCGGGGTCCCGCGTCCGCGCCACGCCCACTTCATAGGCCCCCTGATGGGCCTGCACGACGGGCCTCACCTGCTTCGCTGTGACGGACTTCGGGCCATACAGGTAGACGGCCTGCGTGCCCTGCGCCACCAGGTGCCCGACCATCAGCAGCCCCAGGGGACGCAGACGCGCCGCCAGCACGTCCTGCACCGCGAACACCGCGTCCTCTTCATCGCTGTCCCGGAGCCCGTTCGACATCGGGTTCTTCAAGGGGAGGGTCAGCCGCCAGAGCACGGGGTGGCTGGCCATCGGCGCGTGCGGGCTGGCGCCCAGGTCGATCCCCACGGTCTGCGGCCCCTCCGTGCTCCACCGGAAGTAGGCCTCGAAGGACTCTTGCCAGGGCTTCGCGGAGGAAGGAGCGCTCATGCCGGGCCAGTTTAATATCCGGTGGTCGTGGCCCGGTCGACCTCGCGCCCCCGCGCGGATCCAGACCCTGCCGCACAAAAAAATACTGGGAGCGCGCCCCCTCGACGCGCTCCCAGTAACTCAACCCCTCCCCCGAGGGGTCCCCCTCATCCGGATGCGGCCCCCAAAGACCCGCGTCCGTCCTGCTTTTCCTTCAAAACGTCGACTGCCAAAAACCTTGAGTCCCGGAAGATCGACCCCCGAAACCCTTTCCCCCTCTGCCCGGTCCGCTCTGCGTTCCGAGCCCTTGGATACCGGCGGCTCTGCCCCCAGCATCCCCACCTCGCCTTCAATACGTCGGCCGCCAGAAACCTTGGTTCGGCCCTGTTTTTTTTCGCCGCCCCCCTCTGACGCGTCCGGCCGGACCGCCCTCACCCAGGCCTACGTCAGCGCTGCTGCTACAGTCGCCCACCCTGGAGGGGCGCCATGCGGAAGCCGTCGGCGGTGGTCATGGGAGGGGTCGCGCTCGTGCTCCTCATTGGAGCCGGAGCCTTCTGGTGGCTGCGCCCCACTC
>NZ_RAWE01000445.1 GCF_003611695.1 Corallococcus carmarthensis | reverse complement strand
GCGTGCCGCTGCACCTTGCCGCTGGACGTCTTCGGCAGACTGCCCGGCTCGATGAGCACCACCGCGTGCGCCTGCACTTCGTGCGACTCCGCCAGCCGCTGACGGATGGCCCCCACCGCCGCGTCCGCCACCTCGAACTTCTGGCGCAGGTCCCCCAACCGCCGCACGTCGATCTCCTGCACCACGACCGCGCGCTCCTCGCCCCCCACCTCCACCGCGAACACCGCGACGCCCCCAGGCCGAAGAATAGGGTGCGCCGTCTCTACCGTTGCCTCCAGGTCCTGCGGGTAGTGGTTGCGGCCCCGCAGGATGATGAGGTCCTTGCGCCGCCCGGTCACGTACAGCTCGCCCTCCGGACGCAGGAACCCCAGGTCCCCCGTGCGCAGGTACGGCCCGCCGTCCTCCCGAGCGATGCGCGCCTGGAATGTCTCCCGCGTCGCGTCCTCACGGCCCCAGTACCCCTGGGCCACGCTCGGTCCCGACACCCAGACTTCGCCCACCTCACCGGGCGCGCGCCGCTCCAGCGTCTCTGGATCCACGATGGCGATTCGCTGCTCCGCCAGCGTCCGGCCACACCCCACCAGCGTGCGCGCCCCGGGCTCCACCGCCCCCATTTCCTCCGCGCGGTGCCGCTCCAACGCACCGCCCGAAATCGTCACCGACACCGGCTGCGCCGACTTCTCGCCTCCGGAGACGATGAGCGTCCCTTCCGCCAGCCCGTAGCACGGGTAGAACGCCTCGCGCCGGAAGCCGCTCGGACCGAACGCCTCCACGAAGCGCTCCAGCGTCTCCGGGCGAATCGGCTCCGCGCCGCAGAAGGCGACCTCCCACCGGCTCAAGTCCAGCGCCTGCCGCTGCTCCGGCGTGCTCTTTCGCACGCACAAGTCGAACGCGAAGTTGGGCCCGCCGCTGATGGTGCCCCCGAAGCGCGACACCGCCTCCAGCCACGCCATGGGCCGCTTGAGGAACGCCATCGGTGACATCAGCGCCACCGGGAACCCTCCGTGCAGCGGCTCCAGGATGCCGCCGATGAGTCCCATGTCGTGGTACGGCGGCAGCCAGATGACGCCCACGCTGTCCGCCCGCGCTCCGAACGCACCGTGGATGAGCGACAGGTTGTGCAGCAGGTTGCCGTGCGTGAGCATCACGCCCTTGGGCGTGCCCGTGCTCCCGGACGTGTACTGAAGGAACGCGAGCGACTCCGCGCCCAGGCCCTCCGGTGCCACCCAGTCCTGCTCGCCGCCTTCCGGCAACGTGTCCGTCGCCATCCAGTGCAGCGCGCGGAAGTCCGGCGCCTGCTCGAAGACGAAGTCCGACAGCCCCAGGATGCCCGACGTGGTGAGCACCACCGACGCCCGCGCGTCCTGGATGATGGCGCGCAGGCGGGGCAAGGTGCGCTCCAGCCGCATCGGGTCCGGCGGGTACGCCGGCACCGCCACCGCGCCCGCGTACAGACAGCCGAAGAAGCCCGCGATGTAGTCCAGCCCCGGCGGGTACAGCAGCAGCACGCGCTCGCCTTGCGCGCCGTGCTCACGCAGCGCCGAAGCAATCCT
>NZ_RAWE01000444.1 GCF_003611695.1 Corallococcus carmarthensis | reverse complement strand
GGCCTGGTGGGCGCCGGGGCGGGCGCCGCCATGGGGGCGTCGCCGTCATCCAGCAGTTCCTTCAGGTCCGCGAGCGGATCCGCCTCGTCCGGGGGAGACGGCATGTGCGCTCCCAGGTTACCGGCCACGGGGGGTTTCCACCAGTTACGCGACGGCGACCGCGCCGCTTCGCCTGCCTGGTGGGAGGCGGACGGCACGGTCCGCTCGACGTGGGAGGGGTGGGACGTTAGCCAATGGAGCAAACATCACACCTCGCCTTGCCTCTCCTCGGGAGGGGATGACAGCTTCGGACCACTTCTATGGCCATCCGCTACAGCCTGCCCAACGGGCTCACCGTCGTCTTCGAAGAGCAGCACGCCGCCAAGGTCGCGGCCTTCCAGGTCTGGGTCAAGGCCGGCAGCGCGGACGAAAGGCCCGACCAGGCCGGGCTCGCCCACCTGCATGAGCACATGCTCTTCAAGGGAACGGAGCGCCGGGGGCCCGGTGAAATCGCCCGCGACATCGAGGCGCACGGCGGAGAAATCAACGCCTGGACGTCCTTCGACCAGACCGTCTACCACATCGTCATCGCCAGCCAGTTCGCCCGCACGGGCCTGGACATCCTGGGGGACGCGGTGCGCCGCTCCGCGTTCGACAAGGACGAGCTGGCGCGCGAAATCGAAGTGGTGTGCGAGGAGATCAAGCGCAGCTACGACTCCCCGTCGCGCCGCGCGTCCCGCGGGCTGTTCACCGCCGCGTTCCAGACGCACCCCTACCGGCTGCCCGTCATCGGCACCGAGGAGAGCGTGCGCAGCTTCACCCGCGAGAAGGTGCTGGAGTTCTACCACCGGCACTACACGCCCAAGAACCTGGTGCTGTCCGTCGCGGGCGACCTGAGCGAGGCGGACCTGCGCCAGTGGGTGGATGAAATCTTCGGCGGTGACTGGGGCCGGCCCTACGCGGGTCCGGTGCAGCGCCCGCGCGACGCCGTGCCCACGGGCCGCCGCGTCCTCATCCAGACGGAGGACGTGAAGGAGGCCTACCTGCACCTGGCCTTCGCCGTCCCGGAGCTGGAGCACCCGGACGTGCCCGCGCTGGACGTGCTGGCGATGATCGCCGGCCAGGGCAATTCGTCGTGGCTGGTGCGTGAGGTGAAGCGCCGCCAGCACCTGGTCAACGACGTGCACGCGTCCGCGTACACGCCCAAGGACCCGGGCATCTTCTCCGTGTCGCTGACGCTGCCGCCCGCGCAGGCGCAGAAGGCGCTCACGCAGACGGCGCGCGTGCTGGAGGCGCTGCGCACCACGGGCGTGCCCCAGGACGAGCTGCGCACGGTGCAGGCGGTGGTGGAGGCGGAGTCCGTCTACCGCAAGGAGACGGTGCAGGGCACCGCGCGCAACCTGGGCTCGTATCAGACCAGCCCCGGCGGCCTGGAGTCCGAGGCCCGCTACCTGGAGGACATCCGCAACCTCAAGCCGGAGGACCTGCGCCGCGTGGCACAGAAGTACCTGCGGCTGGATCAGGCCATCGTCACCGCGCTGGTGCCGGCTTCCGCGGAGCTGACGGAAGCCCACGTGCACGCCGCGCTGGATGAAGCGGCGAAGGGCCCCGGCCTCGCCCCCCCGGAG
>NZ_RAWE01000443.1 GCF_003611695.1 Corallococcus carmarthensis | reverse complement strand
CGGTGGGGTTGGTGCGCGTGGCCCGCAGGGTGCGGCGCAGCTTGGACAGGTGCTGACGCAGGGCATCCGCGGAGTTGGGGCGCGTCTCCGGGTCCTTGGTGAGCATCTGCAGGATGAAGGCGTCCACCGCGGGCGGCAGGTCGGGGACGAACTCCGACGGCCGGGGCGGGCGCGCCTCTACGTGCTTCATGAGCAGGTCCACCGGGGAGCTGCCGATGAAGGGCAGCCGGCCGGTGATGATTTCGAAGGTGACGACGCCCATGGCGTACAGGTCCGTCATGGGGCCCACGGACTGGCCGCGGGCCTGCTCGGGCGCCATGTACTCCGGAGTGCCGACGACCATGTCGGTGCGCGTCTGCGCGGTGCGGCCGGTGGGGCCCTCGCCGCGCTTGGCGAGCCCGAAGTCCAACAGCTTCACGTAGCGCGAGCCGTCCGGCTGGCGCACGAGGAAGATGTTGCTGGGCTTGAGGTCGCGGTGCACCACGCCCGCGCCATGCGCGGCGCCCAGGCCGGCGAGCACTTCATCCAGCAGGGACAGGGCCTCCGGGACGGGCAGGCGGCCCTTCTCCGCGAGGATGGCGTCCAGCGGCTGGCCATCCAGGTACTCCATGACGATGTACTGGCGACCGTCAGGGAGCTGGCCGAAGCCGAAGATGTCGATGATGCCGCGGTGGCGGATGGCGTTGACGGCGCGGGCCTCCGCGAGGAGCCGGGCCACCTGTTCGGACGAGTGCGCCAGCTCCGGGCGCAGCACCTTCACGGCGACGCGCTTGCCGATGAGGGGCTGGATGCCGTCGTAGACGAGCCCCATGCCGCCCACGCCGATGCGCGAGCGCAGTTCGTACTCGCCCAGCTTCAGGCCGATGAGGGGGTCGGTGATGGCGGTGGCTTCGTTACCGGGGTGCTCCACGATGACCTTCGGTTCCGGTGGAGTCGGATGGAACGACGACAGCACGACGGTGCCATCGCGAGGGCACACCGCCGTCTCGGACGGAACGGTGAGGCCACAGGTTTCGCAGATCAGCTCGGAAGACATCTCCACCACGGGGGAGCGTAACAGGTGAAATCCCGGGAAGCGAAGTCACGGCCCGGGGACGCAGGGCAAGCAAACAGGCGCCTGCCCCCGGGTCTTGTTTTCTCACCCGCTGCTGTCACACAGCGGGCGATGCGGTGGGTCAGGGCGTGGTCCGGCAGTCCAAGACCTTCATCTTGAGACCCTCGTCGCCTGGGTTCCCATCGCTCCGGCCACCGCCACCACCATCCGCAGGGTCGATGATGGTGCCCTCCGCGAGGGCGACCCCCGCGTCTCCGGCACACCAGATGCCGACGGAGGGCCCTCCCGCGCCGCCACCGCCGGGGCCTCCTCGTCCGCCCGCACCACCCGCGCCGCCATTGCCTCCGTGGCCGCCAAACGTGTCGTAGATTTCAGGGCTGCGGTCGGCGACGCGAATGCTGGCCCGACGTCCGCCGATGCCGCCAGGGCCTCCCGCGCCCCCGTCTCCGCCCGCACCTCCCTGACCACCCATTCCACCACCACGGGTCATCAGGCGGGACTCCACTCCGACGGTCGCTTCGGAGTCGATCAGCAAGAGCGCGATGGATGAGCTTCCGCCGCCGCCTCCCTTGCCAGCTTCACCGC
>NZ_RAWE01000442.1 GCF_003611695.1 Corallococcus carmarthensis | reverse complement strand
CGCATGTCTTCGCCGCGCCGCGCACGCCCGTGGAGCAGCTCATCGCGGACCAGTGGGCGGAGCTGCTGAAGGTGGAGCGTGTCGGACTGTCCGACAACTTCTTCGACCTCGGCGGCCACTCGCTCATTGGCACCCAGGTGGTCTCACGGCTCCGCGAGCTGTTCGGCGTGGAGCTGCCGCTCCAGCAGATCTTCGATGCGCCCACGGTCGCGCTGCTCGCGGCCCGGGTAGAAGGGCTCCGAGCACAAGGCGAAGGCGCGTCGGCGATGCCGCCTGTGTCGTCCGTAAGCCGCGAGGGCGAGCTGCCGCTGTCATTCGCGCAGCAGCGCTTGTGGTTCCTGGATCGGCTGGAGCCAGGCAGCCCGCTCTACAACGTGCCCGCGGCGGTCCGGCTGTCGGGCGCGCTCGACGTCGGCGTACTGGGGCGGTGCTTCGAGGAGATCCTCCGCCGCCATGAAGTCCTGCGCACCACGTTCCCCGTGTCGCGGCAGACGCTCGTGCAGGAGATCCACGCCGAAGGACGCCTTCCCCTGGACGTGCGCGAACTGACCGCGCTGGACGAGTCCAGGCGTCACGCGGAAGTGCTGCGGCTGGCGGAGGAAGAGGCCCGGAAGCCGTTCGACCTTTCGCGGGGCCCCCTGGTCCGCGCGGTGTTGTTGAAGCTCGGCGGGACGGAGCACGTGTTGCTGCTGACGATGCATCACATCGTCTCCGACGCGTGGTCCACGGGGATCCTGCTGCGGGAACTCGGGGAGCTCTATCCGGCGTACCTCGCGGGCGAGCAGCCGTCGTTGCCGGAGCTGGCGGTGCAGTACGCGGACTATGCGGCGTGGCAGCGGAACTGGCTGAACGAGGAGCGCCTGGCGTCAGAGCTGGGCTGGTGGAAGACACGGCTTGATGGAGCACCGGCGCTGCTGGAGTTGCCCGCCGACCATCCGCGTCCGGCGGTGCAGACCCACCGGGGCACGCATCGGGTGCAGCGCATGCCCCTGGAGCTCCAGGAGGGAGTCCGGCGGCTGGCCCGGAGCGAGGGCGTCACGCCGTTCATGGTGCTGCTGGCGGCCTTCAACGCCTTGCTGTCCCACGTGGCGGGCCGTGAAGACATCGTGGTCGGCACGGACGTCGCCGGGCGCGATCACCGCGAGGTGGAGGGGCTCATCGGCTTCTTCATCAACCAGCTCGTGCTTCGCACGCGGGTGGAGAAGGGAGCGAGCTTCCGGGATCTGCTCGGCAGGGTGCGTGAGACGACGCTCTCAGGCTATGCGCACCAGCACGTGCCCTTCGAGAAGCTGGTGGAGGCGATCAACCCGGAGCGCAGCCTGGGCCACGCACCGCTCTTCCAGGTGAAGCTGTTGCTCCAGAACGCGCCGGTGCCGGAGCTGCGGCTGCCGGGACTGAGCCTGCGGGGCGTCGACTTCGAGACCGGCACCGCGAAGCTGGATCTCATCGTCTCCTTCACGGAGGGAGCGGAAGGGCTGACGGGGCTGTGGGAGTACAGCACGGACCTGTACGAGGAGCGGACGGTCCGGCGGTGGATGGAGGGCTTCGAGCGCGTGGTGCGAGCGCTGGTGGAGAAGCCGGAGCAGCGGGTGGGGGAAGTGGAGTGGATGGGGACGGAGGAGCGGCGGCGGGTGGTGGAGGAGTGGAACCGGACGGGCAAGGCGTACGGCC
>NZ_RAWE01000441.1 GCF_003611695.1 Corallococcus carmarthensis | reverse complement strand
CCAGCAGGTACGTGAGCTCCCGGGGCATCAGCGTCTTCACCGTGACGAGCCGCACCTGTCCGTCCGGCATCGTGAAGTGGGTGGGGAGCGTGGGCGTGTCCATGCCCAGGAGCACGGCGACGCGGCCTTCCTTCGTCAGGAGAGTTTCGGGCATGCGCTCTCCGTCCACTTCCATGGAGAGGAGGCCGGTCCTCGCGGGCTCGCGCAGGTGCTCGTGGCCCACGAGCTCGTTGGCGATGCGTTCCAGCAGCGTCACGGGCCAGTTGGCCTGGGGCTCGTCGGTTTCGAGCGCGAGTTCCAGGCCGAAGCCCACGGAGGGCTCCACGGCCTCCACGAAGAAATCGGAGAGGCCGTCCGTCACGAAGAGGGTGCGTCCTTCGGGGCGGTGGATGATTCGCCAGACCTGACGCCTCGCGGGCCAGCCTCCTCCGACGACGATGGGAAGGATGGCTTTCTCATCCAGCGTGCCCAGCGTGCGCCAGAACGCGGTGCGGGCTGTTTCGGTCCGTTCATAGAGGACCTGGAGCTTGCGGTGGTGTTCGCGCTCCTCGGGGGTGACTTCACTGGGGCCCGTGACTTCCGTGAACGCCATCCCCGTGGCGCCGGAGCGCTCCAGCGCCTCCTTGAGGTCCTCGGAGACGATGAGCACGATGCTCCAGCCCCAGGGACGGAAGACCTTGGCATCGCCTACCTTCGTCGGGTCGATGCGCATGCCCATGACGGACCTGTATCGCCCAGTCTTCTCCGGCCGCCCATCCTCAGGCTTCCAGTACAGCACCTCCGCGGACTCCTGATCATCGATGCATTGGAAGGTGCGCGTCGCGACGAGGATGAAATATGGCTCCGACTGTTCGTCGACATCGACAGGGATGACCTGCACATCGCCGGGTGCCAACTCCGTGAACACGCTCGCGACTCTACGATGGACAACAGGCGCACCACCGACACTCGTCACGGAGTAGTCGAGGACCTTCCCCGGATGACCGATGGGGATGCGCAGACGTTCGTTGATTTGAACCGGGCACCCATCCTTGAACTGCCAGATGTCATCGATCTCCTGCCCCTGAGCATTCGAGGCATCACCCGGCAGCCAGCGGTCCTTCAATTCCATGTCGTCGAAAAGCTCGAAGTACCGCATCGTGATCAGCCCTCGTCGGATTCAGGGTTGAGTGACCAGCCGATTGAGCCGGGTGTTCGGCTTGGAAATCTCCCTGCCCAAGGCTTGGAGTTCCTCTACCAGCGCCTCCCTACAGTTCATGATGGTTCTGCACCTTCCCAAGGCATCACTCAGTCTCTTGTAAACTGCCTGATGGTACTCCCGAGGATGAGGCCCTTGATGGCCAGGCACACGGACGGTGTTGACCTTGTCGTTCAACGACATCCCGGCTCGGTCGAAGAGGTCCTGGAACCTGGGCGACCAAGGGCCACCATTGTGTGTCGCCTCCCACCACTTGTTCGTAGCGATGTGGTGCTCGTGCACGTCAACGGGCGCCGGGACATTCGGTCCCTTCGCGGACATCGCCACCGCGTTGGGGGCCAGCGCGAGGGTTACTTCTCCGCTCGCGGACACCGCCACCGCTGAGACTTCCGCCGCGGCCACCAGACGGAAACCTCCCTGCTCCGCTCCCACCAGCGCCGCCTGCGCTGAGCCCGGCAGTGTCGACACCCGCGTCGCCAGCGTCTGCGCCGTGCCGCCCAGCGCCGCCATCGTCAGCATCACGAAGGCCCTCGCCGCCT
>NZ_RAWE01000440.1 GCF_003611695.1 Corallococcus carmarthensis | reverse complement strand
GGACTACGTGGGCGTGGGGCCGCTGTTCGGCACGGCCACGAAGGTGGTGCAGGCGCCGGTGCTGGGGCTGGAGGCGTTCGCGCGGGTGGTGGCGGAGAGCCCCCTGCCGGTGGTGGGCATTGGCGGGGTGGGCCTGGCGAACATCGCCCGGGTGGCGGCGACGGGGGCGCACGGCGCGGCGGTGGTGTCCGACGCCCTGCTCGCCCAGGACATCGCCGAGCGGGTGCGCCAGCTGTCCGCCGCGTTTGACAGCGTGCGGGGGAGTGGCCTCTAACCCGGGGGAGCTCCCCCACCATGAACCATCCGCCTCCGCGTCATCACGGGACGACCCCGCGTCGTCCCAACATCGGCCTCAGCCCGGACTGGGCCCAGCCGGCCGACTCCGCCTTTCCCCGCTACGAGCTGAAGGTGCCCTACGCGGAGGCGGTGCTGCGCGCGGGGGGCCTGCCCTTCGTGCTGCCGTACACCGACGACGCGTCCTGCGTGGACGCCTACCTGGAGCGGGTGTCCGGGCTGGTGGTGACGGGCGGCGCGTTCGACATCCCTCCGGCCGCGTATGGCGAGGAGGCCCGTGACGGCATGGGGCCGCTGAAGGAGGGCCGCACGGCCTTCGAGGCGCAGCTCATCCGGGGCGCGCTCAAGCGCAACCTGCCGGTGCTGGGCGTGTGCGGCGGCATGCAGCTGCTCGCCGTGGTGCTGGGCGGCACGCTGTTCCAGGACATCCTGAAAGAGATTCCGGGCGCGCGCGACCACGAGCAGAAGCACGACCGCACCCAGCCGCAGCACCCGGTGGAGGTGAAGAACGGCACGCTCCTGGCGGAGGCCGTGGGGCACGGGCAGCTGATGGTGAACTCCACGCACCACCAGGCGGTGAACAAGCCGGGCACGGACGTGACGGTGAGCGCGCTGTCGCCGGACGGCGTGGTGGAGGCGATTGAGTCCACCGCGCACGCGTTCGCGCTGGGCGTGCAGTGGCACCCGGAGCTGATGCTGGGGACCATCCCGGTGCACCTGGGCGTCTACAAGTCGCTGGTGCAGAAGGCGCGCGAGCACCGCCGGTGAGGCCTCGCGTCCTGCTGCTGGCGGGACTGGAGCCCACGGGCAGGGCCGGGCTCCTGGCGGACGTGGCCGCGGTGCGCGCGCGGGGCGGTGACGCGGTGGCGGTGCCCACGGCCCAGACGGCGCAGGGCTCGCATACCTTCGCGGTGGTGCCGGCGTCTCCGCGCATGCTGGCCGCGCAGGTGACGGCCGCGCGCGAGTGGGGCCCCCTGCACGCGGTGAAGTGGGGCGTGGTGCCGGGGCCGTCGCAGCTGTCCACGGCGAAGGCCGCGCTCAAGGATTCGGATGCGTGGTGGGTGGTGGACCCGGTGGTGCGCTCGTCGCGGGGGCAGGTGCTGTCGCGGCTGACGCCCCGGCACTACCTGGCGCTGGCGGGCCCGCGCGTGCTGGTGACGCCGAACCTGGAGGAGGCCGCGTGGCTTCTGGGCCGGCCCGCGCTGGGCACGGTGGAGGACGCCCAGGAGGCGGCCGAGGCGCTGTGCCAGCGCGGCTTCGGCGCGGTGCTGGTGAAGGGCGGGCACCTGCCGGAAGGGCAGGGGCTGGCGGACGTGCTGGCGTTCTCCGGGCGCACGCTGGTGATGCGGGGACGCCGGTTGAAGCGGCCCCCGGAGCGCCGGGGCACCGGCTGCCGGCTGGCGTCCGCGCTGGCGGCGGAGCTGGGCCGGGGCACGGGGCCTGAGGCCGCGGTGCGGGCGGCCCGCGAGCACGTCACGGGCTACCTGCGCACCGGCCGGGACTGACGGACGGCTACTCGCTCCGGGCGCGGCTTTCGAAGCGCGTGTACTCCGCGAGGAACACCAGCTCCACGGAACCAATGGGACCGTTGCGCTGCTTGGCGACGATGAGCTCCACGGGGATGACCGTGTTGCTCTGGCCGCCGCCGCCACCACCAC
>NZ_RAWE01000043.1 GCF_003611695.1 Corallococcus carmarthensis | reverse complement strand
ACTCGACTAGTCGTCGGCAGCGTCAGATGTGTATAAGAGCCAGCCCATGGCCCACCCCGCCGAGCCGCTCCCGCCGGAGCCTTCCGCTCCCCTGTCCTCCGTGCCCGAAGCCGTCGCGCCGCGCTTCCGCTTCCTGCCCGCGGTGGGCACGTGGAAGTACCACCTGCTGCTCGCGTCCGTGGCCATCCTCTTCCTGGGCCCGCTGGGCGGCGTGGCCGCGTCGTACATGAACTTCAGCCTGGGCTTCTTCGTCGCCAGCCAGGTGCTCTCCGGCATCCTCGGCAGCGTCGTCACCTACGGCTACGGCGCGGAGGGCAAGCACGGCGCCAACTACATGCAGACGATGGCCGCGTCGGTGGCCTCGCTGTGCGCCATGTCCGTGCTCATCCAATCCATGGTGTGGCTGGGCATGCCCCAGCCGCCCGCGTGGCAGCTGATGCTCTTCGTCGGGTGCGTGGGCATGTTCGGCGTGGGCGTGGGCATGCTCTACACGCCGCTGCTGGTGGACCGGCTCCAGCTGGACTACCCGTCTGGCTACGCGGTGGCCAACATCCTGCGCGCGCTCACGGACAAGCGCCTGCTCAAGGCCTCCATCGCGAAGCTGGGCGGCGGCACCGGCCTGGGCATCCTGGCCGCGTGGCTCACGGAGAAGGTGGCCGCCATTGGCGCGCTGAGCATCAGCAGCTCCACGGTGGGCGCCGGCATGGTGGTGGGCAGCCGCATCACCGTGCCCGCCATGCTCATGGGCATCGTGGGCTACGCCATCACGCCGTCCCTGCGGAGCATCGGGTGGCTGGGACCCAATGATCCGTACCGGAAGATCGGCTTCCTCATCTCCCTGGCCATGATCTGCGGCGCGGCGCTGGTGGACCTGGCGCTGCTCGCGGTGCAGGCGGTGGACCGCATCCGGGGCCGCGCGCAGGCCCCGGCGGACACCGAGCCCGCGTGGAAGAAGGTCAACGTGCCCCGGCTCATCGCCTGGGTGGTGGGCTGGGGCGCGGCCGTCGTCGTCGTGGCCACGCAGGTGCTGCACCAGCCCGCGGGCTTCATCATCTTCGGGCTCGCGCTGTCGCTGCTGTTCGTGCTCATCAACGGCATCGCCTACGGCATCAGCGACAACAACCCCATCTCCAGCGCCTTCGTGATGTCGGTGCTGCTGATGTCGCTGTTGGGCTTGAAGGATCCGCTGGTGGGGCTGATGGCGTCCTCCATCCTGCTCATCTCCACGTCGGTGGGCTGCGACATGCAGCAGGACCGCTCCACCGGGTGGCGCCTGGGCACCAACCGCGTGGTGCAGTTCCGCTACCAGGTGCTGGGCATCTTCATGGGCGCGGTGCTGTGCGTGGTGCTGGCGCGCGTGTTCATGGGCGCCTACCCGGTGCTGTCCGTGAACCAGCTGGACCACCCGGACGTGAAGGTGGGCCAGTGGGGCTCCGCGATGACGTACAAGTTCGTGGGCGCCATCCGCGACCTGGGCACGCTGTCCGCGCACAAGGTGACGGCGCTGCTCGTGGGCCTGTCCATCGGCTTCACGCTGGAGGTCATCCGCAAGGTCGTCCGCCGGCATCCGGCGTACCTGCGCTACGTGCAGGGTTCGCGCACGGGGTTCGGCGTGGGCTGGGTGATGGACTCGCTGGTGCTGGCCAGCCCCTACGCGACCGCGTTCGGCGGCTTCATCGCGCTGCCCGCCACCATCTGGTTCGGCCTGGGCGGCATCCTCACGTCCGCCTTCAACACCGTCTCCAAGCGTTACCGGAGGGAGCCCGCGCCCGGGGAGGCGGTGCTGCCAGAGGACATGAGCACCATGTCCCTGGTGGGCGGCGGCCTCATCGCGGGCGAGTCGCTCTTCTACCTCTTCGTGGGCCTCGCCGGCCTGCTGGCCCTGCTGGGCTGAAGCACCGCGCTCCGGAGCACGGCTTGACTTTCCGTGCATCCGGGAGCACTTCTTGTCCCGTGAACCTCGTCATCAACACCACCGCGACCACGACCACCACCGCTTCGGCGGGCGTGGGTTCTGTGCGCGTGTCGGTGGCCTGACGAGCGCACGGTTTCCCGCCCCGCCGAGTTCCGGCCGGGGCGACCGTGCAACCTCACACGCCCCGTGTCCGGCCCCGGCAGCTTCAACCCGACCGACACACGGAGACGACAATGCTCGACGAACACGACCACCGCGCGCTGGGCCAGCGCCTGGACCTCTTCCACCTGCAGGAGGAGGCCCCGGGCATGGTGTTCTGGCACCCGCGCGGACTGATGCTGTACCGGCTGCTGGAGGACCATGTCCGCCAGCGCATGAGCGAAGAGGGCTACCGCGAAGTCCGTACGCCGCAGCTGTGCTCCCAGCCGCTGTGGGAGCAGAGCGGCCACTGGGAGAACTTCCGCGAGAACATGTTCTGCATGCCGGAAGGCGACCGGCACCTGGCCCTCAAGCCGGTGAGCTGCCCTGGCCACATCCAGCTCGTGCAGCGCATGGCGCCCAGCCACCGCGACCTGCCCCTGCGCCTGGGGGAGTTCGGGCTGGTGCACCGCAGCGAGCCCAGCGGCGCGCTGCACGGGCTGTTCCGCCTGCGCCAGTTCACGCAGGACGACGGCCACATCTTCTGCGCGGCGGAGCAGGTGGAGGCGGAAGTGGTCCGCTTCGTGCGCTCGCTCAAGGCGTTCTACGCGGGCTTCGGCTTCGACGACGTGCAGGTGGCCTTCTCCAGCCGTCCGGCGATGCGTGCCGGCAGTGACGCGCTGTGGGACCAGGCGGAGGCGTGGCTCCAGTCCGCGGCGAAGCAGGCGGGCCTCCAGTACGAGGACCAGCCCGGCCAGGGCGCCTTCTACGGGCCCAAGCTGGAGTTCGTGCTGAAGGACCGGCTGGGCCGTGCGTGGCAGTGCGGCACGATCCAGCTGGACCTGGTGCTGCCGGAGCGCTTCGACCTGCACTACGTCGGCGCGTCCGGAGAGCGCCTGCGCCCGGTGATGCTTCACCGCGCGCTGTTCGGCAGCCTGGAGCGCTTCATCGGCATGCTGCTGGAGCACCACGGGGGCGCGCTACCGGCGTGGCTCGCGCCCGAACAGGTGGTGGTGGCCTCCGTGGGCGCGGGGGCCTCCGCGTACGCGGAGGCGCTGGCGGCACGGCTGAGGCTGGCCGGCTGCCGCGCGCGGGCGGACGTTCGGGACGAGTCGCTGTCCAAGAAGGTCCTGGGCTCGCACGAGGACGGAGTGCCGTTCCTCGCGGTGGTGGGTGGCCGCGAGGTGGAGTCGAAGGGCGTGCGCCTGCGCCAGCGCGACGGCTCCCAGCGCGACCTGCCCTGGGATGACGCCGTGGCGTGGCTGTCCGCCGCGTGCCAGCCAGCCGTCGCGGGCTGAAAAAGGGGGCCGGGGTGCGGGCAGCCTTCTCGCATCCCGGCCTCGCGGTGGAGCCCGGCCATGAACCGTCAGGGGGCCGGGAACCAGCGCTCGAGCGCGGGGCGCAGCCCGCCTTCGCGCCCGGCCCACGCGATGCAGCCATCGGGGCGGACCAGCATCGAGCGCGCCCCGGGAGCGTTCACCACTCGAAGCCGTGACGTCCACGCGGCGCCTTGCTCGGATGCCGCGCCGTCGCCATCGACGAGCAGCCCGCGGCCATCGCGCATCAGCGAGTACAGGCGCGTGCCCTCCCCATCGACCGTCAGCTCGGCGTCGGCGATGAAGTGCCCGACGAGCGGATCATCATCACCGAGGTCGTAGCGCGTCGTGACGCCACTGATCATCTCGCCGAAGTGGCGATTGACGTCGGCGTAGGTGGTCAGCAGCTCGGCCACGATCTGACGCATCGCGGTCGTCTGGGGGTCGGGGCGCATGAGCGCGAGCTGGGCACGGGTGTTGTCGAGCACGCGTGCCGCCACCGGGTGGCGCTCGGAAGTGTAAGTAGCGAGAAGGCTGTCAGGAGCGCGCCCCTGCACCGTGGCGGCCAGCTTCCAGCCGAGGTTGACCGCGTCGAGCAGGCCGAGGTTCAGCCCCTGTCCGCCGAAGGGCGAGTGGACGTGGGCGGCATCGCCAGCCAGCAGCACACGCCCCCGCTGGTAGCTCGACGCCTGCCGCGCGTGGTCGCTGAAGCGCGTCGCCGAGTGCAGGGCCGTGATGCGCACGTCCGCCCCGCTGACGCGCCGCAGGCTCTGCTCGACCTCGGTGGCCGTCACGGGGGCCTCGCGATCGGCCGGCGGTCCGTCAAACTCCAACACGGCCACGCGTCCGGGTATCGGGCCATAGGACATCATCCCTCCACCCGTGCGCCGCCAGCCGAGTGGGAGGAGCCGCTCGGGGTGATCGATCTCGACGAGGGCCTGGTGGCCGGTGAGGGTCGGAGCCGTGCCGGGGAAGTCGAAACCGGCCTGCTTGCGCACCGTGCTCCGGCCGCCGTCGCAGCCCACCAGGAACGCCGCCTCGAGCGACCGCGGACCGCCGGGGCCCCGTGCCTCGACCGATACACGCTCGCCGGTGTCCTCGAACGATTCGACGGTATGCCCACGCCACACCTCGACCCCGAGCGCACGCACGTGCTCGCCCAGGATGCGCTCGAGCGCGGCCTGCGGGACCGCGCGCGACCTCCGGCCGGGCTCGCGTTGCAGGGTCTGGTCGATCAGGGACAGCCCGGCGAAGTGGCCACCACCACGACGAGCCCCACCTGCCTGTGGGCTGTCCTGCGTCCCCAATGACCTCGCCATCGCCTTCATCACCTCGAACGCGGCGGTCTCCTCCGCGTTGAGCGCCGGGCCCAGTCCCCGCCGCTCGAGCGCCTCGCTGGCCACCGCCCCGATGCCACCTGCCTTGAGGACTGAATCAGGCTCGCTGCGCCGCTCGAGCACCACCACCCGCACCCCACCGAGTGCCAGCTCGCTCGCCAGCAGCAGGCCCGTGGGCCCCGCCCCTACCACCACCACATCGACTCCGCGCTGTTCCATGCCGGTGAACCTGTCACAATTTTATACCGAGTACAAATTAAGACCCAGCATATGATTCTCACATGCCCGAGACCGACCGCCAGCGCGAAGGACGACAGCGTGCGCCGAGCGCCAAACCCGACGGACTGCGCGAACGCAAGAAGCGAGAGACGCGCCAGCTCATCTCGAACATCGCCACGAAGCTCTTCACCGAGCGCGGCTTCGAGCACGTCACCGTCGACGACGTGGCCGCCGCGGCGAACGTTTCGAAGATGACGGTGTTCAACTACTTCCCCCGCAAGGAGGACCTCTTCTTCGACCGGAGCGACGATGTGCAGCAGCTCTTGCGCGACGCACTGGACAGCCGGGGTCGCCGCTCACCGGTGGCGGCGCTGCGGGCGCTGGCGCACGAGCTGGTCGAGCAACGCCACGGATTCGTGAAGATGACCCCTGGCATCGCGGGCTTCTGGAAGGTCGTGGCCGACAGCCCCGCGCTCCGGGCCCGGACGCGCGAGATATCCGAGGAGTTGGAGCGGGATCTGGGCCGGATGCTCGCCGCCAGCGCCGGCGCCCCGGAAGGCGACCCGATCGCGCGGCTGGTCGCCGCGCTGCTGGTGGGTGCCTGGCGCGTGGCCTTCCGTGATGCCCTGCACCGCCAGCGGTCGGCCCGTGCCGCCATCTCCCCCGAGGTGTTCCTGGAGCTGCTTGACCACGGCTTCACCGCCGCCAGCGCCGCGGCCCGCGGCAGCCCCTACGCGTGAGCGCGCCGGCGGCTCAGGAATAGAGGCTCAGGTGTTCCAGCGGCTCGCCGGGCCGCAGCAGCGTGAGGGGCTCGGAGGAGACATCGTCCAGGCGGAGGAGGCCCACCGCGTGGTGGTCCGCGTCCACGACCACCAGCCGGTTCAGGTGATGCTCCTCCATCAAGCGCTCACCGGCCTCCAGCGGTTCATCCTCCGAGCAGGTGACGAGTGGCGCCGTCATCGCCTCCCGCACGGTGGTGACGTCGGGGTCGTGTCCGTGGACGGTGGAGCACAGGGAGAGCTCCGAGTCGGTGAGCAGGCCCACCAGCTGGCCGTGCTCCATGACGGGCAGCGCCCCCAGGCTGGAGGTGTTCAGCCGCTCGGCGGCGGAGCGCAGGCAGTCATCCGCGTCGATGGTCTTCACGTCCCTGTGCATCAGTTCCGAAATCCGCATCGGCCTGCCTCCTCGTGGCGCGCACCGCGTCCTGGAGAAGTACAACTGGCGCACCGGCCTCCAAGCCCCGCGCCGCAAGGCCCGCCGTGCCGGGAGCAGCAGGGCCGGGGTGTCAGCCCCCTGACTGCCTCCCTGGTATAGGGTGCGACGCAAAGGCCGGCGGTGCATCCAAGGCCGTGCTCCGGGCTCCAGGCCCGAAACGTGGAGGAGGACCCATGGCGGACAAGCTCAATCTTTCCAACGAAGAGTGGCGCAAGCGTCTCACCCCCGAGGAGTTCCAGGTGCTGCGTCAGCACGGCACCGAGTACCCGGGGTCGGGCTGTTTCCTCGGCACCAAGACGCCGGGCACCTACGTGTGCGCGGGCTGCAACAACCCGCTGTTCAAGGCCGGGACGAAGTTCGAGTCCGGCACCGGCTGGCCGTCCTTCACCCAGACGCTGTCGGAGGACTCCGTGACGGAGATCCGCGACGTGTCGCACGGGATGATCCGCACCGAGGTCCGCTGCGCGCGCTGCGATGGCCACCTGGGCCACGTGTTCCCGGACGGCCCACCGCCCACGGGGCTGCGCTACTGCATGAACTCCGTGGCGATGAAGCACGTCCCCGAAGGCAGCCCCATCGAGCTGGTCCGGGCCTGAGCAGGTCGTCAGGAGTCCGCTGCCCCAGCCAGCGCGGAAGCGAGGCTCGGGTGGAGGCTGCCGAGGTCCATCATCAGGTGGTGGTGGGCCCTGCAGGATCCAGAGGCGCGCGGCTCACCGGTTTGGTGGTGGGTGGAGTCGGGTCCTGCGAGTGGTGGAGCGGCCCGCCCTCCGAGCCCCCTGCCCCACAGGGGTGTCCACGGGAGGGTGGAGACTCACGCCGGAGGTCCCCTTCCGGAGACGAAGCGTCCCGACCTGTTCGATGGTCGAACAGGTCGCCCAAGGCAGTGCCCGTCACCGCCCCGCCAGTGCACTCCCCACCGGGCTCACTGGGGTTGAGCCCCAGAGTGGCTTGAGACAGCAGCGCCGCGCTGTCGGGCTCTACGGGGAGGAGCTGCGCATGAGGAACGGGTGCAACCCCGAGTGCCTCGGCGGCTGGAGCGAGGCCGTCTGGGCCACACTCCTCAACGAAGGGCCGTGCTTCCAACGCATCGTCCTGCCCGGTGGCGGACGTGGAGTCGCCGAGGAGGCCCTCCTGGGCGCACGGGGCCTCGAGAGACGCATGCTCCTGGGGAGCGGGTGCGAAGTCGTCCAGCATGCGCGCATCGCATGCCTTCAGCAGCGCCGGCAGTTGGAGCTGGAGCGCCTGCGTGTCGCGCTCGCTCAGGGCATTCATGGCGCAGGTGGCCCACTGGCGCAGCGACTCGCCGCCCATGAAGGACAGCAGCCGGACCGCGTTGCCCCGTAAAGCCCGCTGTAGCGACTGAATGAGGAGCAGGTGCCCTGGACGCTCCGCCACCCGGGCCGCAAGCCGCAGCAACTCGAATTCCAACTGCGCGCAGCGCGCTCCAGGGTGCCATTTCGCCGCGTCCCACAGCCTGAAGCAGGCGTCCTCCAGCAGGCGCAGGTCCACCGAGGAGGCCCTCTCGCAGCAGTCGGCCAGCAACTCCACCAGCACCTGCCGCTTGAGGCAAAAGAAGCCCTCCAAAAGCCGCCGGCACTCCTCGGAGCGCTCGTCATGCAGCGCCAGGCCCAGGTTCTCCAGCGTCAGTGATTCATCCAACGACACCGCGCGCGTCTTGCGCCCTGAGCGCTGCACCACCAGGCCCCGCGCAGCCAGCCGCCGCAGCGCCTCGCGCACCGTGCCCCGGCTCACCCCGTAATTGCGCGCCAGCACCTTTTCCGAGCCCAACTGCCCGCTCCTGGGCAGCCTCCCCCGCCAAATATCCCGCTCGAGCTGCTCCTCCACGTACGCCACGAGCCCTACCCGCACCATCCCCGTCCCCCTTCTCGCCCAAGCCTTCGCCACCAAACCACGGGGGTCTGACATGGGCGCGCAGGCCACCTGACCTCCTCGCTCGCCAAGGCAGTACGGCCCCGGACCCCGGACCGCGCAAACCTGTCCGACTGTCGGACAGGTTTGGAGCCAGTCGCCCCCGGCAGCGCGCCTCTATCCGTGGGCCCGTATTGGCCTCGTCCGCTCAAGCACCGGCGCGGCCCATCCCTGCGCTCCGCGCGGCGCGTGTCCTCGCGGAGCACTTCGGATCGCAGGATTGGGTGACGGACGCCTGCGGCCGGCCAACTGAGTCTCTCGAGGAAGGACGAGCCTCCCCTCCTCTGCGAGGATGGAAGCCATGCGACGACCTCCGGCTGGACTCCGAGTGCTGCTCACCGCGCTCTTGCTGGGTGGTGCTTCCCAGGGGGCTCCGCCCCCGAAGGCCGCACTGCCCACGTCGACCCGGGTGCTGACCTGGCTCTATCAGGACCGGCTGGCCCCACCCTGGGAAGACCTGACGTGGGCTGGTGCGCACGCGATGAGCGCCACCATCCAAGGGGCCACGGGCAGCCACGCCATCTCCGTGACGCTGGGGCCGTGGGAGGCGCTGTACTTCGGCCACCCGGGCTTCGATGTGTCACCGGATGACACGCTGGTGCTGAAGGTGAACGGCGGGAAGGACGGCGCGAACGCGCCGGTACGTGCGCGCGTCGTCATCGGTTCCGAGCAGCCCGTGGGCGTGCCCCTGGGCACCACCTGCGAGGGCGGCGCCATCCCGGCCCGGAAGTGGACGACCTGCCGCGTGCCGCTGGCGAAGCTGCTGCCCGAAGGCCGCACGCGCATCACCGGCCTGTGGCTCCAGGAGGACAGCGGCAAGACGCTCCCACCCCTCTTCTTCGACGACATCGGCATCGAGCAGGGCCCCAGGCCGGTGAGCCTCACGCTGGAGACATCCGCGGTCTTCCTGGCTCCTGGCGCTACGCACACCTTCCGCGCCACCGTGACGAACAGCGCGGACACGGAGGTGACCTGGAGCGTGGAGCCCGGCAACGAGCGGGGCACCGTCAGCCCCACCGGCGTCTACACCGCGCCCCGCAAGCCGGGCACGTACAGGGTGATGGCCCGGAGCAAGGCGGAGCCGACCCGACTTGCCGTGGCCAGCGTGGTGGTGGGCGCATCCCCGGCCGTGAAGGGCACTCCGGGACAGGGCGGCAAGTGGGTGTCGGGCTACTACACGGGCTGGAACGCGGACGACTATCCGCCGGAGAAGGTGGACTTCAGCGCGCTCACGCACATCCTCGTGGGCCGAGTCACGCCGAAAGCGGACGGCACGCTGAGCACGAAGTTCGACAACGACCGGGGGCCGGAGATCGCCCGCACGCTGTCGAAGCGCGCGCACGCCGCGGGCCGCAAGGCGCTCATCATGGTGGGCGGCTCCGGTGAGCACGACGGCTGGGTGGGCGCGGCGTCCGACGTGAACCGCGCGAAGTTCGTCCGCTCGCTGCTCAAGGCGATGGACGACTTCGGCTACGACGGGTTGGACCTGGACTGGGAGCCCGTGGAGAAGGAGGACCGGCCCAAGCTGCTGGCCCTGGTGAAGGCCCTTCGCGAGGCGCGTCCGAAGATGCTCCTCACCTTCCCCCTCCATTGGATCAACACCAACTTCCCCACCGACGCAGACCCCTGGTTCGCGGAGCTGGCGACGCACTTCGACCAGATGAACCTGATGTCCTACGAGATGATTGGCGCGTGGGACGGCTGGAAGTCCTGGCACACGTCCGCGCTCAAGGGCGAGCAGGGGCTGCACCCCACGTCCATCGCGTCCAGCCTGGACCTGTGGGTGAAGGCGGGCATCCCCAAGGCGAAGCTGGGCATCGGCATCCCCTTCTACGGCCTCGCGTGGCGCCACATCACCGGCCCCTACCAACCCTTCACGAACTGGTCCGACTACGTGGGCGGGGACAACTCGTTCACCTACAAGAAGATCCTCCGCTACTCGAAGCAGGGGACGTACCAGTGGGATGAGAAGGCCCAGGCCAGCTACGTGACGTTCGCCAAGGACAAGCGGGTGGAGGATGGCTCGGTGACGTGGATCTCCTACGACAGCCCGCAGGCCATTGCCGCCAAGGGCGCCTTCGTGAAGCAGGAGGGCTACGGCGGCACCATCATCTGGACGCTCAACCAGGGCTGCACCGACGCGGAGACTGGCGCCAACCCGCTGCTGGACGCGGTGAAGGCGGCCTTCCTCCCGTAGCGGCGAGGAGGAAGGCCTTGTCTCCGCGAACGCGCGTCAGCCCAGGGTGACGCGGGCGTTGCGGAACATGCGCATCCAGGGGCCTTCCTCGCCCCACTCCGCCGGGTGCCAGGAGTGCTGCACGGTGCGGTGCACGCGCTCCGGGTGCGGCATGGTGATGGTGAAGCGCCCGTCCTTCGTGGTGAGCCCCGCGATGCCGTGCGGCGAGCCGTTGGGGTTGGCCGGGTACTTCGCCGCCACCTGGCCCCGGTTGTCCACCCAGCGCGTCGTCACCAGCCCGGAGGTGTTGAAGCGCGCGGCGGCCTCCGCGTTGGCGAACTCAGCCCGCCCCTCGCCGTGCGACACGACGATGAGCATCCGGCTGCCCTCCATGCCCTTGTAGAAGAGCGACGGCGACGGGGCGATCTCCACCGTGCCCAGGCGGGCCTCGAACTGCTCGGAGGCGTTGCGCACGAAGCGCGGCCACGCATCCGCGCCGGGGATGAGCTCGCGCAGCTGCGCGAACATCTGGCACCCGTTGCACGCGCCCAGGCCGAAGCTGTCCGGCCGCCCGAAGAACTCGGAGAAGGCGTCGCGCGTGCGCGGGTTGAAGAGGATGGATTTGGCCCAACCGCCGCCCGCGCCCAGCACGTCGCCGTAGCTGAAGCCGCCGCAGGCCATCACGCCGTGGAAGTCCTTCAGCGACACGCGGCCCGACAGCAGGTCGCTCATGTGCACGTCCACCGCGGTGAAGCCCGCGCGGGTGAACGCCGCCGCCATCTCCTGCTGGCTGTTGACGCCCTGCTCGCGCAGCACCGCCACGCGAGGCCGGGCCCCCTTGGCGATGTACGGCGCCGCCACGTCCACCTTCGGGTCGAAGGTGAGCACCGGCGACAGGCCCGGGTCTTGCGCGTCGCACTTCGCGGCGTACTCCTCCTCCGCGCAGGTGGGGTTGTCGCGCAGCTTCTGGATTTCGTAGCTCACGCGCGACCAGGTGCGCTTGAGAGCCACCGTGTCCTCCGCGAGCAACTCCTTGCCCCCGTGCCGCACGCGCACCACCTGCGCGGACGTGGGCCGCCCCAGTTCGTGGACGTGCGCGCCCAGGCCGTGACGGGAGAGGACTTCACGCACGCGCGCCACGTCGGACGCGCGCACCTGCACCACCGCGCCCAGCTCCTCGTTGAAGAGGGCCGCCACGGCGTCGCCGCCCAGCGGGGCCACGTCCACGTCCAGGCCGCAGTGGCCCGCGAAGGCCATCTCCGCGAGCGTGGCCCAGAGGCCGCCGTCGGAGCGGTCGTGGTACGCGAGCAGCATGCCCGCCGCGTGGAGTTCCTGCACCGCGCCGAAGAAGCCCTTCAGCGCCGCCGCGTCGTCCGCGTCCGGGCACTCCGGGCCCACCTGCTGGTGCACCTGCGCCAGCACGGACGCGCCCAGCCGCTGCCGGCCCTTCGCCACGTCCAGGAGCAGCAGGCGCGTGTCCCCCGCCACGTCCACCGGCTGCGGCGTCAGCGTCACGCGCGCGTCCAGCACCGGCGCGAACGCGGTGATGATGAGCGACAGGGGCGCCGTCACCGCCTTCTTCTGGCCGTCCTCCTGCCACTGCGTGCGCATGGACATGGAGTCCTTGCCCACCGGGATGGCGATTCCCAGCGCGGGGCACAGCTCCATGCCCACCGCGTGCACCGCCGCGTAGAGGTTCGCGTCCTCGCCGGGGCTGCCCGCCGCCGCCATCCAGTTCGCGGACAGCTTCACGTCCGACAGCTTCTGGATGCGCGCCGCCGCCAGGTTGGTGAGCGCCTCGCCCACCGCCATGCGCGCGGAGGCCGCCGCGTCCACCAGCGCCACCGGCGTGCGCTCGCCCAGCGCCATGGCCTCGCCCGTGTCGGACATCAGCGAGGACAGCGTCACCGCGCAGTCCGCCACCGGCACCTGCCACGGGCCCACCATCTGGTCGCGCGCGGTGTGGCCGCCCACGGAGCGGTCGCCAATGGTGATGAGGAACGACTTGTCCGCCACCGTCGGGTGCGACAGCACCGCGTGCGCCACGGCCTTCAAGTCACCCGGGATGCTCAGCGGCGCATGCTCCAGGGGGCGCGACACGCCCTCGCGGTGCATGCGCGGCGCCTTGCCGAAGAGGACGTCCATGGGCAGCGCGATGGGCGTGTCCCCCAGCTCGCGGTCCGAGAGCGTGAGCACCTGCTCCGCGGTGGCCTCGCCCAGCACGGAGAAGGGGGCGCGCTCGCGCTCGCACAGCGCGGCGAAGCGGGCCAGGTCCTCCGGCGCCACGCCCAGCACGTAGCGCTCCTGCGCCTCGTTGCACCAGATTTCCACCGGCGACATGCCCGGCTCGTCGTTGGGCACTTCGCGCAGCTCCAGGCGTCCGCCCAGTTCGTTGTCGTGCGCCAGCTCCGGCAGCGCGTTGGACAGGCCTCCCGCACCCACGTCGTGGATGGAGCGCACGGGGTTCTTGTCGCCCAGCATCCAGCACTGGTCGATGACCTCCTGGCAGCGGCGCTCCATCTCCGCGTTGTCACGCTGCACGGAGGCGAAGTCGAGGTCCGCCGCGCTCGCGCCCTGCGCCATGGACGACGCCGCGCCGCCGCCCAGGCCGATGAGCATCGCCGGGCCGCCCAGCACGATGAGCTTGTCGCCCGCGCGCAGCGGGGCCTTCTTCACGTGGTCCGCGCGGATGTTGCCCAGGCCGCCCGCCAGCATGATGGGCTTGTGGTAGCCGCGCACCTCCACGCCCTCCGGCGTGGGCACGTGCTGCTCGAAGCTGCGGAAGTAGCCGGTGAGGTTGGGCCGGCCAAACTCGTTGTTGAACGCCGCGCCGCCCAGCGGCCCGTCCACCATGATGTCCAGCGCGGACACGATGCGGTCCGGCTTGCCGTAGGGCACCTCCCACGGCCGCGCGAAGTCCGGCAGGCGCAGGTGGCTGACGGAGAAGCCCGTGAGCCCCGCCTTGGGCTTCGCGCCGCGCCCGGTGGCGCCCTCGTCGCGGATTTCACCGCCCGCGCCCGTGGCCGCGCCCGGGTACGGCGAGATGGCCGTGGGATGGTTGTGCGTCTCCACCTTCATCATGATGTGGGCCGGCTCGCGCACCGTGCCCCACTCGCGCGCTTCGCCCTGGGGGAAGAAGCGCTCCACCTCGAAGCCCTCGATGACGGCGGCGTTGTCCTTGTACGCGGACAGCACGCCGCCCGGGCTCTGGGCGAAGGTGTTCTTGATGGCCTGGAACAGCGAGCGCTCGCGCGGCTTGCCATCCACCGTCCACGACGCGTTGAAGATTTTATGGCGGCAGTGCTCGCTGTTCGCCTGCGCGAACATCATCAACTCCACGTCGGTGGGGTTGCGCCCGAGCTCCGTGAAGCGCTCCACCAGGTAGTCGATTTCGTCCTCCGCCAGCGCCAGGCCCAGCTCGCCGTTGGCCTTCGCCAGCGCCGCGCGGCCTCCGCCCAGCACGTCCACGCGCGTGAGCGGCCGGGGCGCATCCGTGCGGAAGAGGACCTCCGCGTCCTCCAGCCGGGGCAGCACCGCCTGCGTCATGCGGTCGTGGAGCACCGCCTGCACGCCCTCCGCATCGTTCGCGTCCAGCGGCCGGCCGCCGGGGCCGGTGAGGAAGAACGCGATGCCGCGCTCCATGCGGCGCACCTGCGTGAGGCCGCAGTGGTGCGCGATGTCCGTCGCCTTGGAGGCCCACGGCGACACCGTGCCCGGACGCGGCACCACCAGCAGCAGCGTGCCGGTGCGCTCGCGCTTCGCCGTGTGGGGGCCGTACTCCAAGAGGCGCCCCAGCCGCTCCGCCTCGTCCTGCGTCAGCGGCGCCGACGTGTCCGCGAGGTGCACGAACTCCGAGTAGAGGGTGGCCACCGTCGGCACCCGCTCCCGGCAACGGACGAGCAGCTTGGCGAGCCTGAATTCGGAGAGGGCCGGAGCCCCGCGCAGCGTGAGCATGAAGGTCCTTGCGAACGGGTGACGGGAGGTAACAGCGGGGCCGTCCTTATCACCGCGCCCCGCGTCACAACGGCCGGACTTCGTGGCCGGACGCCCGCACAGCACCCAGGTGGGTGAACCGCCGCCGACGTGTGCCCTCCTCCGTCCTCGGCCTCCCTCCCAACACTCCCAGTCTTCCGAGAATTCACCTGACAGTCAGTGCTCCATGATTTGCTTGCGAGGCTTCACAGACTCGTTTCGTTGCACTTGGGGGCATGTCCATGACGCGCAAGACCCGCTGGCTCCTCGCCGGCCTGACGTTCACGCTGTCCGCCTGTGGCGCGGGAGGTCCCGAAGCCGAGGCGCCTTCGTCTCCGGCCGGGGCCCGGCTGGGCGACCTGCAGGCGGCGCTGGGCGCGCTGCCCGGCGCGGAGGTGCTGGGGGTGCACGCGGATGGCGTCCCCCAGTTCATCCAGGGCTCGCTGGGCACGGCGGGCCGGCCCATCCCGGGCGCCAGCGCCTGGCAGGCGCACGCGCTCCTGGAGCCCACCCTGCTGCGCGTGCTGCCCGCCTTCCGGCTGACGGCGAAGGACGTGGTGCCCCAGCGCATCCAGCGGGACGAGTTGGGCCACACGCACGTGCGCTACGCGCAGACCAAGGGCGGCCTGCCGGTGGTGAACGAGGAGCTGATCATCCACCTGGACGCGCGGGGACAGGTGTACGCGGTGAACGGCACCGCGCGCGACGGCGAGCCCCTGCCGGCCCCCGCCCGCATCAGCCCGGAGGCCGCGCGCGAGGCGGTGCTCGCGTCGGCTCCTGGCGGCACGGTGGAGACACTCCGTGAGGTGTTCGTCCGCCCGGTGCAAGAGGCGGCCCTGGTCCGCGCCTTCGAGGTGGTGGTGTCCGGCCACGACACGGACGGCATGCCGCTGCGCGACCGCGTCTACGTGAGCGCGGCGGATGGACAGGAGGTGCTGCGCACGCCGGAGATCCACGCCGCGCGCAACCGCAAGGTCTGTTCGGTGGGCGGCGCCACCAACGGCTGGTGCCGGCTGGAGGGTCAGCTGCCCACGGGCGACACGGGCATCGACAAGACGTACGACAACCTGGGCCTCTTCTACGACTGCCTCCAGCAGAACTTCGGGCTCGATTCGTACAACGGCGCGGGCGCCCAGCTGTCCGCGCGGGTGCACTACGGCACCAGCTACGCGAACGCGTACTTCGACGGCTCGACGCTGGTGTGCGGCGACGGCACCCTGCCCCAGTTCGGACCGCCATGCGGGGACCCGGACATCGTCGTGCATGAGTACACGCACGCGGTCACGGAGTATTCGTCCAACCTCATCTACAGCGGCGAGTCTGGCGCGC
Source organism: Corallococcus carmarthensis (assembly GCF_003611695.1). Taxonomy (GTDB): domain Bacteria; phylum Myxococcota; class Myxococcia; order Myxococcales; family Myxococcaceae; genus Corallococcus; species Corallococcus carmarthensis. The sequence goes on along the minus strand of NZ_RAWE01000043.1, from coordinate 42,928 downwards.
TCAACGAGTCCCTGTCGGATGTCTTCGCCGCCACCTGCACCAGCTGGGCGTCAGGCACCTGGAGCACCGCGGCCGCCACCTGGCAGATTGGTGAAACGGCCTGGACCCCCAGCACGCCCGGGGACGCCCTGCGCTATATGAACGACCCCGCGCTGGACGGTGGCTCGCTCGACTACTACCCGCAATACACGGCCGGCACGGACGTGCACTATGGCTCCGGCATCCCCAACCTGGCCTTCAAGCTGCTGTCCACCGGCGGCCTGCACCCGCGCGGCAAGTCGACGGTGAACGTGCCGGCCATCGGCGTGCAAGCCGCTGCCCGGATCTTCCACTACGCCAACCAGAACCTCTTCACCGCCAACACCACCCTCGCGGCGGCCAAGACGGCGACGCGGGTGGCGGCGCAGAGCCTGGGCTACAGCACCGCCATCCAGGACGCGGTGGACGCGGCGTGGCTGGCGGTGGGCGTGGGCGCCGTGACGCCGCCGCCCACGTGCACCCTGCTGCCCAACAACACCACGGTGTCCCTGCTCTCCGGCGCGGCCGCTTCGCAGCAGTACTTCTGCTTCGACGTGCCCGCGAACACGGCCTCCACGGTGTCCATCTCCAGCGGCACCGGGGACGTGGACCTCTACACGCGCTTCGGCGGAGCGCCCACGACCAGCGTCTACAACTGCCGTCCCTACCTGGGAGGCAACAACGAGACGTGCAACCTGGCGGCGCAAACCACCGCCGGCCGCCAGTGGATCATGCTCAAGGGCTACAGCGCCTACAGCGGCGTGAGCCTGTCCGTGCACTACTGACGCACCCGGCTGCCTGCCCTCCGCCGCGCGTACCCGCGGTGAGGGTGCGCGCCAGGGGGCTGGCCTCCTTCCGGGCCCTGGGCGAAGAATGCGCGCCCGGGGCCGGTTGGGGCTTCCGGTAAGGGCAGAGGGCCATGAGGGACGAGCGCGTCATCTTCAGCAGCAGCGTGGACAGCCTGTACCGCAAGGTGCTGGCCCCCTCCCTGACGCCCGAGCTGGTGGACCGGCTGCGCGCGCGCGGGCTGAACCTGCACGCCCCGCTGCTCGCCGCGTACCCGCTGGCCGTCTGGGTGGACTGCCTGGAGGACACGGCCCGCACGCTCCACCCGGACCGGCCGGTGGAGGACGGCCGGCGCATGCTGGGCCGGCGGATGGTGGAGGGCTACGCGCAGACGCTGGTGGGCGGCGCCGTCCTCACGCTGGCCCGCGTGGTGGGGCCCATGCGCTCGCTCGAACGGATGCAGCACAACTTCCGCAGCGGCAACAACTACACGGAGACGCGGCTCACCGTCCTGGGCCCGTCACAGGCGGACCTGTGGTTCAACGAACCGCAGGCGCTGGAGGGCTTCGTGGAGGGCGTGCTGGAAGAAGGGATGTTGCGCGTGGGAGTCCAGAAGCTCACCCTGCACCGCACCCGCCACTCGCCCGAGTCCGCCACCTACCACCTGGAGTGGGCGGACCGCGCCTCCTGACACCGCCCCCATGTCTTCCATCCTTTCGACGCTGCCCACGCTCTACCAGGACCTCCTCCCGGCCTTCTTCCGGAAGGAGGCGCCCACGGAAGAGAAGGCCACCTGCTCCAACTGCGCCATGAGCCGCGCCTCCGCGCAGGCCACGGTGGACTCGGTGGACGGGGTGGACCACCTGTTCCGGCCGGACACCAAGTGCTGCACGTACCAGCCGCGCCTGCCCAACTACCTCGTCGGCGCGCTGCTGTCGGATGACTCGCCCCAGATGGCGGAGGGGCGCCGGCGCGTCGAAGCGAAGATCGACAGCCGCATCGGCGTGAGCCCGCAGTGGGTGAAGCCGCCAGCGAAGTTCAACCACCTGTACAAGAACGCGCACCACTTCTTCGGCCGGGCGTCGTCGCTGCGCTGCCCGTACTACGCGCTGGAGTCCGGAGGCTGCACCATCTGGGCGTACCGCGAGTCGGTCTGCTCCACGTTCTTCTGCAAGTACGTCGCGGGCCGGGACGGGCAGCGGTTCTGGATGTCGCTCAAGACGTACCTGACGCTGGCGGAGTACCAGCTGTCGCGGCACGCGCTGCTCCAGCTCATGCCGGAGTTCTTCCTGGACGGGCGCGACAAGGCGGAGGTGGCCACCGCCCCGCTGTCCGTGGAGGACCTGGACGACGCGGCGCCCCCGGCGAAGGCGTACGCCGCGCTCTGGAAGGGGTACGCCGGGATGGAGAAGGACTTCTACCGCGCCTGCTACGACGCCGTGCGCGCCGTGTCCCGGGACGGACTGGAGCGGATGCTGGGCCTGGACGGCATCATCGAAGAGAAGGTGCTGGAGAAGCTGCACACCCAGGCCACCGCGCCCACGCTGCCGCGCGTGCTGCGCTTCAACCCGGACGCGACGGTGAAGTGGCTGCAGGACGGCAGCGTCGCGCTGGGCTCCTACAGCGAATACGACGCGGTGGCGCTGCCCGGCGAGGCGTACGCGCTGCTGGTGGAGTTCACCGGCCAGAAGCCCGTGGAGGCCGTCCGCCAGCACCTGCGCGACCACAAGCAGGCGGACCTGGATCCGGACATTCTCCTGGAGCTGCACCGGCACCGCATCCTCATCGAGCCGTGAGCCCCGAGGCTCGGCGCCGCTCGGCGCCGGGCTCGGCGCCGGGCTCGGCGCGCGGCGTCAGGGCTGGCCCGCGAAGGCGCCCACGTCGCGCAGCCAGCGGGCGACCTTCTGGGTGCGCTCCCACGCGGGCTCGGCGGCGACCAGGTGCTCCGCCAGCCACGCGCTGAAGGCCGGGTCGCCCGCGCGCAGCCACGCGGCGGACTCGGCCAGTTCCCCGGCGGCGGCCTCCCACGCGCGGCGCATGGCGCTGGCCACGGCCATCAGCTCCGCGATGCAGCGGGTGAAGACCTCCATGCCCACCGTGACTTCGTTGGCGCTGTCGCCGCAGGACAGGGCCAGCGCGCGCAGGTGGCCCAGGTCCTTGAGCAGCCCCTGCTCCAGCGCCGCGGCGGTGCCCAGCCGGGCCTGGGCGGCGCGCTGCAGCAGCTCCACGTCCTCGCAGAGCTGGCGCCAGGCCGCGTCGTCCCCCGCGGGGAAGCCGCCCCGGCGGCGCAGCCGCACGCTCACGGCCTGCCACAGGTTGCAGAAGACGAGCACCTCCTCCACGCCGCGGCGCACGTGCGGCGGGATGTGGTCCAGGAAGTCCACCACGCACGCGCGGGCCTCGCGGATGAAGGCGTCGCCCCGGGGCGTGGCCTCCACCACGCCGCGCGCCAGCTGGAGCACGCGCCACGCCCACTGCAGGGCGCGCTCGGAGGTGGTGAAGAGCACCTCCACGCCGGTGCCCAGGGCGCCCGCGGCGTAGCTGGTGTCGGCGGTCGTCGGGGACGGAATGGACGGCGGCGCGGCGTCCTCGGCGCGCACGCCGGGCATGCGGGCGGACGGTGCCGCCGCGTCCTCGCTGTCGCTGACGGCCCCGGGCCCGCGCGGCCCCGGCACCGTGTGCTCACGCCCCATGCGCTTCTTCGCCCTCGTTCGCCGGTGGAAGAACCGTCCTTCCGAATATCGCACGGCTCCTGCCGCCTCCAGACCTGGATGCAGGGACGTGCGATGCGTCACAGGGCGCCCATCCCCAAAGTCAGGATGGGCCCCTCGTGATGTCCGGCACTGCGCATCCGATACGCTCAGTGCAGGTTCGGATTGTGCTTCAACCGGCTGAGCCGGTCATGCGTCTGCTTCTGGGCCGGCAGGAGCTGCTGACGCGCGAAGCTGCGCGCCTCGCCGTGAAGCTTGCCCACGTCGCGGTTGTAGTCCGCCAGGCCGTGGTCCTCGCCCTGCTCCAGCGCGTCGATGGCGATCTTCTCACCCAGCAGGTCCGCCCCGCCCTGGACCACCTTGGCGAAGACGCCCCAGACGCCGGAGCTCTCTGACGGGCTGCCGCCCAGTTTTTCGATGCGCTCCTTGAGGGCGTCCACGCGGGCCTCGTGATCATGGAGGCAGGCGTCCACTTCCGTGCGGGCGATGTCGCTCTTGATGTGCTTGCTCGCCTGCCGGTAGGTCTCCACGGCGGACAGCTCACCGCGCAGGAAGGAGTTCAGCGTCTCGATGTCGGTGTTGGCCATGACGTCATCTCCTTGGTTCCGGGATTCCGGTGAATGGAATCGACTGGCGCAAAGGTGGTGTGCCTCATTGCCCCGGCAACGGGCGCTGGCCTCCCCGTCCCCACGGCAGGCATCCAGGAAGGCGCCACCGGAACGCCAGCCATGGCAGACTCGCCCGCGGCATGTGGAACTGGGTTCACCAGCTCGCGGAGTGGGCACGGGCGGAGACGCCGTTCGCCGTCGTGACGGTGACGGAGTGCAAGGGCAGCACGCCCGCGTCCCCTGGCGCGAAGCTGCTGGTGCGCGCGGACGGCTCCTTCCACGGCACCATTGGTGGCGGCCATCTGGAGCAGCTGGTCCTCCAGGACGCACGCGCGTGTCTGGCCAGGGGCGAGGCGCGCACGTTCCGCTATCCGCTGGGCGCGAAGCTGGGCCAGTGCTGTGGAGGGGTCGTGGACGTCTTCGTCGAGCCCGTCAATCACGGGCCCCAGCTGTACCTCTTCGGCGCCGGCCACGTGGGACAGGCCCTGTGCCGCATCCTCGATGGCACCCCCTTCCGCGTGCACCTGGTGGACGAGCGCGCCGAGTGGGTCCAGTCCCCCCAGGTGCCCGCGGGCGTGGTCCGCCACGAGGAGCCCTGGGACGACTTCGCGTCGCGCGCGGTCTGGGATGAAGCGCGCACCTACGTGGCGGTGATGACGCACCGCCACGACGTGGATCAGGACATCATCGCCTTCGCCATCCAGCAGCCGGCCCGCTACATCGGCCTCATCGGCAGCGACACCAAGTGGGCCCGCTTCCGGCAGCGGCTGGAGGCGAAGGGCATGCCCGCCCGGCAGGTGGCCCGCGTCCAGTGCCCCATGGGGCTGCCCATCGGTGGAAAGTCGCCGCAGGAGGTGGCCGTGAGCATCGCGGCCGGGCTGCTCCAGCTCCACCATGGGATGGCCCCGGGGATGGCTCAGGAAGCAGGCGCTCAGCCGCCGCCCGCGCCCCTGCTATCCTCCGGAGAATGAGCACCCCCTTCGATTTCCGGCTCAACGGACAGACCGTCCAGGTCGACGACGCGTCGCCCAACACCCCCCTGCTCGACTACCTGCGCGCGCGCGGGCTGACGGGCACGAAGCAGGGCTGCGCCGAGGGCGACTGCGGCGCGTGCACCGTGGCGATGGTGGACCGGGACGTGAGCGGCCAGAAGACCCTGCGCGCGTTCAACAGCTGCATCGCGCTCTTGCCCATGGTGGCCGGACGCGAGCTCGTCACCGTGGAGGGCGTGGGCAGCCGCGCCGCGCCGCACCCCGTGCAGCAGGCGATGGTGAAGCACTACGGCTCGCAGTGCGGCTTCTGCACGCCGGGCTTCGTCGTGTCCATGGTGGAGGCGTACTGTCGCAAGGACGCGGGCTCGCCGGAGGCCGTGGCGGATCAGCTCTGCGGCAACATCTGCCGCTGTACGGGCTACCGCCCCATCCGCGACGCGATGATGGACGCGCTCGCCACCCGCGACGCGAAGGGTGCCGGCCCGGGACTTCCTGGCGTCTCGCTGGAGGGTCCGCCCTCCCCCACGCCGCCCCTGCGCTACGAGGCGCGCGACGGGCTGTTCCTGCGCCCCACCACCTGGGAGGACCTGCTCGCGCTGCGCGCCCTGCACCCGGAGGCGATGCTCGTGGCGGGCGCCACCGAGCTGGGCGTGGACATCACCAAGAAGTCCCGCCGCTATCCGTTCCTCATCTCCACGGAGGGCGTGGAGTCCCTGCGCGCCATCCGCCGCGAGGAGGACGGCTGGTACGTGGGCGGCGCCGCGTCGCTGGTGGACGTGGAGGACGCGCTGGGCCACGAGGTGCCGGAGCTGGCGAAGATGCTCAACGTCTTCGCCTCGCGGCAGATCCGCCACCGCGCCACGCTCGCGGGCAACCTGGTGACGGCCTCGCCCATCGGGGACACGGCGCCGGTGCTGCTCGCGCTGGACGCAAGGCTGGTGCTCGCGTCCGTGCGCGGCGAGCGGACCCTGGCGCTGTCTGACTTCTTCCTCGCCTACCGCAAGACGGCGCTCCAGCCGGACGAGGTCGTCCGCTGCGTCGTCATCCCCCACGCCCCGGAGAAGGACAGCGGGCTCACGCGCCACTCGGACAGCTTCAAGGTGTCCAAGCGCCGCGAGCTGGACATCAGCATCGTCGCGGCGGGCTTCTGCATCGAGACGGACGCGCTGGGACTCGTGCGCACCGCGCGGCTGGGCTACGGCGGCGTGGCCGCCACTCCGTCGCGCGCGAAGCAGACGGAAGCCCTGCTCCTGGGCCACCCGTGGAACGCGGAGGCCGTGGCCCGCGTGCGCGCCACGTTGGAGCGCGAGTTCACGCCCCTCACCGACCTGCGCGGCAGCGCGGACTACCGGCGTGGGCTGGTGGTGTCGCTCCTGGAGAAGTTCGCGTCCGGCGAGCGCAGCCCCGTGCTGGACGGACGCCCCCGCTTCGCCGTGGGCGCGCCTTCCGACACGGCGGACGCGGGCCGCGAGCTTCGCCATGAGAGCGCGCTGGGCCACGTGACGGGCAGCGCGCAGTACGTGGACGACCTCGCGCAGCGCCGCCCCATGTTGACGGTGTGGCCGGTGCTGTCGCCGCACGCGCACGCGCGCATCCTCCGCCGCGACGCCAGCGCCGCGCTGAAGGTGCCCGGCGTGGTGAAGGTGCTGCTCGCGGAGGACATCCCGGGCATGAACGACACGGGCCCCATCCGCCACGACGAGCCGCTGCTCGCGAAGGACGAGGTCCTCTTCCACGCGCAGGTGGTGGCGCTCGTCGTGGGCGAGACGCCCGAGGCCTGCCGCGAGGGCGCCCGCCAGGTGGCGGTGGACTACGAGCCCCTGCCCGCGGTGCTCACCCTGGACCAGGCCCTCCAGCAGGGCAGCTTCCACACCGAACCGCACGTCATCCGCCGGGGCGACGTGGACAGCGCGCTCGCCTCCAGCCCGAACCGGCTTGCCGGGACGCTGACGATGGGCGGCCAGGAACACTTCTACCTGGAGACGCACGCGGCCTTCGCGGAGGTGGGCGAGGACGGCGACGTCACGGTGACGTCCTCCACCCAGCACCCGTCGGAGGTGCAGGCCATCATCTCGCACGTGCTGCACATGCCCCGCAGCCGCGTGGTGGTGAAGGCGCCGCGCATGGGTGGCGGCTTCGGCGGCAAGGAGACGCAGGGCAACGCGCCCGCCGCGCTGGTGGCGCTGGCGGCGGTGCACACGGGCCGGCCGGTGAAGTGGATGCTGGACCGGGACGTGGACATGGTCGTCACCGGCAAGCGCCACCCGTTCCACGCGGACTGGGAGGTGGGCTTCGACGCCACGGGGCGGCTGCTCGCGCTCAAGGCGGACCTCACGTCCAACGGCGGCTGGTCCCTGGACCTGTCCGAGTCCATCACCGACCGCGCCCTCTTCCACCTGGACAACGGCTACTACGTGCCGTCGGTGCGGTACACGGGCCGCGTGGCGAAGACGCACCTGGTCTCCAACACCGCCTTCCGCGGCTTCGGCGGGCCGCAGGGCATGCTGGTCATGGAGGATATCCTGGCCCGCATCGCGAGCGCCCTGGGCCTGGCGCCGGAGGCCGTGCGCCAGCGCAACCTCTACGACGGCGTGGGCGACACCAACACCACGCACTACGGCCAGGAGCTGGAGGACAACCGGCTGCCGAAGCTGTGGAACGACCTGCTGGAGTCGTCCGACTTCGCGAAGCGCCGCGCGCAGGTGGATGCCTTCAACGCGTCCAGCCCCCGCATCAAGCGCGGGCTCGCCATCACGCCCATGAAGTTCGGCATCTCCTTCACCGCCACCTTCCTCAACCAGGCAGGCGCCCTGGTGCACGTGTACCGCGACGGCTCCGTGCTGCTGTCGCACGGCGGCACGGAGATGGGCCAGGGGCTGCACACCAAGATTCAGGGCGTGGCCATGCGCGAGCTGGGCCTGCCCGCGGACCTGGTACGCGTGGCGCAGACGGCCACGGACAAGGTGCCCAACACGTCCGCGACGGCGGCCTCCAGCGGCTCGGACCTCAACGGCGCGGCGGTGCGCGAGGCATGCATCCAGGTGCGCGAGCGGCTGGCCCCGGTGGCCGCGCGCATGCTGGTGCAGTTGCACGGGCAGGCGGTGTCGCCGGACGCGCTGGTGTTCGAGGACGGGCGCATCGCGGCGGCATCGCGCCCGGACCAGGGGCTGTCCTTCGCGGCCGTGGTGGAGGAGGCCTACCGCGACCGCGTGGGCCTGTCCGTCACGGGCTACTACCGCACGCCGGGCATCGGCTACGACCGGGCGCTGGGCCGGGGCAAGCCGTTCCTCTACTTCGCGTACGGCGCTGCGGTGAGCGAGGTGGAGGTGGACGGCGACACGGGCATGAAGCGCGTGCTGCGCTCGGACCTGCTGGAGGACGTGGGCGACTCGCTCAACCCCGGCGTGGACCGGGGCCAGGTGGAGGGCGGCTTCGTGCAGGGGCTGGGGTGGCTCACCGGCGAGGAGCTGAAGTGGGACGCGAACGGGCGGCTGCTCACGCACTCCGCCAGCACCTACGCGGTGCCCGCGTTCAGCGACGCGCCCATCGACCTGCGCGTGTCATTCCTGGAGCGGGCCGAACAGCCGGGCACCATCCACGGCAGCAAGGCCGTGGGCGAGCCGCCGCTGATGCTGGCCCTGTCCGTGCGGGAGGCGCTGCGCGACGCGGTGGCTGCCTTCGGAGCGCCGGGCGGCGACGTGGAGCTGCCCTCGCCCGCCACGCACGAGGCTCTCTTCCTCTCCATCCAGCAGCGCAAGGCGCGGCGCGCGGGACTTCCGGTTCCGGACGAAGCGCGAGAGGTGGCGTGAGGCGGGAAACGGGTGCGGCAACATGCCACGGCATGTCGGCGCGGCCGGTGCGTTAGACGGGGGGCATCTTCCAAGGATGATTCCCATGCGCACCCTGCTCCGCTCCCGCCTCCTCCTTCCGCTGGCCCTCGTGGGCGCGCTCGGCTGTGGGGACGACGAACCCCAGACGCCCGAGTCGCTGACGGTGAACCTCCCCGTCGTCGCCCGCGTGGGCAGCGAGTCCTTCGCCTGCGGGCAGACGTACACGAACGTCGGGACGACGAAGACGACCTACGAGCCCATGGACTTCCGCGTGTACGTACACGACGTGCGGCTGGTGACGCGTGGGGGCCAGGAGGTGCCCGTCACGCTGACCGAGGACGGCACGTGGCAACACTCGGGCGTGGTGTTGCTGGACTTCGCGAACAAGGACGGCCTGTGCACGCAGGGCACGGAGGGCATGAACGCGTCCATCAAAGGCACGGTGCCCGCGGGTGACTACACGGGCCTGCGCTTCACGCTGGGCGTGCCGGAGAACCTGAACCACGGCGACCCCACGACGCTCGGCGCGCCGATGGGGGACATGGGCCTGCACTGGAGCTGGCAGAGCGGCTTCCTCTTCACGCGCATCGAGGGCCGCACGCAGGGCCTCCCCCAGCACGTCATGCACCTGGGCAGCACGGCCTGCGCGCCGCCGCCCGAGGGCCAGACGCAGGGCACCGCCGGGTGCGCGAACAACAACCGTCCGGAGATGACCCTGGACGGCTTCGACGTCACGAAGAACAAGGTGGTGATGGACCTGGGCGCGCTCTTCGCGGGCTCCAACCTGGACGTGAACACCGCCAACACGGCCGCGGGCTGCATGTCGTCGCCCACGGACGCGGACTGCGGGCCCTTCTTCGAACGCCTGGGGCTGGCCTTTGGCAGCCAGGCCGCGAACCCCGCCGCGCAGTCCTTCATCCGCGCTGAGTAGGAGCACCGCCGCCGTGGCACGACGACAAGGGAAGACGTGGAGGTTCCTGGCGACGGCGGCACTGCTGACCGTGGGCTGCTCGGATCCCGGCACGCCCGGGGAGGAGCCCGCCCCGTACGACTGGAAGCTGCCCGCGGGCTTTCCCAAGCCCCGTGTGCCCGAGGACAACCCGATGTCGGAGGCGAAGGTCCAGTTGGGCCGGAGCCTCTTCTACGACAAGCGCCTGTCGCTGAACGGCACGCAGTCCTGCGGCTCCTGCCACGAGCAGGCCCGGGCCTTCACGGACGGGCGAGTGCACGCGGTGGGCAGCACGGGACAGGCGCACCGCCGCAACGGCCAGGGGCTGGCGAACGTGGCGTACGCGACCAGCCTCACCTGGGCCAACTCCGCGCTCACCACGCTGGAGGCCCAGGCGTTGGTGCCGATCTTCGGCCGCGATCCGGTGGAGCTGGGGTTCGCGGATCAACAGGAGGTGTTGCTGGAGCGGCTGCGGGCGGATGCGGCCCTGGCGGCCCGTTTCGCGGAGGCGTTCCCGAACGAGGCCACGCCGGTGTCGCTGGCCACGCTGACGCGGGCCCTGGCGGCGTTCGAGCGGTCCCTGCTGTCGGGCACGTCCGCGTATGACCGCTATCTGTACGGCAAGGAGGCGACCGCGCTGAGTCCCGCGGCGAAGCGGGGGCTCCAGCTGTTCCTGTCCGAGCGCCTGGAGTGCGACCACTGCCACTCCGGCTTCAACTTCCAGGACGCGACCGTGCACGAGTCGACGCCGGAGCCGGTGCTGCCGTACCACAACACGGGGCTCTACAACGAAGACGGCCAGGGTGCGTATCCCGACGAGGATACAGGCCTGCTCGAAATCACGGGCCGTCCGGAGGACATGGGGCGCTTCCGCGCGCCGTCCCTGCGCAACGTGGCCGTCACCGGGCCGTACATGCACGACGGCAGCGTGACGACGCTCTCCGACGTGCTGGACCACTACGCGGCGGGAGGCCGAGCGAGAGCGGCGAACGGCGGACAGCCCAGTCCCCTGCAGAGCGCCTTCGTGCGCGGCTTCGAGCTGACGCCCGAAGAGAAGGCAGACGTCCTCGCGTTCCTGGAGTCGCTCACGGACACCGCGTTCTTGCACGACCCACGCTTCGCGGATCCCGCCACGGCTCCATGAGGGGTCGCGCCCGCGCCGTCCATGGGCAGACGCCGGGACCGTTCAACACCTCTCATTCACTGACACGGCACACACCTCCGCCTGACATTGATTGCCAATCCATCAATGACCAACCTCTCCGTCTCCTTCACAGGAGAGGTGCCATGCGCCGTCTGTTCTTGGGAGTCGCCGCCGTCGCCGCGATGTCGCTGTCATCCGCCGCCTGGGCCGGAGAGCCCCGGCCCGCCCCCGCACAGGGCATCCAAAGCCTTGGCGCGGGCGATGCGGTCCCGGCCTGCTACGTGGACACGCCCGCCTGGGATTACCTTTCGGCAGGCTCCTGTATGGCCCTGGGCACCGACGGGTGGAGGTACGTCACCTTCGGGGTCCTGGGCATTGATCAATCCGGTGGCCGGTATGTCATCCAGTTCCTGGATGGCACCTGCTCCTCGCCTGGGTATTCCTCCGATGAGGGCTACACATGCCTGCAAACCGTCTACCTCAACCAGATGGTGACCCAGCGGATGCAGGTCTACGACACCTGGACGGGACAGTGGTCGGGCATCCTCACCGCGTACGCCAGTTACGAGTATTTCTTCTAACCTGCGCGGCAGCAGGTGCGCCCATAGCGCGTGGATGCACATTGGGGGATCGTCATCGGCTGTGATCCAGCCATGGCGATTCCTCGTGCTGCGGTGGGCGGTGCTGGCCTGCATGGCCCTGTTCATCGCGGGCTGTGCGTCGTCGCCGTCCCATGGGGGTGCCTGGGCCTACGGGACCCCGGCGGCACGGTCCGCATGGCGCCCTTGGGCTGGAGCCTCGCGGAAAACCCCCACTGAGCCCTCTGAGGACAGGGAATGGGCCTGTGGCGGTCGAGCCCTGCCGCCGGGCTGGCCCGACGACCTGGACCGCAGCGAGCAACGCCTCGCGCCCTTCCTGGCCTGTGCCTCACCAGCGGCCTTCGTGGCCATGCAGCGAGGGGTGGACATGCCCCGGCTGGTGGAATCCCTCGAGGATTGGGATGCCGTCCGGCTGGGAGCGCTGGGCCCGCTGGATGCGAAGTCCTCCGGCATCCTTCAACGCAAGCGCGCCGCATTCCTCGTCACCGCGGTCGAGCAGTACGGCCCTCCCCGCGCCGAGGTGTTCGCCCTCTTCATCCTCCACGCCACCTTCGATGACGAGCTGCGAGAGCTGCTTCAACGCCTGGCTCGCGACAAGCAGCTCGAGGAGACGCTGGGCGGAATGCCGGCGGTGCGCGAGGAGCTGCTGCGCCGGGGCGTGAAGGTCGCGACATATCCAGAGCGGGAGGAGCAGGCCGGTGACGTCCTGCGGGGGCTGGGCCGAGCGGGACGGGACGCACTCTCCAGCACCGACGTGAGCGCGGGCGCCCGCTACGTGGACTTCACCCGGAAGCGGGCACAGTTGCCTCCGCCGTACCAGGAGGCGCTCGACGCGGTGGAGCGGGCCCTGATGGCAGGGCACTACTCACCGGGCAACATGGTGCTGGGGGGCTTCGACCACCTGACGTTCGGCGTCCCGATGGGCTTCTTCCACCTGCTCGCGGGAACAGCGCAGGGCGCGTCGTCCCTGGCGAAGGGCCGGTACGAACAGGCCACGCGAGAGCTGGCCCCCGCCGCGCTCATGGTGGCGCTGTACGCGGGAGGCAAGGGCGTCCGGGCGCTGCGCGAGAGGCAGCCCACCTTCGACCTGGAAGCGCTCAAGGCGGCGGTGGAGCGCCTTGAAGATGAGTTCGGCGTGAACGCCACGCGGGAGCTGCTGCGCCAGCTCCGGGCGAGCCGGGAAGGAGCCCTGCTCGCGGCCGAATGGGGAGAAGCAGGAGCGCTCGCGCTGCACGAGGCGCGGGGCAACGCGGCGAAGGCCCAGGCCCTGCTGGCGGAGGCAAGCCGCGAACGTCCGGGTGCCGCACAGAAAGGCACCGGCAGAAGTGGAGACGCCGCGGCGCTGTCGAAGGACTTCGCGGGAGTGCCACCAGAGGTCCTGGAGGCACGGCTCGCCCAGGTGGAATGGGAGGCCACGGGTCCACGCCTGTCCCGCGATGTGTCCTTCCTGAAGGAACATCCCCCGGAGCGGGACGCGCCGCCGGGAGCCGAGGGGCATCCGCTCTGGGCCGAGTACGTGAATTATCGCGAGGCCCGGCTCGCGGAGCTGGAGCAGGGCACGCCCGCGAAGGGGCCTCTGAAATGGGAAGGTTACCTGGACCTGCGCGGGCAGTTCATCCGGGGCCTGATGTTCGAACGGGCCATGGTTGCCCGGCTCCGGGCGGATGCGGCGCTGCCCCGTGCGCAGCGTCAGTGGCTCCGGGACTTTGATCAGCCTCGGATTGAAACGCACGTGGGCATGACGAAGGCGGACCTGCGCTTCGCGGACGTGCTGGTCATCGAAACGAAGCCGTCGTCCGGACAACCGCCCCGCATGGAAACCATCAGCTTCAAGAGCCGCGATCTGAGTCAGCTCAAGCAGGACGCACTCACAGCCCAAATGAATGCGGACGCGCGCGCGGCTCTTCGGTATTACGGCGAAACCGTGAACGTCCGTCGACCGGGACTCGAAGGAGTGGTGCGAATCCAGAGAGTCCGATTGGTGTACGAGAGCGGCGCCCTGAAGCCCAGGGATGGGAATGTCCTAAAGTCAGTGCTGAGTGCCCTCGAGGAGAGCGTCGAAGGCGTAGAGGTCCAGTTCCAATGAAGAATGACAACCTCCTCCTTACCTTCAGAGGGAGCGCCAATACTGTCGCGGATTACATGCAGGAGTTGACGCCCTTCTTCGAGGCGCTGGAGGCAGGCGCGGATGCTTGGATGCCTGACATCACCGCCAAGGGGAAGCGTCGTCGTCGGTACACGCGCGCGGCGGTCGTGAAGGGACTGGTTGAGTCACGCGAGGAGCGCACCACCTCCATCGGGCTCTATCGGACCACGGAGCCTGAACTGGACATGTCACTCCGGCTCTGGTTTCCGCCTCGACCTGCATCGTTGGACATCTGGCTCAATGTGAAGTCGCTCGACCTTTTCACGAACGAGGCTCGCTGCCGGGCGTTCGTGGAGATGGTCCGCGCCTGGGCCATCCGGTACCCGGTTTTGTCGCACGCCTCGGCCCACAGCATGGCGGATGACGACCTGGCGGGAGCCCCGTATTTCGGAAGAGAAGAACGGATCGAGCAAGAGGACGGGTTCGATCAGATCTACGCGCTGTCTTGGCTCAACATCTTCGGCCCCAAGTTGGTGGAGGAAGTCGGCCGCGAGCGCATGCGCTCCACGCCCGCCCACCGCGTCGAAGAGCTCCCCGACGGCTCCATCCTCCTCGTCACCTGGCCCACCGCCGCGGACTTCGCCAGCGAAGCGGCTCGCGCCGCGCAGGCTCGCGCGTGGGTCCACCTCCGGCCCGACCTGGACTTCGACACCGAGCTGGCCACCCTCCGCGAACGAAGCGCCCTCCTCGCGCCCGTCGAACCCCGCTTCGCACCGGACGTCGCCGCGCTGCTCTCACACCTGGCCGACGACACCTCCCTGAGCAAACGTCAGCAGCGCATCGCCGAACTCAACACCTACGTCCCTCCTGAACCTGAGGAATGGCTCCCGCTGGACGCAGCCCTCCCCCCGGACGTGGCCGACCCGAAAGCCGCCCTCGAACAGTACGCATACCTCGCGGAACGCCTCGTGGCGCTGCTCCACACACCGGTGCCGTCCGTCTTCAAGCGGTCCCCCGAATCACTGACGGACGTCGACCACCACTTCTGGCGGCAGACCTTCCCGGACACCTTCGAGCGGCACAACATCGATGCCGTCGCCGTCCCCGCCGTCGGTGCCTACCTGGGAGAAGTGCTGGTCCGGCACCTGGGCGGACAATGGCTTCCCCGCAAGCAATGGATGGAGGCCCAGGTCCGCGTCGGTGACCGCGTCTGGCTGCCCTTCGCCCGCGCACACCGCTACATGAAGTCCACCCAGTCCCTGCTGGACCACTCCCTCACCCAGCTCTACCGCGTCGCGGAACGTCACCGCTCCCGCTGAAGCCCCCCGCTACTGGGACGGCGGCTTGAGCTCGTCCGGCAAGCGCTCCAGCGGCGGACGCTCCAGCGCCCCCGGCCGCTCCACGACAGAGGACGAGCCCGCGTCCTCCACGATGGTGCCCGCGTCGCTCTGCCCCGAGGGCGTCGGCGTGACGGGCTTGTCCGAACAGCCGGCGAGGACGCCGACGCACAACACGAAGAGCCACTGGCGCATGGTCGCTGTCTCCCGTACCGCGCTAGTACTTCACCCAGATGACCGTGCCCGGGTGGATCTGCGTGAGCGCGGTGACCCCCGGCTCCTTCTCGATGAGCGCCTGCGTGACGGGGTTGAAGCTGTACGCCTGCGAGCCAGACCACACGATGAGCGCGTCCTTGAACACGGTCAGGTCATGCACGTGCTCCCCCACCGTGTACTGGTTCCAGCCCGGCAGCCGCGAGGGCAGCAGGGAGAGCGACGGAGCCGGATTCTCCACGGGCCCCGTGCCCGCGTCCCCGTCATGGCTGTGCTCGCCCCCGTCCGTGCCCGTCCACTCCACCACCGTCTCCACACCGGCCTGCGTGCTGCACGTCTGCGTCGTGGGGAAGAACACCGTGGTGAACGGCTTCGCGGGCAGCTTCATCCGCAGCCCCAGGTGGAAGAAGTGCGTGTCCGCCGCCTTCACGTTGCCCGTGGGCCGGGTCCACGTCACCGCCGTCACGTTGCCGGAGGCGTCCTTCTCCACCTCCGCCGTGCCAAACACGGAGTCCACCGGACGCACGTTCGTCACGCCCTCCGGAATCTGGACCCGCATCTTGGAGGTGTCCTTGCCATCACAGCCGTGGCTCACCGTGAAGTCCGCCTCGAAGGTCGCACCGGCCTGGGGAGGCGTGGCCCCCGCCACCGCCGCGTGCGCGAAGGCGGAGGAGGACAGCAGCGAACCCGCGACAATGCACAGCGGCCCCAGGGGAAGCTTCATCGGATGACTCCAGGAAGAATGGAGCATCCCGGATAGCAGCCTCCCCGGAAGCGGCCGCTGCGGTCATTTGTCGCAGCTCACGGCAGCGCGATGCGCCCCGGAGCGTTCTGGGTGCCCTGCTCGGTGTGGCAGCTGTTGCAGTCCCCGTTGTTCTGCGGCGTGACCATCGTCCGCGACGTGCCATCCGGCCCCACCAGCCGCGCCCGGTACGGCAGCGGGAAGGACGGCTGGAGCGTCGTGGACAGGAAGTTGCCCGCGGAGTTCGGCACCAGCGTGAGCCGCACCTGTCCCTCCGCATCCAGGATCTCCACCTTCACCTTCGACGGCTCCGCCAGCCGGGCATCACATCCATCCGCCTCGTGGAGCGTCGGGAACACGGTGCCCATGAAGAAGTACGCCAGCGAAGGCGCCTGCCGCAGGTGACAGTTCCGGCAGGCGTATCCAGGCGCCATGGAGGCACCGGTGCCGCCGCTCGCCTCGGTCCAGACACTCCCGCTCGCGCACGTCGTCGGCGCGGGCCCCGGATCCACGCCCGCGTCCATGCCTGCGTCCACAGTCACCGCCATCTCCGGCTCCACGGAACAGCCCAGCGCTCCACACAGCAGCAGCGCCGTCCCCATCCACCGCGCGACGTCATGAACAGGCCTCGGCATGCCACCCACGCTCCCGCGCGGCCTCTACCACGCACCTCGCGGCTCCCCCGTGCGGCAAAAGCGCGCAGGGCCGTGTCGGACCTGCCCCGTATCCTCCGGAAACCCTCTCAGGACATATCCAAGGAATCCCATTTTCACTGACAATTCACAGACGCAAGCAATAGGCGTGCGACTTCGCCGTAGTGGGGAGGCCCGCCGAAGCCGGACCCATACACTCCGCGTGTTCCCGTCGCATGATCCGATGTGTCACGTTTACACGGACACCCCGCGCAGTTTCCGGCGAACAGGGGAGGTCCCCGGGTTTCCGACCTTGGGGGTCGTTTGAATGTTCCTCCGTTCGCGCGATGAAGTGACTGGCGGCCCAGACGCTCTCCGAATTCCGTCACCATGAAATTCGCACCCTGCCCCGCTCCTGATTCACGAGCCCCCCGCCGTGACCGAATTCCGGTGTGGCTCCAATGTGGGTGGGGGGGATTGCTCGCGCGCGCGCCAGACGATACATGCGCGAGACATCGCCCCTTCACGGCGGGTGCTGCTTGCGACTGACCCTTTGAAACCCTGTCTTGCCGGGCGACAGCTTCCCCCCGGCCCCTGAACCCGCGTCTCCGTGCTTCCCGTGCACGGAAACACCCCCGCCTCCCAGGAGTCGCGTTCATGCCCACTGGAACCACGCCCGGTTCTTTCCCGGCCCCCGGCTTTGCGTTTTCCACTCTGGTTGAATTGCTGCGTGTCCGCGCGAGCACCCAGGGTGACCGTCGCGGATTTACGTTCCTGCTGGACGGGGAAACGGACGAAGCGCACCTGACGTACGCGGAGCTGGACCAGAAGGCCCGCGCCATCGCGGCGGCGCTCCAGGCGCGCGGCGCCCAGGGCCAGCGGGCGCTGCTGCTGTATCCGCCCGGGCTGGACTACATCGCCGGGTTCTTCGGCTGTCTGTACGCGGGCGTCATCGCGGTGCCCATCTATCCGCCGGACCCCATGCGCCTGGCGCGCACGCTGCCTCGCCTGCTCGCCATCAGCCAGGACGCGCAGGCCACCGTCGCCCTCACCACCGACTTCATCTACGGCATGGGGGAGATGCTCTTCGAGCAGGCGCCGGAGCTGCGGGAGCTGCACTGGATCGCCACGGACACGCTGGACGCGGAGGTCGCCGAAGGCTGGAAGGACCCCGGCGTGGCCACGGACACGCGGGTGTTCCTCCAGTACACGTCCGGCTCCACGTCGTCGCCCAAGGGCGTGGTGCTGACGCACGGCAACCTGCTGCACAACTCGAAGCTGATCCACGAGTGCTTCGGGCACTCCACCCAGAGCCAGGGCGTCATCTGGCTGCCGCCGTACCACGACATGGGCCTCATCGGCGGCATCATCCAGCCGCTCTTCGGCGGCTTCCCGGTGACGCTGTTCTCGCCGGTGGACTTCCTCAAGCGCCCCATGCGCTGGCTGGAGGCCATCTCGCGCTACAAGGCCACCACGAGCGGCGGGCCCAACTTCGCGTTCGACCTGTGCGTGCGCAAGTCCACGCCGGAGGAGCGCGCGAAGCTGGACCTGAGCCAGTGGGACCTGGCCTTCAACGGCGCGGAGCCCATCATGCCGGACACGCTCCGGCGCTTCGCGGAGGCGTTCGGTCCGCAGGGCTTCCGCTCGGAGGCCATCTACCCCTGCTACGGCCTCGCGGAGGGCACGCTCATCGCCTCCGGCGGTGACAAGCGCGAGCTGCCGGTGCAGCGCACCGTGGACGGGGGCGCGCTGAAGGACAACCGCGTGGTGGCGAAGGAGGCGGCGAGCCCCGGCGCCCAGACGCTGGTGGGCTCCGGCCGCAACCTCACGGATCAGCGGCTGGTCATCGCGCATCCGGAGACGGGCGCGCCCCTGCCGCCGGGACAGGTGGGCGAGATCCGCGTCGCGGGGCCCAGCATCGCGCAGGGCTACTGGGGCCGCGACGAGCAGACGCGGACCACGTTCCAGCAGCCGCTCGCCGGGACGGGTGACGCGACGCCGTACCTGCGCACGGGCGACCTGGGCTTCCTCGCGGACGGCGAGCTGTTCGTGACGGGCCGCCTGAAGGACCTGATCATCATCCGCGGGCGCAACCACTATCCGCAGGACATCGAGCGCACGGTGGAGTCCGCCCACCCCGCCATCCGCCCCGGCTGCACGGCGGCGTTCTCCATCGAGCAGGACGACGAGGAGCGCCTCATCGTCGTGACCGAGGTGGACCGCCGCGCGGTGGAGCGCGACGGCGTGGACCTGGACGCGCTGGCGCAGGGCATCCGGCAGGCCGTCGCGGCCGGGCACGACCTGCAGGCCCAGGGCGTGGTGCTGCTGGGGCCGGGCGCCATCCCGAAGACGTCCAGCGGCAAGATCCAACGCTTCGCCACCCGCGCGGAGTACGTCGCGGACACGCTGGAGGCGCTGCACAAGAGCGTCATCGCCGCCGCTCCGGTCCAGGCGCCCGAGGCCGCGAAGGCTCCGGCCGCTTCCCCTGAAGCCGCCGCGCCCGCGCCCGTGGGCCCGGACACCAGCATGCTGCAGAAGATGCTGGCGGTGGTGCAGGACCCCACCGCGCGCCGGGCCATGGTGGCGGTGTTCCTCCAGGAGCAGGCCGCGCAGGTGCTGCGGCTGCCCACCGCGCAGGTGGACACGAACAAGCCCCTGCATGCCTACGGCGTGGACTCGCTGATGGCGGTGGACTTCAAGAGCGCCGTGGACGCGGGGCTGGGCATCGACCTGCCCCTGTCCGACGTGCTCCAGGGCGTGTCGCTGTCGAAGCTGGCGGAGGTCGTGGTGACGCTGATGTCGGCGCCCCCGTCCCAGCAGTCGTCCAGCGCGGTGGCCGCCTCGTCCGCCACGGGTGACGCGCCCCTGTCCGGGGGCCAGCAGGCGCTGTGGTTCATGCACCAGCTCGCGCCGGACAGCGCGGCCTACCACGTGCCCGTCGCCGTTCGCGTGCGCGCGGGGCTGGACGCCCACGCGCTGAAGGGCGCCTTCGAGGCGCTGGTGGCCCGCCACCCCGCCCTGCGCACCACGTTCGTCATGGCGGCCACCGGCCCCGTGCAGCGCGTGCACGCGGAGCTGCCGCTGGACTTCACCACCACGGACGCGAAGGGCTGGAGCGACGAACAGGTCGCGGAAGCCCTGTCCGCCGAGGCCCGCCGCCCGTTCGACCTGGAGAAGGGGCCGCTGTTGCGCGTGCGGCTGGTGTCGCGGTCCGCGGAGGACCACGCGCTGCTCATCGCGATGCACCACATCGTCACCGACTTCTGGTCGCTGGCGGTGATGGCGGAGGAGCTGGACGCGCTCTACCCGGCGCTGCGGTTGGGCAAGCGGCCCTCGCTGGCGCAGCCCGCGCGCACGTACGCGGACTACGCGCGCTGGCAGGCGGAGATGCTCACGGGCGCTCGCGGCCAGGCGCTGGAGAAGTACTGGCGGGAGCAGCTGTCCGGCACGCTGCCGGTGCTGGACCTGCCCACGGACCACCCGCGTCCCCCGGCGCAGACCTTCAACGGCCGCGTCCACACCACCCGGCTGGACGCGAACGTCGCGAGCGCGGTGAAGACGCTGGCGCGCGAACACGGCGCCACGCCGAACATGGTGCTCCAGACGGCGTTCCAGGTGCTCCTGCACCGCTACACCGGCCAGCAGGACTTCACGCTGGGCGTGGTGAGCGCGGGCCGCGGACGCGCGGAGCTGGCGGGCATCACGGGCTACTTCGTCAACCCGCTGGTGGTGCGCACGCGGCCCTCCCCCACCCTGTCCTTCACGGACTACCTGGCCCAGACGCGCCAGACGATGCTGGGCGCGCTGGAGCACCAGGACTACCCCTTCAGCGCGCTGGTGGACCGGCTGCAGCCGGTGCGTGACCAGAGCCGCTCGCCGCTGTTCCAGGTGATGTTCGTCTACCAGCGCGCCTCCAAGCTGGATGAGCGCGGCCTCACGCCCTTCGCCCTGGACATCCCGGGCGCGAAGTCCACCGTGGCGGGCCTGCCCATCGAGTCGCTGCTGCTGTCGCACGGTGGCGCGCAGTTCGACCTCACCCTCACCATGGGCGAGGCGGACGGCGAGCTGGTGGCCTCCTTCGAGTACAACACCGACCTCTTCGAGGCGGGCACCATCGAGCGCATGGCCGGGCACCTGGCCACGCTCCTGTCCGGCATCGCCGCGCAGCCGGGCCGCGCGCTCGCGGGGCTGCCGCTGCTCACGCTGGCCGAACAGCAGCAGCTGCTGGAGACGTGGAAGGGTCCGCGCGTGCCGCTCACGCAGGCGGACATGCTGCCCTCGCTCTTCGCGGCGCAGGTGGCGCGCACGCCGGACAACGTCGCGGTCCTCTTCAAGGACGCGCAGCTCACCTACCGCGAGCTGGACGCGCGCGCGGGACAGCTGGCCGCGTGGCTGCGCGGCGCGGGCGTGAAGCCGGGCGACATCGTGGGCATCTGCCTGGAGCGCTCGGTGGAGACGCTGGTGTCCGTGCTGGCCGTGATGGCCGCGGGCGCGGCGTACGTGCCCATCGACCCGGCCTACCCGTCCGAGCGCGTGGCCTTCATCCTGGGCGACACGCAGGCGCCGGTGGTCATCACCCAGTCCTGGCTCCAGCGCACGCTGCCCACTGGCACGTCCGCGCGCACGCTGTTCGTGGACCAGCCGCTGGACGGCGCGCTGTCCACCGCTCCCGCCGCGACCGTGGCGGCCGGGGACCTGGCGTGCCTCGTCTACACCTCCGGCTCCACCGGCCAGCCCAAGGGCGTGATGCTGGAGCACGGCGGCCTGGCGAACCTGGTGCGCTCGTTCGTGGAGTCCTACGCGCCTGGCGCGACGGACCGGATGCTGCCGCTCACGTCGGTGGCCTCCGCCAGCTTCGTGGGCGAAATCCTCCCGCTGCTGTGCACGGGCGGCGCGCTGGTGCTGCCCACCGAGGATGAGATCCTCGACCAGGAGAAGCTGTACCAGCTCATCACCCGCCACACCGTCACCATCGTGAGCACGGTGCCCGCGGTCATCGCCGGGCTCAACGCGCGCCTGGAGCAGCTGCCGCCGCTCAAGCTGGTGCTGTCCGGCGGCGAGGCGCTGGTGGCCAGCGACGTGGAGAAGCTGCTCGCCACGGTGCCGGTGGTGAACGGCTACGGCCTCACGGAGACGACCGTGTGCTCCACCTACCACCGCATGGCGGTGGAGGACCTGCAGGGCCACGCGTGGGTGCCCATTGGCCGGCCCGTCATCAACACGGACGTGTACGTGCTGGACGCGGAGAAGAACCTCCTGCCCGTGGGCGTCGCCGGTGAGCTGTACGTGGGCGGCCTGGGCGTGGCGCGCGGGTACTGGAAGCGGCCGGAGCTGACCTCCGAGCGCTTCATCGCCGACCCGTTCCATGCCGGTGAGCGCCTGTATCGCACGGGTGACCGCGCGCGCTGGCTGCCGGACGGCGTGCTCACGTTCCTGTCCCGCGCGGATGATCAGGTGAAGATCCGCGGCTTCCGCATCGAGCTGGGTGAGGTGGAGGCCGCCGTGCGCCGCCACCCCGCCGTGAAGGAAGCGTTCCTGATGGCGCGCGAGGACTCGCCCGGGGACAAGCGGCTGGTGGCGTACGTGGTGCTGGGCGAGCCCGCGCCCACGCACTCCGACCTGAACACCTTCCTCGCGGAAGCGCTGCCGCCGTACATGCTGCCGTCCGCGTACGTGCCGCTGTCCACGCTGCCCCTGTCGCCCAACGGCAAGGTGGACGCGAAGGCGCTGCCCGCGCCGGAAGGGGCGCGCCTGGCTTCCGGCGTCGCCTACGCCCAGCCGCAGAGCGCGGTGGAGCGCAGCGTGGCGGCCATCTGGCAGTCGGTGCTCAAGGTGGAGCGCGTCGGCCTCAACGACAACTTCTTCGAGCTGGGTGGCAACTCGCTGCTCATCGCGCAGGCCCACCGGCGGCTGCGTGAAGAGCTGGGCGCGGAGCTCGCACTGGTGGACATGTTCAAGTTCACCACGGTGAGCGCGCTCGCCCAGCACCTGTCGAACAAGGGCGAGGACGCGGGCGCGGCCTCCCAGAAGATCAAGGACGAGGCGGAGCGCCGCCGGGCCGCCCAGGCGCGGCGTCAGCAGACGCGCGGCCGTGGCAAGTAACGAACGACTTTCAGTCACACCCAGGTTTCGAAGGACGGCTCCATGAGCACTGACACCCCCGAAGTGGATGGCATCGCGGTCATCGGTCTGGGCGGACGCCTTCCGGGCGCGAAGACCATCGCCGAGTTCTGGAAGAACCTCACCGGCGGCGTGGAGAGCATCACCTTCTTCACCGACGAGGAGCTCATCGCGGAGGGCGCGGACCCCGCCATGGTGCGCGCGCCCAACTACGTGAAGGCCCGCGGCACGCTGGGCGACACGGATCAGTTCGACGCGGCCTTCTTCGGGATGAACCCCCGCGAGGCCGCGCTGATGGACCCGCAGCACCGCGTCTTCCTGGAGTGCGCGTGGGAGGCGATGGAGGCCGCCGGCTACAGCCCGGAGCGCCAGCCCGGCCGCGTGGGCGTGTTCGGCGGCATGAGCATGAACACGTACCTGCTCTCCAACCTGTACTCGCACCTGGCGCACGTCGCGTCGGTGGAGAGCCTCCAGGCGTCCATCGGCAACGACAAGGACAGCCTCACCACGGAGGTGGCGTACCGGATGGACCTGAAGGGCCCGGCCGTCACGGTCCAGTCCTCGTCCTCCACGTCGCTCACGTGCATCCACTACGCCTGCCAGAGCCTCCTGTCGTTCGAGTGCGACATGGCGCTGGCCGGTGGCGTGTCCATCCACTTCCCGGAGAAGGCGGGCTACCTGTACCACGAGGGTGGCACCACGGCGCCGGACGGCCACTGCCACACCTTCGACGCGGAGGCCGAGGGCTTCGTCGCGGGCCACGGCGCGGCGGTGGTCGCGCTCAAGCGCCTGTCGGACGCGCTCAAGGACGGCGACACCGTCTACGCGGTGGTGCGCGGCTCGGCGGTGAACAACGACGGTTCGCAGAAGGTCAGCTACATGGCCCCGGCCGTCGCGGGCCAGGCGGAGGTCATCGCGCTGGCGCAGGCGGTGGCGGGCGTGGATCCGGACTCCATCGGCTACGTGGAGGCGCACGGCACGGCGACCAAGGTCGGTGATCCGATTGAGGTCGCGGCGCTCACCCAGGCCTTCCGCCAGGGCACGGACAAGAAGAACTTCTGCGCGCTGGGGTCGGTGAAGAGCAACATCGGCCACCTGGACTCGGCGGCGGGCGCGGTGGGCTTCATCAAGGCGGCCCTCACGCTGCACCACAAGGTCATTCCCCCCAGCCTCAACTTCAAGACGCCCAACCCGGCGTGCGACTTCCCCAACAGTCCGTTCTACGTGAACACGGAGCTGCGCGACTTCCCCAAGGGTGCGACGCCGCGCCGC
This sequence comes from Corallococcus carmarthensis, assembly GCF_003611695.1. Lineage (GTDB taxonomy): Bacteria > Myxococcota > Myxococcia > Myxococcales > Myxococcaceae > Corallococcus > Corallococcus carmarthensis. The sequence goes on along the minus strand of NZ_RAWE01000043.1, from coordinate 18,889 downwards.
GCGGGCGTCACGTCGCTGGGCATGGGCGGCACCAACGCGCACGCCATCCTGGAAGAGGCGCCGGAGCTGCCCGCCACCGACAAGGCCCGCCTGCCCGCGCAGGTGGTGCTGCTGTCGGCGCGGACGGAGAACTCGCTGGAGGTCGCCACGGACCGGCTGGCCGCGCACCTGCGCGAGAACCCGAACGTGGACCTGGCGGACGTGGCGTACACGCTCCAACTGGGACGCAAGCGCTTCGGCAAGCGTCGCGCGGTGGTGGCGCGCACCACGGCGGAGCTGGCCTCCGCGCTGGCGGAGCGCACGCCGGGCCGCGTGTTCAGCGGCACCGCGGAGAACAGCGGCCGTCCGGTGATGTTCATGTTCTCCGGGCAGGGCTCGCAGTACGTGGATATGGGCCGCGAGCTGTACGAGACGGAGAAGGCCTTCCGCGCCCAGGTGGACACCTGCGCGGAGAAGCTCAAGCCGCACCTGGGCCTGGACCTGCGCACGGTGCTGTACCCGACCGCGGAGTCGCGCGAGCTTTCGTCGGAGCGCCTCAAGCAGACGGGCCTCACCCAGCCCGCGCTGTTTGTCATCGAGTACGCGCTGGCGAAGCTGTGGGAGTCGTGGGGCGTGACGCCGCACGCGATGGTGGGCCACAGCATCGGTGAGTACGTGGCCGCGTGCCTCGCGGGCGTGTTCACCCTGGACGACGCGCTGGCGCTGGTGGCCGCGCGCGGCCGGCTGATGCAGTCGCTGCCCGCGGGCTCCATGCTCGCGGTGTCGCTGCCGGAAGAGCACGTCACTCCCATGCTGCCGGAAGGCCTGTCCGTGGCGGCGGTGAACAGCCCGGCCACGTGCGTGGTCGCCGGCCCCACCCCGCTGGTGGACGCGTTCGTGGAGACGCTGAAGCTCCAGGGGCTGGCCAGCTCGCGGCTGCACACGTCTCACGCGTTCCACTCCGCGATGATGGATCCCATCCTGGACGCCTTCCGCGAGGCGGTGCGCAAGGTGACCCGGAAGGCGCCGACGAAGCCCTACCTGTCCAACGTCACCGGCACCTGGGTGACGCCCGAGCAGGCCACGAGCCCCGACTACTGGGCCAAGCACCTGCGCGGCGCGGTGCGCTTCGCGGACGGCGTGACGGAGCTCCTGAAGGAGTCCGACGCCATCCTGCTGGAGGTCGGCCCGGGCAATACGCTCGTCACCCTGGCGCGGCAGCACCCGGACAAGGGCGCGAAGCACGCGCTGATCAACTCGCTGCGCCACCCGAAGGAGCAGGTCGCGGACCTGGACCACGTGCTGGCCACGCTGGGCCGGCTGTGGCTGGAGGGCGTGGAGGCGGACTGGGACGCGTTCCGGGCCGGTGAGAAGCGCCGCCGCATCGCGCTGCCCACGTCCCCCTTCGAGCGTCAGCGCCACTGGGTGGACCCGCGCAAGGAGACCGCCGCCGACGGCGAGCGCTCCGAGTGGGCCTCCGCGGATCAGAAGCAGCCCGTGGCCCGCTGGTTCTACCTGCCGTCGTGGCAGCGCGCGCTGCCGTCGCCGCAGGGCGCCTGGAGCGAGAAGAAGGCCACCTGGTGGCTGCTGCTCCCGGACGACTCCACCGAAGGCCTGGGCGCGCGGCTCGCGCTCAAGCTGGGCGAGGCCGGCCAGGACGTGGTGCGCATCACCCCGGCCGCCGTCACCGCGAAGCACGACGAGCACCACTGGTCGCTCGCGCTGGGCGGCGAGGCCACGGTGCTGGAGTCCCTCACCGCGCAGGGCCGCGCCCCGGACCACGTGCTGCACCTGGGCACGCTGGGCCTGGGTGACGCGCACGGCGAGGCGGACTTCGAGTCCGCGCTGGGCAAGGGCTTCCTGGGGCTCCTGTCCCTGGCGCAGGCCCTGGGCCGTCAGCCCGGCACGCGTCCCGTGTCGCTGGTCGCGGTGACGAACCGCATGCAGGCGCTGGGCGACGAGGCGCCGAACCCGGAGCTGGCCACGGTGCTGGGCCCGGTGCGCGTCATTCCGCAGGAGTACGGCCACCTGTCCGCGAAGGCCGTGGACGTGCGCCTGCCGCCCTCCGGCAGCTGGCAGGAGACGGCGCTGGTGGAGTCGCTGCTGTCCGAGGCCGCGACGCCGTCCAAGCTGGAGACCGTCATCGCGTACCGGGGCGGGGCCCGCTGGGTCCAGCACTTCGAGCACGTGCCGGCGGACGCACCTCGCGCCGCCCAGCTGCCGCTGCGCGACGGCGGCGTGTACCTGATCATCGGCGGCTTCGGCACGCTGGGCTTCTCCCACGCGAAGTCGCTGGCGAAGCGCACGAAGGCGAAGCTGGTGCTCGCGGGCCGCACGGCGCTGCCGGCACGCGCTCAGTGGGACGCGCACCTGTCGGCCCATGGCGAGGACGACGCCGTCTCCCGCCGCATCCGTCAGGTGCGGGAGCTGGAGGCGCTGGGCGCCCAGGTGCACGTGACTTCCGTGGACGCGGGCAACAAGGTCCAGGTGAAGGCGGCGGTGGACGAGGCGCTGACGCACTTCGGGACGCTGCACGGCGTGGTGTTCGCGGCGGGTGACGTGGGACAGGCGCTCTTCCGCGCCATCCCGGACACCCGGCCCGAGGACGTGCGCGACACCTTCCACGGCCGCGTGCGCGGGCTGTACGCGCTGGAGGAGGCGGTGCGCGGACGCGCGCTGGACTTCTGCGTGCTGTCGTCGTCGCTGGCGGCGGTGCTGGGCGGCCTGGGGCTCGCGTCGTACTCGGCGGCCACGTCCTTCATGGACGCGTTCGCCACCAAGCAGGCGCAAACGTCGCCGGTGCCGTGGATGAGCGTGGGCTGGGACGCGTGGCAGTACGAGTCCCGCGCGGGTGGCGCGCAGAGCCCGTTCGGCGCGCTGGCCATCACGTCCGCGGAGGGCGAGGACGCCTTCGAGCAGCTCTTCCAGCTGGGCGCCGTGTCCCACGTGGCCGTGTCCACGAGCAACCTGCGCGCCCGCGCGCGCAAGTGGGCGCAGCCAGCCGCCGCGCAGGACAAGGCGGAGGCGAAGCAGGAGGCGGGGTCGTCCCTGGGCACCACGCCCCGGCCCACGCTCCAGAACGCCTACGTGCCGCCGCGCGACGCGCTGGAGGAGAGAATCGCCCAGCTGTGGCAGACGACGCTGGGCATCGACCAGGTCGGCGTGCACGACAACTTCTTCGAGCTGGGTGGCAACTCGCTCGTCGGCGTGAAGCTGATTGCCCGCGTGCGCGAGCAGTTCGGCGTCGCGCTGCCGGCCGTCACCCTCTACGAAGGCCCCACCGTGGGGGCGTTGGCCAAGCTGCTCAAGGCCGCCAGTGGCACCGAGGACACGGAAGCCGCGCCCGAGGAGACCCAGGCGCTCAGCCGCGGGGAGCGCCGCCGTGCGCGCCTCGCGAACCGCCGGGGCGACAGCGCCTCCGACGAGGAGTAGCCGTCCCCTCCCCCACCTTTCGCCGCCCGAGCACACCCCATGTCCGCTGAATCGAATATCGACGCGCAGGCCATCGCCATCGTCGGCATGGCCGGACGTTTCCCCGGCGCCCCCGACCTGGCCTCCTTCTGGAAGAACCTGCGCGACGGCGTGGAGTCCATCCAGCCCGTGCCCGACGCGGAGCTGGAGAAGCTGGGCGTGGACCCCGTCCTGCGCAAGGACCCGCGCCACGTGAAGGCCAGCGCCGCGCTCGCCGGCATGGAGCTGTTCGACGCGGGCTTCTTCGGCTTCACGCCCCGCGAGGCGGAGCTGATGGACCCGCAGCACCGCGTCTTCCTGGAGTGCGCGTGGGAGGCGATGGAGAAGGCGGGCCACACGCCGGAGGGCTTCGACGGCTCCATTGGCGTGTTCGCGGGAGCGGCCACCAACACGTACCTGGTGTTCCACCTGGTCCCCAACTTCGACCAGTTGAGCGGCATGGACCAGGTGCAGATCGACGTGAACAACGGCGGCGACTTCCTGGCCACCCGCGTCGCGTACAAGCTCAACCTGCGCGGCCCCAGCTACTCCATCACCAGCGCGTGCTCCACGTCGCTCGTGGCCACGCACGCGGCCTGCCAGAGCCTCTTGAATGAAGAGTGCGACCTGGCGCTCGCGGGCGGCGTGTCCGTGCACGTGAAGCACCCGGAGGGCTACCCCTTCGTGCCCGGCGGCATCGTGTCCCCGGACGGCCACTGCCGCGCGTTCGATGCGAAGGCGGAGGGCACGGTGTTCGGCAGCGGCGTGGGCGTGGTGGTGCTCAAGCGGCTGGCGGACGCCATCGAGGACGGCGACCACATCCACGCCATCATCAAGGGCAGCGCCATCAACAACGACGGCGCGCAAAAGGTGGGCTTCACCGCCCCCAGCGTGGATGGCCAGGCCACCGTCATCACCGAGGCCCTGGGCGCCGCGGGCGTGGCCCCGGAGACCATTGGCTACGTGGAAGCGCACGGCACCGGCACGAAGATGGGGGACCCCATCGAGGTGCGCGCGCTCAACAAGGCGTTCAAGTTCCGCTCGGCGACGGCCAAGGCGAGTCCTCCGAAGATTCCGGTGGGCTCGCTCAAGAGCAACATCGGGCACCTGGCCAACGCGGCCGGCGTGTCCAGCCTCATCAAGGCGGTGCTGACGCTGGAGCACCGGCAGATTCCGCCCAGCCTCCACGTGTCGGAGGTGAACCCGGAGATTCCGTTCGCGGGCGGCCCGTTCTTCGTCAACACGAAGCTCGCGGACTGGGAGGCGAACCCCAAGCACCCGCGCCGCGCGGGAGTGAGCTCCTTCGGCGTGGGCGGCACCAACGCGCACATCGTGCTGGAGGAGGCCCCGGCCCTTCCGGCGTCCGGTGCGTCCCGGCCCGCGCAGCTGCTGGTGCTGTCCGCGAAGAGCGACGCGGCGCTGGACGCGGCGACGAAGAACCTGGCCGCGCACCTGAAGGCGCACCCCGCGCAGGCGCTGGCGGACGTGGCCTTCACGCTCCAGACGGGCCGTCAGGCCATGGCGAAGCGGCGCGCGCTGGTGTGCCGCGACCGCGACGACGCGCTCGCCGCGCTGGACGTGGAGGGCAGCCCCCGCCAGTGGACGCAGACGCCGGACGTGCACGAGCGGCCGGTGGCCTTCCTGTTCCCCGGCCAGGGCTCGCAGTACGTGGGCATGGCGCGCGACCTGTACGCGTCCGAGCCGACCTTCAAGCGGCACCTGGATGCGTGCGCGGACAAGCTGACGCCGCACCTGGGCCTGGACCTGCGCACGGTCCTCTTCCCTGAAGCCGCCAAGGCGGAGGCCGCGACGCAGGCGCTGACGCGCACGGAGCTGACGCAGCCCGCGCTCTTCGCCGTGGAGTACGCGCTGGCGAAGCTGTGGATGGCCTGGGGCGTGAAGCCCTCCGCGATGCTGGGTCACAGCATTGGCGAGTACGTGGCCGCGTGCCTCGCGGGCGTGTTCAGCCTGGACGACGCGCTGGCGCTGGTGGCCGCGCGCGGCAAGCTGATGCAGTCCCTGCCCGCGGGCTCCATGCTGTCCGCGAAGCTGGAGGAGTCCGCGCTCAAGCCGCTGCTCCCGTCGAACGTCAGCGTGGCGGCGGTGAACGCGCCGGGCTTCACCGTGGTCGCGGGCCCCACCGACGCGGTGGACGCGCTCCAGGCGAAGCTGGAGGCGCAGGGCGTGGAGGTGTCGCGGCTGCACACGTCGCACGCGTTCCACTCGGCGATGATGGACCCCATCCTCGCGCCCTTCACCGCGCGCGTGCGGCAGGTGAAGCTCAACGCGCCCACCCTGCCCTTCCTGTCCAACGTGACGGGCACCTGGATTGAAGCCGCGCAGGCGACGGACCCGGGCTACTGGGCCACGCACCTGCGCCAGGCCGTGCGCTTCTCCGCGGGCCTCCAGGAGCTGTCGCGCAAGTGGCCGCAGGCGGCCCTGCTGGAAGTGGGCCCGGGCACGGTGCTCAACACGCTGGCGAAGCAGCAGCCGGGCGCGGAAGGACGCGTGCTCGTGTCCTCCACGCGTCACCCTCGCGAGCAGACGGCGGACCTCCAGGTGCTGCTGGGCGCGCTGGGCCGGCTGTGGCTGGGCGGCGTGACGGTGGACTGGAAGGGCTTCGCGGCGAACGAGCAGCGCCGCCGCGTGCCGCTGCCCACCTACCCCTTCCAGCGCGAGCGCTACTGGATCGACGCGAAGCCGCTGGGCGGGGGTGCCCGCGCGGATGCGCCCGCGTCGCTGGCGAAGCGCGCGGACGTGGCGGACTGGTTCTACGCGCCGTCGTGGAAGCTGTCTCCGCTGCCCAAGGCGAAGGACGCGGCGGGCGCGGGCTGGCTCGTGTTCGCGGACGACACCGGCGTGGCGGAGGCCCTGACGCCGAAGCTGGGAGGCGACGTCTTCCGCGTCGTCCCCGGCGCGCGCTTCGAGCAGCGTCCGGATGGCACGTTCACGGTGGACCCCAAGCGCCGCGAAGACTTCTGCGCGGTGCTGGAGGCGCTGAAGAAGCAGGGCCGCGCGTTCGAGAACGTGGTGCACCTGTGGAGCCTGTCGCGCGAGCCTGCTTCCCAGGAGAAGTCGCTGGACCTGGGCTTCCACAGCCAGCTGTTCCTCGCGCGGGCCCTGGGCGACACGGGCCACCTGGAGCCGCTCACCTGGTCCGTGGTGACCAGCCGCTCCGCCCGCGTGGAGCAGGCGGACGCGCAGCTGCCGGAGCAGGCCCTGCTGGTGGGCCCCACGCGCGTGCTGCCGCAGGAGTACCCGAACCTCGCCTGCCGCTTCGTGGACGTGGTGCCCGGCGACGCGGGCGCGGTGGCGGACCGGCTGGCCGCGGAGCTGCGCGCGGAAGCGCGTGACGCGGTGGTGGCCCTGCGTGGCCGCCAGCGCTGGGTGCAGACCTTCGAGCCCGTGCGCCTGGAGGCGGCCGGCGCGGAGGTGCTGCGCGACGGCGGCGCGTACCTCATCACCGACGGCCTCACCGGCATCGGCCATGCGCTGGCGTCCGAGCTGGCCACGGTGCACCACGCGAAGCTGACCCTGGTGGAGACGGCGGACTTCCCCAGCCGCGGCCAGTGGACGGCGTGGGTGGAGAAGCACGGCGTGCAGGACGCGGTGTCCCTGCGCATCCAGCGCGCGCTGGCCCTGGAGCGCACGGGCGTGGAGATGCTGGTGCTGCCCGCGGCCCTCACCGACGTGGAGTCCATGCGCGGCGTGGTGGAAGCGGCGGTGGCGCGCTTCGGCCGCATCGACGGCGTCATCCACGCGGCGGGCGGCATGCAGGGCTCCACGCTGGGCACCATCGCGGAGACCGGCCCGGAGGAGTGCGCCTGGCACTTCCGCCCGCAGGTGCACGGCGTGCGGGTGCTGGAAGAGGTGCTGCCCAAGGAAGGCCCCGCGTTCTGCCTGCTCGTGTCGTCGCTGTCGTCCGTGCTGGGCGGCCTGGGCCAGGTGGCGCAGGCCTCCGCCAGCGCCTTCATGGACGCCTTCGCGGAAGCCCGCGCGGAAGGCTTCGCCTACCCGTGGCTGAGCGTGGACTGGGACGCGTGGCAGTTCGCGGACGCGCAGGCCATGGCGGAGCTGTCCCCCACGCTGGCCCAGTTCGCCATCCAACCCGCTGAAGGCCTGGAGGCGCTGCGCCGCGCGCTGTCGCACGGCGAGGGCGGCCGGCTGGCCATCTCCACCGGCAACCTGGCCGCGCGCCAGCGCCAGGGCCCGCGCACCCCGAAGACGGAGAAGGGCAAGAAGGACGCGGCGAAGGGCAAGCACGCCCGTCCCTCCATCCTCACGCCCTACGCCGCGCCGCGCACGGAGCTGGAGAAGACCGTCGCGGGCGTCTGGGAGCAGGTGCTGGGCATCGACGGCATCGGCATCCACGACAACTTCTTCGAGCTGGGTGGCCACTCGCTGCTGGCCACGCAGCTGCGCAACCACATCCACGCGGTGCTGAAGGTGGACCTGTCCCTGCGCGGCCTCTTCGAGACGCCCACCGTGGCGGGCGTCGCCGGGCGCGTGGAGCAGGAGCTGGGCAAGCGCGCGGCCTCCACGGAGAAGCCCATCGCGGAGCGCCTGCGCACCGCGTTCCCCACCGAGCGCCCCGCCCTGCTCACCGAGTACCTGCGCCACCACATCTCGGAAGGGCTGCGCATCCCGCTGGACAAGCTGCCCGCGGACGGCAGCCTCAAGGGCTACGACCTGCACGCGCTGGGCGCGGAGCTGGAGTACGACCTGCGGCAGGACTTCAAGTTCCAGCTCTACCCGCACGAGGTGCAGGCGCACCCGTCCATCCCGGAGCTGTCCAAGTACCTGCTCGTGGAGATGGACCGCCTGCAGGATCCGCAGCGCTTCGCGGAGAACAAGCCGCTGTCCGCGTACCCGCTGAAGCCCTACCGCGCCCAGACGTCCGGCCAGCAGCGCACCAACACGGCGAAGAAGAACCCGCCCATGGTGTTCGTGCACTCCAGTCCGCGCGCGGGCTCCACGCTGTTCCGCGTGATGCTCGCGGGGCACCCCCGGCTGTTCTGCCCGCCGGAAGTGAACCTGCTCTTCTTCGAGGGCATGCGCGAGTGGCGCGAGAACATCGGCTTCGGCAGCGAGATGGAGTGGACCACGGGCGGCCTGCAGTGGGCGCTCATGGAGCTGGAGAAGCTGGACTCGCCCGCCGGCGCCGCGCTGGTGGACCGGCTGGTCGCGGAGGACGTGTCCGCGCAGGACGTCTACCGCCGCCTCCAGGAGAAGTCCTCGCCCCGGCTGCTCGTGGACAAGACGCCCACGTACGCCATGGACGTGGAGACGCTGGAGCGCGCCGAGCGGATGTTCGAGGGCAACAAGTACATCTACCTCTACCGCCACCCGCTCCCGGTGATGGAGTCCATCCTCCGGATGCGCTTCGACCGCCTCTTCGCCGCCGGCCTCTTCGGCGACGCGGACGTGGACCCCTACGTGGTGGCGGAGACGGTGTGGGCGCTGTCCAACCGGAACCTGCTCAACTTCTTCGACGGCATCGGCCGTGAGCGCTGCCACTGGGTCCGCTACGAGGACCTGGTCGCGGACCCGACGAAGGTGATGACCGGCGTGGCCCGGTTCCTGGACCTCGAGTTCGACGAGCGCATGGTCCAGCCGTACGACGGCAAGAAGGACCGCATGATGGGCGGCCTGGGGGACCCGAACATCCTCCAGCACCAGGGCATCGAGAAGAAGATGGGCGAGTCCTGGAAGCGCATCAAGTGGCCCCGCGCGTTCGACGCCTCCACGCATGCGGTGATTGAGCGGCTGGGTTATTCCGTGGAGGGCGCCACGCCCGCCCAGGCACCCGTGGCCGTGCAGGTGGCCACGCCCACCGCGAAGCAGAAGGTGTCCGCGGCGGAAGCGGAGAAGCTGCTGGAGAACATGGACCAGCTTTCGGATGAACAGGTGGCGGAGCTGCTCGCGGTGCTGGAAGACGCGGGTGGCGGTGATGCCGATGGCGGTAGCAGCAGCGAGGACGCGGCCTGAACATGACGCCCGAAGAGAAGCGAGCACGCCTGGCGCAGCTCCTGAAGGACAAGTCGCGCCCTGCCGCCAAGCAGGCGCCCCTGTCCTTCGCGCAGGAGCGGATGTGGTTCCTGGACAAGTGGAGCCCCGGCAGCGCGGCGTTCCACATGCCCACCGCGGTGCGCCTGACGGGCGCCGTGGACACGGACGCGCTGCGCCGCGCCCTGGCCCTGCTGGTGGAGCGGCACGACACGCTGCGCACCACCTTCCAGGAGCGTGAAGGCGGGGCCGTGCAGATCATCGCCTCCACGGGGGAAGTGCCGCTGGAGGTGATGGACCTCCAGGGGCTGCCGGTGTCCGAGCGCGAGGCCGAGGCGCAGCGGCGCGTGGTGATGCTCGCGCAGCAGCCCTTCAGCCTGGAGCAGGGGCCGCTGCTCCGCGCGGTGCTGATGCTGCTGGGCAACGGCGAGCAGGTGCTGCTGGTGGATCAGCACCACATCGTCTCCGACGGCTGGTCCATGGGCGTGCTCGTGCACGAGCTGGCCATGCTGTACCGCGCGTGCCTGGAGGGTCAGCCCTCGCCGCTGAAGCCGCTGCCCCTGCAGTACGCGGACTGGGCGGTGTGGCAGAAGGACTGGCTCCAGGGCGCGGAGCTGGAGCGCCAGCTCACCTACTGGAAGAACCGCCTCAACCCGCACGCGCTGCTGGAGCTGCCCGCGGACAAGCCGCGCCCGGCGCTGATGACCTCCAAGGGCGAACGGCAGGTGATGCACCTGTCCCCCGCCCTCACCCAGGCGCTCAAGGCGCTGGGGCAGCGCGAGGGCCGCACGCTCTTCGTGACGCTGCTGTCCGCGTTCAACGTGCTCTTGTCGCGCTACACCGGGCAGGACGACATCGTGGTGGGCACGCCCATCGCGGGCCGTCCGCGCGCGGAGGTGGAAGGGCTCATCGGCCTGTTCGTGAACATGCTGGCGCTGCGCTCGGACCTGTCCGGCAAGCCCACGTTCAAGGAGCTGCTGCGCCGCGTGCACGAGTCCACGCTGGACGCGTACGCGCACCAGGACATCCCCTTCGAGCGGCTGGTGGACGCGCTCAAGCCGGAGAGGCACCTCAGCCACTCGCCCATCTTCCAGGTGATGTTCGTCCTCCAGAACGCGCCCATGCCGGCCCTGGAGGCCCCGGGCGTCCTGATGGAGGCGAAGCCGGTGGACACCGGCACCACGAAGTACGACCTGTCCCTGCTGCTGGTGGACCTGCCGCAGGGCCTGCGCGTCATCGCCGAGTACAGCACCGACCTCTTCGAGCGCTCCACGGCGGAGCGGCTCCTGGGCCACTACCTGACGCTGCTGGAAGGCATCGTCGCCGAGCCGGACCAGTCCCTCTCCCGCCTGCCGCTGCTGCCTTCCGCCGAGCGCCAGCGCGTGCTGAAGGACTGGAACGACACCGCCGTCCCCCACCCGCCGGAGGCGACGCTCACGTCGCTCATCGCCGAGCAGGTGGCGCGCACGCCGGACGCCGTCGCCCTGGAGTTCGAGGGCAGCCGCCTCACCTACCGGGAGCTGGACGCCCGCGCGAACCAGCTGGCGCACGCGCTGCGCAAGCACGGCGTGGGACCGGAGGTCCGCGTGGGCCTGTGCGTGGAGCGGTCGCTGGAGATGGTGGTGGGCCTCTTGGGCACGCTGAAGGCGGGCGGCGCGTACGTGCCGCTCGACCCCGGCTATCCGCAGGAGCGCCTGGGCTGGATGCTGGAGGACGCGCGTCCGCCGGTGCTGCTGGTGCAGGAGCGGCTCCTGGCGCGGCTGCCTGCGTCGGACGCGAAGGTGGTGAAGCTGGACACGGGCTGGGAGGAGATTGCCCGCGAGCCCACCACCGCGCCCGCGCCCACGGCCACGCCGGACTCGCTGGCGTACATCATCTTCACGTCCGGCAGCACGGGCCGCCCCAAGGGCGCGATGAACGCCCACGGCCCGGTGGTGAACCGCCTCTTGTGGATGCAGTCCGCCTACCGGCTCACGCCGCGGGACGTGGTGCTCCAGAAGACGCCGTTCAGCTTCGACGTGTCCGTCTGGGAGTTCTTCTGGCCGCTGATGACCGGCGCGAAGCTGGTGGTCGCGAAGCCCGGCGGGCACCAGGACCCGGGCTACCTCAAGGCGCTGATTGCTTCCGCGTCCGTCACCACGCTGCACTTCGTGCCCTCCATGCTCCAGGCCTTCCTGGACGAGCCGGACGTGGCCGGGTGCACGTCGCTCCAGCGCGTGGTGTGCAGCGGTGAAGCGCTGCCCCTGGAGCTGAAGGAGCTGTGCCTGCGCACGCTGCCCGGCGCGGGGCTGCACAACCTCTACGGCCCCACCGAGGCCGCGGTGGACGTGACGTTCCACGCGTGCAAGGCCAATGACGGCCGCCGCTCCGTGCCCATTGGCCGGCCGGTGGACAACACGCAGATCCGCATCCTGGACGCGGAGTTCCAGCCGGTGCCCCAGGGCGCTGCGGGCGAGCTGTATATCGGCGGTGTGCAGGTGGGGCGCGGCTACCTCGCGCGGCCCTCGCTCACGGCGGAGCGCTTCATCCCGGACCCGTACGCGACGGTGCCGGGCGCGCGCATGTACCGCACGGGCGACGTGGCGCGGTGGCTGCCGGACGGCGAAATCGAGTACCTGGGCCGCGCGGACTTCCAGGTGAAGATCCGCGGCCTGCGCATCGAGCTGGGCGAGATTGAATCCTCGCTGGAGAAGCACCCCACGGTGCGCCAGGCGGTGGTGCTCGCGCGCGAGGACCGGCCGGGCCAGAAGCGGCTGGTGGCCTACGTCACCGGCAAGGACGCGAAGCCGGAGGCCGCGGCGCTGCGCACATACCTGCTGGAGCGCCTGCCCGAGTACATGGTCCCGTCCAACGTCGTGGTGCTGGAGCGCATGCCGCTCAGCCCCAACGGCAAGGCGGACCGCAAGGCGCTGCCCGCGCCGGAGCTGGGTGGGACGGATCCGGCGCGGCCCTTCGTGGCGCCGGGGACGGCCATCGAGCAGCAGCTCGCCCAGGCGTGGAAGGACCTGCTCCACGTGGAAAAGGTGGGCCTGGACGACCCCTTCTTCGAGCTGGGTGGCAATTCGCTGCTTGCCCTCCAGCTCCACCGCCGACTGACGGCGGAGCTGGGCGTGACGCTGGCGCTCACGGACCTCTTCCAGTACCCCACCGTGCGGGCACTGGCGGCGCGGCTGTCGCGCCGGGAGGACACGCCCTCGGAGGACGCGGCGCAGGCAGGCCGCTCCCGTGCCGAGGCGCGACGCACGGTCAACCGCCGCGCGGGGGCCTCGCGCGGTCGGGTGGAAACGGATGGAGACGCGGATGAGTGACGCAGTGGGTGGTGGCGAGGAGCGCATCGCGATCGTCGGCCTGTCGGGCCGCTTCCCGGGTGCGCAGACGCTGGAGGGCTTCTGGGAGATGCTCCGGCGCGGCGGCGACGCGCGCCGCGTGCCCACGGACGCGGAGCTGGACGAAGTGGGCGTTCCCCAGGCCCTGCGCGCACATCCGCAGTGGGTGCGCTCCAGCTACGTGCTGGAGGGCGCGACGGAGTTCGACGCGGGCCTCTTCGGCTACAGCCCGCGCGAGGCGGAGGTGATGGACCCCCAGCAGCGCATCTTCATGGAGTGCGCGTGGGAGTCGCTGGACAACGCCGGCTATGACCCGGGCCGCTTCAAGGGCGCGGTGGCCGTCTACGCGAGCGTGAGCTTGAGCTCGTACCTGCTGCGCGCGCTGATGCGGCAGCCGGACCTGATGGACGCGGCCGGTTCGTTCGGCGTGATGCTGGCCAACGACAAGGACTACGTGGCGACGCGCGTGTCCCACCGGCTGGGCCTGCGCGGCCCCTCCGCGACGGTGCAGACGGCGTGCTCCAGCTCGCTGGTGGCGCTCCACCTGGCGTGCCAGAGCCTGCTGTCCGGCGAGAGCGACATGGCGCTCGCGGGCGGCTCGTCCGTGTCGTTCCCGCAGACGGCGGGCTACCTCTACCAGGAGGGGATGATCTTCTCGCCGGACGGCTACTGCCGCGCGTTCGACGCGAAGGCCAACGGCACCGTGCGCGGCGCGGGCGCGGCCGTGGTGGTGCTCAAGCGGCTGTCGGATGCGCTGAAGGACGGCGACACCATCCACGGCGTGCTGCTGGGCACGGCGGTGAACAACGACGGCGCGGGCAAGGTGGGCTTCACCGCCCCCAGCGTGGAGGGCCAGGCCGCGGTCATCGCGGAGGCGCTCGCCATCTCCGGCGTCACGCCGGACGACATCCAGTACGTGGAGGCCCACGCGACGGGCACCCCGCTGGGCGACCCGATAGAGGTGGCCGCGCTCAACCAGGCCTTCGGCGGCAAGGAGACGGGCCAGAAGCGCGTGGCGCTGGGCTCGCTCAAGGCGGCCATCGGGCACCTGGACGCGGCGGCCGGCATCGCGGGCGTGGTGAAGACGGTGCTCGCCATGGAGCACGGCGAGATTCCCGCGAGCCCCCACTTCCAGCAGGCCAACCCGGTCATCGACTTCGACGGCGGGCCCTTCTTCGTGCCCTCGCAGCCCCGGCCGTGGGCCTCCGCGAACGGGCCGCGCCGCGCGGGCGTGAGCGCCTTCGGCATCGGCGGCACCAACACGCACGTCATCCTGGAGGAGGCGCCGAAGACCGCCGCCCCCGCGCCGTCGCGCCGCGCGTGGCACGTGCTGCCCCTGTCCGGCCGCACGCCCGCGGCCCTGGACGCGGCGACGGAGCGGCTGGCCGCGCACCTGGACGCGAACCCGAACGTGTCCCTGGCGGACGTGGCCTACACGCTCCAGGTGGGCCGCCACGCGCACGAGCACCGCCGCGCGGTGGTGGTGAAGGACGTCGCGGACGCGAAGGCGGCGCTGCGGGATGCGCGGCGGCTCTTGGGCGGATCCGGCCTCAACACGCGCCGTCCGGTGGTGTTCCTCTTCTCCGGCCAGGGTTCGCAGTACGTGGACATGGGCCGGGGCCTCTACGAGCAGGAGCCCGCCTTCCGCACGGAGGTGGACGCCTGCGCGGAGAAGCTCAAGCCGCACCTGGGCCTGGACCTGCGCACGGTGCTCTATCCGCCCGCGGACGGGCGCGAGAAGGCCACCGAGCAGCTCAAGCAGACGTCCCTCACGCAGCCCGCGCTGTTCGTCATCGAGTACGCGCTCGCGAAGCTGTGGGCATCCTGGGGCGTGACGCCGCAGGCGATGGTGGGCCACAGCATCGGTGAGTACGTGGCCGCGTGCCTGTCTGGCGTGTTCACCCTGGACGACGCGCTGGCGCTGGTGGCCACGCGCGGCCGGCTGATGCAGTCCCTGCCCGCGGGCTCCATGCTGTCCGTGCGGCTGACGCCGGAGGCGCTGGCGCCGCTGATGGACGCGCGCATCTCCGTGGCCGCCGTCAACGCGCCGGGCTTCACCGTCGTGGCGGGCCCCACCGACGCGGTGGACGCGCTCCAGGCGAAGCTGGAGGCCCAGAAGGTGGAGGTGTCGCGGCTGCACACGTCGCACGCCTTCCACTCCACGATGATGGACCCCATCGTGGAGGAGTTCCGCCAGGCGGTGGCGAAGGTCGCGCGCAAGGAGCCGAAGGACCTCTACCTGTCCAACGTCACCGGCACCTGGGTGACGCCCGAGGACGCGGTGAGCCCGGCGTACTGGGCCCGCCACCTGCGCGACGCCGTGCGCTTCCAGGACTCGGCGACGCTGCTGTTGAACGACCCCGAGCACGTCTTCCTGGAGGTCGGTCCCGGCAACGCGCTGGCCACGCTGGTGCGCCGCAACGCCCAGGAGGGCACCTTCCCGGCCATCCTCACGACGCTGCCCGCGCCGCGCGACGCCCAGCAGGACGCGCTCACGCACGCCGCGGACGCGTTCGCGAAGCTGTGGCTCGCGGGTGCGAAGTCGACCGCTGGCCGCATCTACAAGGGCGAGGCCCGCCGCCGCATCCCCCTGCCCTCCTACCCCTTCCAGCGCGAGCGCTACGACCTGCTCAAGGGTCCGCCGCCCGCGCTGCCCCGCGCCGCCGTCGCCGCACGGGCTGCCACCGCGCAGGGTGTGGAGGTGACCGTTCCCACGTGGCCGCGCACGCGCGCCTCGCCGCAGGTTCCGTCGCTGGCCGGTCAGCGCTGGCTGGTGCTGGAGGCGGACACGCCGGTGGCCACGCGCGTGACGGAGCGGCTGCGCCAGGCGGGCGCGGACGTGGTGTCGCTCGTCGCGGGCCAGGGCGCGTCGGATCCGGTGACGAAGCGCTTCGCCGTGGACGTGGCCTCACCCGACGCGGTGAGCGAGCACCTGGAGCGGCTGCGCGGTGAGGAGTGGACGCCCGCGCACATCGCGTACCTGTGGCCGTTGGTGAAGGAGCCGCGCGACCTGGAGTCGGGGCTCGCGACGTCGTTCCACGGGCTGCTCGCGGTGGCGAAGGCCCTGGGCCCGGGCGCCGCGAAGACGCCCGTCACGCTGGATGTCGTGACCACCGGCGCCCACGACGTCACGGGCGAGGAGCCGCTGCTTCCCTGGCAGGCCGCCGCCGTGGGCACGAGCCGCGTGCTGCCGCAGGAGTATCCCGGCCTCACCGTGCGCGCCGTCGACGTCACCTGGCCCGCGCCGGATGAAGCCGCGGCAGGCCCGTGGCTGGAGCGGCTGGTGACGGAGCTGGCCACCGGCAAGGACCCGGTGGTCGCGCTGCGTGGCCCGTACCGCCACGTCGAGTCCTTCGAGACCATCGACCTTCCGAGCGCGGCGCCCGCTGGCACCTCGTCCAGCAACGGAGCTCCCGCGCAGGGGATGGCCAACAGCGCCACGTCCGCCGCCGCGCCGGTGCTCGGCACGACAACCCTGGGAGCGCCGCCTTCTGGCGCCACGGGACCGGACGCCTCCCACGGCACCGCGTCCACGACGGGCGCCACTCAAGGCGGCCTCAAGGATGGTGGTGTCTACGTCATCGTCGGCGGCCTGGGCCGCGTGGGACTCGCGCTCGCGGAGCAGCTCACGCAGGCGGTGAAGCCGAAGCTGGTGCTGCTGTCTCGCCGCACGCTCCCCGCTCCTGGTGAATGGGACGCGTGGCGCACGGGCCATGACGCCCAGGACGCGACGGCCAAGGCCATCGAGCGCCTGAGCGCGCTGGAGCGGTCAGGCGCGCAGGTGCTGGCGCTGCGCGCGGACGCGGGCGCACCGGGTCAGCTCGACAAGGCATTGCAGGTCGCGGAGGCGCGGTTCGGCCGCATCGATGGCGTCTTCTACGCCGCGGGCGACGGCGGCATGGCCACCCGCATCGCCGTGGGCGAGGCCACGCCGGAGTCCACCACCCCGCTGCTGGCCGGCCGCTTCGGGGGCCTCACGCAGCTGGCGGAAGCCCTGGCATCGCGGCGTCCGGACTTCGTCGTGGTGCAGTCCTCCCTCACCGTGGTGCTGGGCGGCATGGCGGTCAGCGCGGTGGCGGCGGCGCACGCCGGCATGGACGCGGTGGCGGCCCGTCAGGCCCGTCAGGGTGGCACCCGCTGGTACACCGTGGACTGGGACGTGTGGGGCGTGGGCGAAGGCTTCAAGCCCGACGCCGTCATCTCTCCCGCCGAGGGCTTCCGCATCCTGCGTGCGCTGCTCACCCAGCCCACCGGTGGCCGCTTCCTCGCGACGCTCGGCTCGCTGGAGGCGCGGCGTCAGGTGGCGCGCGACGGCACCTCCGTCTCCCGCGCGAGCGGAAGCGCCAGCGGCAAGCACCCGCGGCCCCCGCTCGCCAACGCCTTCGTCGCTCCGCGCGACGAGACCGAGGAGAAGGTCGCCGCGCTCTGGCAGGACCTGCTGGGCGTGGAGTCGGTGGGAATCACCGACAACTTCTTCGAACTGGGTGGCCACTCGCTCCTGGGCGTGCAGCTGTTGTCGCGCATCCGCGAGGCCTTCCAGGTCGAGTTGTCCATGCGCGCCCTCTTCGAGTCCCCCACCGTGGAGGTGATGACGGTGGCCATCGTGGAGGCGAGCGCCAGCCAGCTCGACCCCGAAGCGCTGGAAGCCATGCTCGCGGAGCTGGAGCAGGGCTGAAATCCCCCTAGGAACGCCGGGCCCGCGCGCACTCCCGTAGTACGGTGCGCGGGCCCTTGACCCTCCTGCCCCCCAGGAGAAAGAGACTTGGAATGAGCCTCGCGCAACGCCTGACCATCACCCAGCCCATGCGGGTCTTCTGGATCACCTGGTTCGGCCAGCTCATCTCGATCCTCGGCTCCGGCCTCACCGCCTTCGGCGTGGGCGCGAAGGTGTTCCTGGACACGCGCTCCACCACGCAGTTCGCGCTGCTGGCCTTCTTCGCGATCGCGCCCATGGTGGTGCTGTCCCCGCTGGCCGGAACGCTCATCGACCGGTGGGACCGCCGCCGCGCCATGCTGCTGGCGGACCTGGGCAACGGCTTCAGCACGCTGATCATCTTCGGCATGGTGCTGGCGAGCAGCCGGGGCCTGTTCGAGCTCAAGCCCTGGCACTTCTACCTGCCCGTGTCGCTGGGCGCGTGCTTCGGCGCCTTCCGCTGGCCGGCCTTCTTCGCCACGGTGACGCTGCTCGTGCCCAAGCAGCACCTGGGCCGCGCCAACGCCATGGCGGAGGTGGCCAGCGGCGCCAGCCAGATCCTCTCCCCCATCATCGCGGGAGCGCTCATCGACAGCGTGGGCCTGGTGGGCGTGCTGTCGGTGGACGTCTGCAGCTTCACCTTCGCCGTCATCACCCTCCTGATGGTCCGCTTCCCGCGTCCCACCACCTCCGCGGAGGGACAGCAGGGCAAGGGGTCGCTGCTCACGGAGATGAAGCAGGGCTGGAGCTTCCTCAGCTCGCGCAAGGGCCTCGTGGGCCTGCTGAGCTTCACCGTCGTGGCCGTGCTGTGCATGGACCTGGTGATGCTGCTCATCACCCCGCTGGTGCTCGCCTTCACGGACATCTCCACGCTGGGCGTCATCGCGTCGGTGGCGGGCGTGGGCGCGCTCCTGGGCGCCGTCGGCATGGGCGTCTGGGGCGGTCCCAAGAACCAGCTGCACGGCATCCTGGGGTTCCAGCTGGTGTCGGGCCTGGTGCTCTTCCTGGCCGCGCCGTCGCCCAGCGTGCCGCTGGTCGCCACCGCCGCCGCGCTCTACCTGTTCTCCATGCCGCCGATGATGGCGGGCAGCCAGTCCATCTGGCAGCGCAAGATTCCGGCGGACCTCCAGGGCCGCACCGCCGCCGTGAAGCGGATGATCGTCCTCTGCATGTCGCCGCTGGCGGCCCTCCTCGCGGGGCCGCTCGCGGACGACATCTTCGAGCCGGCCATGGCCCCGGGTGGCGCGCTCGCCAGCACCATGGGCCGCCTGCTGGGCGTGGGCCCGGGCCGCGGCATCGCCGTCATCTTCATCGTCCTGGGCCTGCTGACGCTCACGAACGTCGCGGTCGCGTGGTCCAACCCGCGCCTGCGCAACCTGGACCGCGAGTTGCCGGACGCCCTGCCTGACGCGGCCCCTGCCCCGGACGCCGCCGC
>NZ_RAWE01000439.1 GCF_003611695.1 Corallococcus carmarthensis | reverse complement strand
GACTCGTCGTCGGCAGCGTCAGATGTTTATAAGAGACAGGCTGAGGGCGTTGTGGGCGTCGGTGAGGCGCTTGAAGATGCGCTCCAGCCGGGCGCGGAAGCTGCCCAGGTTCTTGCCGAAGTAGCGGTCCGGGTGGAAGCGGCGGGACGCGTTGTAATAGGCCTGCTTCACCTCCTGGGGGCTGGAACCCCGGGCCACGCCCAGCACGGCGTGGTGGTCCATCCCGTCCAGCGAGCGCTCCATCTCGATGATGTCGCGCTTCTGGTCGGCATCCAGGTCCACCTCCTCCGCCAGGGCGGCGTCCACCACCGGGGCGGCGGGAGGCGCGCGCTGCACCACCCGGGCGGGCACGATGGCCCCCTTGGCGCGCAGCGACAGCAGCACGGCGATGGTGCGCGCCTCGCCCAGCGAGGAGCGGGACAGCACGGCGTCGATGCGCTCGACGCGGCCCACCAACGACAGCACCGAGCCCTCCTCCGGGCTGAGCTGAAGGCGGGCCGGGTCCAGGTGGGGCACCGTAGCGATGTGGTCGGTCCTGCCCCCCAGGCCGACGATGGGGTTGGGCGCGCTCAAGGTGTCACGATCCACGGGATGGCGAATCCCCAAGTGTAGGTGTCCGGGAAGCGGGGCGTCAAACTTCCCGGGTCCGTGGGGCCCCTCCCCCTTTTACAGCGCGGAGAGGACACGCTGGAGGATGCCCAGCGCTTCGTCCAGTTCCTTCTGGGAGATGATGAGGGGCGGGGCGAAGCGGAGCGTGGTTTCCCCGGCTGCGTTCACGAGCAGGCCGGCCTCGCGCAGCTTCGCGATGACGGGCGCGACCTCCCGGTCCAGCTCCACGCCCAGGAGCAACCCGAGCCCGCGCACGGCCTTGATGCGCCCTTCCGGCAGCGAGGCCTGGAGCGCGCGCGCCCCGGCGAGGAAGTGCTCCCCCTTGGCCTGCACGTCCGCCAGGAAACCGGGCTGGCGCAACAACCGCAGCACCACGTTGGCCGCGGCGGCGGACACCAGGTTGCCGCCGAAGGTGGAGCCGTGGGTGCCCGGCGCCAGGCTCACCGCCAGCTCCTCGCGGCACAGCATGGCGCCAATGGGCAGCCCGTTGCCCAGCGCCTTGGCCAGGCTGATGGCGTCCGGCCGGATGCCGTGGTTCATGAAGCCGAAGGGCTGGCCGGTGCGGCCCATGCCCGTCTGGACCTCGTCCACGAGCAGCAGCAGGCCCTTCTCGTCACAGAGGGCGCGCAGGCCCTGGAGGAAGCCCGGGGGCGCCATGCGCACGCCGCCTTCGCCCTGGATGGGCTCCACCAGGATGGCGGCGGTGGAGGGCCCGATGGCGCGGCGCACCACCTCCACGTCGCCGTAGGGCAGGTGCCGGAAGCCCTGGGGCAGCGGCTCGAAGCCGGCGTGGTACTTCGGCTGGCCGGTGGCGGTGACGGTGGCCAGCGTGCGGCCGTGGAAGCCCTTCTCGAAGGAGAGGATCTCGAAGCGCTCCGGCGTGCCCCGGTCCTTCATCACCTTGCGGGTCAGCTTGATGAGGGCCTCGTTGGCCTCCGCGCCGGAGTTGCAGAAGAACGCGCGCGGCAGCCCGGCCCACTCGGTGAGCTGCTCCGACAGGTCGATCTGCGGCTGCGAGTAGAAGACGTTGGAGACGTGCCACAGCGTGTCCAGCTGCGCCTTCGCCGCCGCGACGACCTCCGGGTGGCAATGGCCCATCGCGCACACCGCGATGCCACCGATGCAGTCCAGGTACGCCTTGCCGTCCGCGTCCCACACCCTCGTGCCCTGACCGCGCACCAGGGCAATGGGTTGCTGCTTGTAGTTCTGCAGCAGGTGCTGCTTCGCCTTCTGGATGAGGGGCTCGTTGCCAGGGGCGGAGGCGGGGGACGGCGGCGGTTGCAAGGCTGTCCCTTATACACATCTGACGCTGCCGACGACTAGTCGAGTGTAGATCTCGGGGGTTGCAGTA
>NZ_RAWE01000438.1 GCF_003611695.1 Corallococcus carmarthensis | reverse complement strand
GAGGGGGCCGGGGCCGGTCCGGGCGGGGAATGGGTACTACTGGAAAGATGGGCTAGAGTTGTTCCCAGCCTCTTTCCTCTCCTCTCCGGAGCGAAATCGCATGTCCCAGCAAGCCCCTGGCAAGAAGCGTGGTCTGTCCCGTCCCGTGGAAGTCGTCCGCGCGGAGCTCCTCAAGGATCCCGAGACGAAGCGCATCGCGGATGCGGTGGGGATGAAGCTGGAGGACTACGTCGAGCTGGTGCTCGAGTACGCGCAGGACAAGGACAAGGAGCCCATGCTCAACGTCGTGTCCGACGAGGAACTGAAGGCCAACGGCTTCCCGGTGCACACGGTGGAGGAGGTCGGTGAGTTCCTCGTCGCCGGCGCCAAGGGTGAGCTGCCCGGCCAGGGCAACCCCTTCGCCAAGTCCGAGTTCGAGGCCGGCAAGGGCGGCGGCGCCGCCGGCAAGCCCAGCCTGAACCCCACGGGCGAGGCCCCCAAGGCGCCGGAGGACGAGGCGAAGCGTCAGGAGCTCATGGACCAGCTGAAGAAGGGCGGCGGCGGACCCCGCGGCTGAAGCCCGCCCGGAATCCCCGTGAAATAGATCGGAAATTCGGAGGAAACATTTTCCTCCCCCTTCCGAGAATCCTTTTGCAGCTTCACTTCGGCACACACTCTCCAAACCAGACTTAAGCAGGGGGTATTACCATGGGCGGCATCGGCAAGGTTGTCAGCAGCATCGCGAAGACGGTCAGCAATGTCGCCGGCGGCGTCGCGAACATCGCGGGCAAGGCGCTGAACTTCGTGCAGAACCCGATGGGCGCCATCGCCGGCGGCCTGAAGGGCATCGCGGGCGGCCTCCTGGACAAGCTCCCGTTCGGCCTGGGCAAGCTGGCGAAGCCGTTCGTGGACAAGTTCATCGACTCCGGCGCGTCCCTGCTCGCCAAGGGGCCCCTGGCTGGTCTGTCCCAGCTGACCAAGTTCGCCCCCACCGTGAAGTCCATCGGTGACATCGCGACCACCGTGAAGAACGGCGCGGACAAGGTCGGCGCGCTGGCCTCCCAGCCCGCGCAGCAGAACTTCCAGAACATCATCGCGCAGGCGCAGGCGCAGCTGGTCAACTAAGCTTCTCACTGAAGCTGACGTGACTCAGGCACGAGGGCCGGTACTCACCGCGAGGTGGGGCCGGCCTTCGGCTTTGCGGGCCAACGCCGCGCAAGGCACGAGGGCCGGTTCCCGTCCGTCATGGGCGGGGCGCCGGCCCTTCGTCGTTGCGGGCTCGGACGCCGGGCTCGGAAGCCGGGTGGAGTGAGACCCATTGGGCCGCACCCGGAGTGCGGGCGCGATCAGGAAGGGGGGCTCAGCCCTCTTCGCGGGTGATGCGGAAGGCGTCGGTCTCCAGTTTCTGGGTCGCCTCGGGATCCGCGCTGTCGTAGTAGCCGCGGATCTCTCCGGCGCTGTCCACCAGCACGAAGTGGGTGCCGTGGAAGATGGAGAGCAGGTCGTCCTCGGCGGCGCCGGGCTCGCGGCCCATGCTGATCTTGAAGCCCTGGACGATGGTGTCCTTGAGGGTGCCGTAGTCGCCGGTGAGGAAGTTCCAGCGGGTGAAGTCCGCCTGGTACTTCTTCCCGTACTCGGCCAGCCGCTCCGGGGTGTCGTAGGCCGGATCCACGGAGAAG
Source organism: Corallococcus carmarthensis (assembly GCF_003611695.1). GTDB lineage: Bacteria > Myxococcota > Myxococcia > Myxococcales > Myxococcaceae > Corallococcus > Corallococcus carmarthensis. The sequence goes on along the minus strand of NZ_RAWE01000438.1, from coordinate 309 downwards.
GACACCAGCTGGAGGTCGGTTCCCAGCTTCGCGGTGTGGTCCTGCACGCGCGCCATCTTCTGGGTGAAGACGGGGCAGACGGTGGGGCAGCGGGTGAAGATGAAGTTGGCGATGAACGGGTGGCCGCGGAGCTGCTTCAGTCCGAAGGGTTGTCCGTCCTGCCGCGTGAAGGTGAAGTCCGGCAGGGCGCCCAGCCGGGGCGGCGGCTGCGAACGGCCCTTCATCAGGTCGTGGACCGTCACCCCGACGAAACCGAGCGACGCCACGGCGATGCCCGCCCAGACCCACGAGCGGCGGACGGGACGGGAG
>NZ_RAWE01000437.1 GCF_003611695.1 Corallococcus carmarthensis | reverse complement strand
GTGTCCGCACCGTCTCCTCGAAGGTGTCTCCATCCAACGCCACGGGGCGCGCTTCCGTGCGCGGTGTGTACTCACGCGCACGGCCTTCTCCCGTGTCCAACCTCCATGTCCGTGACGTCGCGCAGCCTGTCGCCAGTAGCATCCACAGCACGCACAGCGAGCGCAGCGACATGGACTGCCTCCTGATTTCGGCTGCTACACCACGGGCTGGCGCCAGGCGCGGGACAGGTGGCCGGGGTGGGATTGGTTGAAGCGGTGGAGCAGTTCTTCCCGGCCGTGCTCCAGCAGGTACGTGAGCTCCCGGGGCATCAGCGTCTTCACCGTGACGAGCCGCACCTGTCCGTCCGGCATCGTGAAGTGGGTGGGGAGCGTGGGCGTGTCCATGCCCAGGAGCACGGCGACGCGGCCGTCCTTCGTCAGGAGGGGTTCGGGCATGCGTTCTCCATCCACTTCCATGGAGAGGAGGCCGGTCCTCGCGGGTTCGCGCAGGTGTTCGTGGCCCACGAGCTCGTTGGCGATCCGTTCCAACAGGAGCTGCTGCCAGCTCTTCGCCACGTTCTCCACGGCCTCATCGGTTTCGAGCGCGAGCTCCAGGCCGAAGCCCACGGAGGGCTCAGCGGCCTTCACGAAGAAGTTGGAGAGACCGTCCGTCACGAAGAGGGTGCGTCCTTCGGGGCGGTGGATGACACGCCAGATTTCGCTGCCCGCCGGCCAGCCGCCACCGACGACGATGGGGATGACGAAGTTGTCGTCCATGGCGCCCAACGTGCGCCAGAAGGCTTCGCGGGGGGTCGTGGACCGCTCGTAGAGTTCACGGAGCTTGCGGTTGTGCGCGCGTTCCTCGGGGCTGATTTCGCTGGGGCCGGTGACTTCCCTGAACGCCATCCCCGTGGCACCGGAGCGCTCCAGCGCCTCCTTGATGTCCTCGGAGACGATGAGCACGACATTCCAGCCCCAGGGACGGAAGACCTTGGCATCACCGACCTTCGTAGGGTCGATGCGCATGCCGTAGACGGCTCGATATGTCCCCGTTAATTCTGGCCGCTCATCTTCGGGCTTCCAGTACAGCACCTCCGCGGACTCCTGATCATCGATGCATCGAATGGTCCGTGTCGCGACGAGGATGAAGTATGGATCCGACTGTCCTTCAACCTCGACGGGAATGACCTGCACCTCGTCAGGTGCCAACTCCGTGAGCACGCTCGCGACTCTGCGATGCACAACAGGTGCACCACCGACACTCGTCACAGAATAGTCGACGACCTTCCCCGGATGCCCGATGGGAATCGTCAGGCGTTCGTCGACCTTGACCGGACAACCATCCGCGAACTGCCAGATGTCATCGATCTCCTGCCCCTGGGCGTTCGTCGCCTCGCCTGGAAGCCAGCGGCCATGGATCTCCATGTCGTCGAGAAGTTTGAAGTACCTCATCGGGTTCAACCTTCCTGGGCGTCAGGGTTGCGTGACGAGCAAGTTGAGCCGGCTGTTTTGCGTTGAGATCTCCGCACCCAGCGACTGAAGTTCCTCCACGAGCGCCTCACTGCATTTCTGGATGCTCCTGCATCTTCCCAACGCCTTGTTCAAGCGTTCGTAGACCTCCTCATGATACTCCCGAGGATGTGGCCCTTGATGGCCCCGGACACGGACGGTGTTCACTTCGTCATCCAGTGACATTCCCGCGCGGTCGAAGAGTTCCTGGAACCTGGGTGACCACGGTCCGCCCTGATGCGTCGCCTCCCACCACTTGTTCGTAGCGATGTGATGCACGTGCACTTCAACGGGCGCAGAGACATTCCGCCCCTTCGGGGACATCGCCACCGCGTTGGGGGCCAGCGCGAGGGTTACTTCTCCGCTCGCGGACACCGCCACCGCTGAGACTTCCGCCGCGGCCACCAGACGGAAACCTCCCTGCTCCGCTCCCACCAGCGCCGCCTGCGCTGAGCCCGGCAGTGTCGACACCCGCGTCGCCAGCGTCTGCGCCGTGCCGCCCAGCGCCGCCATCGTCAGCATCACGAAGGCCCTCGCCGCCT
>NZ_RAWE01000436.1 GCF_003611695.1 Corallococcus carmarthensis | reverse complement strand
CCGCCTGCCCCACCGCCCGCGCCAGCTCCACCGTGTCCACGCCGTCGTGCAGGTAGAAGCTCGCGTCCTCGGAGATGAGCACCGCGTCCACGGCGGGCTTGGACACCGCCGACAGCGGCACCCACTGCTGCCGGCGGCGCGGCTTGCGGCCGGCCTCGCGTGCCTCGCTCGCGCGCTGCTCGATGAGCGCGGTCGTCTTCGGGTTCTCCTTCGCCAGGAGGCTCGCATCCGGCAGCCCGATGAACGTGGCCGCGGCGATTCCCACGCCCAGCACCAGGACGCCCACCGCCACCCCGCGCGCCCACCGCCTTCTTCGCGGTGGCGCTGGAGGCACCTCCGGCGGCGGCGGCCGGACGGGCTCGGCGGGTTCGGGACTCGGGGCTTCGGACGGACCTTCGACGGTGGACATCTCCCGGCCGTGTCTAGCGCTGTGCCGTCCGGGCGTCACCCTTGACGGTGAGCTTCGCGGAGGCCAGGCGCGTCGGCTCGGGCGAACGCCAGCGCTCGTCCACCGACGCGAAGCCCGCCACCAGCTCCCCCGCCATGTAGCCGCGCGTCTTCTTCCCCTTGCGGCGCAGCCAGTCGTTGAGGATGTGCCCCTTCGCGTCCTTGCGCGCCTCCGGCTGCAGCAGGTTGAAGCGCGAGCGCTTCACCAGCCCGCCCGACTTGTGCACGAACGTCACCGTGCCGTCCGCCCCCACCCGCTCCACGATGCCGATGTGCGTGAGGCCGTCGTTGATGAGGCCGTCGCGGTTGCGGTCGAACGTGTTCTTGAAGAACACCAGCGCGCCCGGCGTCGGCGTCTCCGACAGCATGCCCAGCGCGCGCGCCTTGCGGTGGATGGCCGTGACGCCGTTCTCCTCCGGCAGCACGTCGTCGGGCAGCAAATCCAACTGCCGCTGCTGGAACGCCAGCCGCGTCATGCCCGAACAATCATCGGTCACCGTCGAGCTCATCTTCGCCAGCGTCGTCATCCCCACCCAGGACTTCGCCCGCCACAGCGCCCGCTCCGACAGCTGAACCACCGGCCGGACCTTCTTCGTCGCCGTGGCCTTGTTCGCTGCCTGCGCTGCCCCGCCCCACACCAGCGCGCTCACCAACGCGCCCACCCACACGCCTCGTCCCATGCGGACGCGGTAGAGCAACCGCCGTGCCCGGTCCTCGCGGCGTTGCGCGTGTCCAGCTCACGACGAAGGGCGCCCACACCTCGGCATGCGGTGGGCAAGGAAGTTCCCACCCACGGCAACGACGAGCCCTGGGTCCTTCAGGGCAGGAGGATGTCCGGGGTGGCCGGCTCGGAGCCCTGGGGGTCGTTCGCGGACTCCTGACCGGAGCTTGACGCGGCGTTGTTCCACCGGCGCCCGGACGGTACCCGCGGCTGTACCGTGCCGCTCAACACCCGCAGGTGCTCGTCATGGACGATGGGCGCCTGAGAGTAGCCGGGGGGGGAGGGCGATCCGCGTGGTCGGCCTGGAGGGCTCCGACCCGCAGTACTTGCTGGCGCATCCGGGACTGAAGGACTCGCCGCCGCGCATGCCCGGGACCACGCCGGTCCTGTCGGCGCCCCAGGTCCGCGTGGGCCTGGGTTGCATCAGGGCCGGGGGATTGGACGACGGAAGCACCGGCATCGGCACGCTCTTCTCGCGGGCCTCCAGCGCGACCATCAGCGGCAGCGCCAGCCCCAGGACCGCGAACTGCCCCAGGGCGCCCGGCAGCCGCGTGCCGGCGGCGGGCAGCACCTGCGTGCGCAGGCTCGACAGGATGAACGCACCGCCAATGGCCGTGCACAGCGCGAGCGCCCCCCACGTCATGGCCTGCGCCGTGATGGTGATGGAGGACAGGCGCCAGGTCGCGCCCATCTCCACCGCCGTCTTCCAGGCGCGGGCCTTCCAGTCCGCCGCCGGCCCGGCCATGCCGTAGCCCACCGCGCACGCCGCCACCCACACGGCCGCGCCATGCACCTCGCGCCGCAAGAGCCACCCCTGCGTGAGGCCCAGCGCCACCCCCATCCCCACGGACGCCATCCCGGGCGACAGCCCCAGCGCCACGGCCAGGGCCCGCGAGCCCACCAGGCCCACCGCC
>NZ_RAWE01000435.1 GCF_003611695.1 Corallococcus carmarthensis | reverse complement strand
ACGAAGGCCCCCGCCGCCGCGCTCATGACGCCGCCGCCCGCGCCGGTGAGCAGGTCGAAGCCCGCCTCGGCAATCCACCGCGCCAGGGGGACGACCCATGCCTCGTGGGCCTCCGTCCCGGAGCCGAACACTCCGATGATGCGGCGGTGTCTGCGCATGACTGCGTCCTCCCCGAAAGACCGGAACTACGTGAGCCCCTGTTCCATGCGAATCCCCGGCCAACGCCGCAAGGGCTCACGGACCGCCGTGCGTCCTGGCTCCCGTCCACCCGTGGAAGGTGCGCGGCGCGAGCGTCGCCCAGCCGTCGCTTCCCTCCTCCCGGAGCGCGAGACGTTCCCGCACGACCCGTGATGTCGGACCCCTCCTCTACCTTCGTTCGCAAGTGAGCGAGGAGGCCGCCCATGTTCGACGCCTGTGGAGGTTGTGAGCGCCGTGGCACCGCCGGAGAGGTGTTCGACTGGTGCGCGCACTGCGAATTGTCCCTGTGTCCCGGCTGCCTCGGGCGGGGCTGCTGCGGCAGCGTGCCCGCGGACTCCGGGCGGGGCGCGCCGAAGGAGCTCCCCGACCCGCCCTCACCCGAGCGCGAACCCCTGCCGGAGCACTTCGGCGGCCGCTGCTGCACGCACGCCCGCGCGGTGGCGTGCTCCTGCGCCTTCCACTGGGTCTGCGTGCAACACGGCGACCTGCACGTCGGGATCCACGACTGACGCGAGGTGGGGTGTTTCTCAGATGACGTGAAGCATCACCTCCGTGTGGGCGTTGACACACGGGCGGGCCGTCCACGACGGTTCCCATTCTTTCGGGCATTCCCGCCTGGACACAGCACGGAGCACGACACCATGGGTCTCGCTGAGCGGAAGGAAATGGCCGCGTTCAAGAAGGACTCCTTCGCGCCGAAGGTGGCGGAGTTGAAGGAGGCCGCGGGGGGCGCGGACATCCAGGTGACCCTCGACGAGGCGAGCTTCACCACCGTGGCCGCCATCCAGATGATCTCCAACGGCATCTTCGACCGGCTCATCGACGACATGAAGTACGTCTGTAACGACGACGTCGGGAAGGAAGCCGTCCGGGACGGCATCAAGACGTTGCACATCGTCCACAAGGACGAGCCGGGCTTCACGCTGGACCTGACGGGCGGCACGCTCACCGTGCGCGCGAAGGTGGACGGCTCCATCGGCGAGGACCTGCCCGGCTACGGTGACTACAAGGACCTGATGCTGAAGAAGCTGTAGGCCGCACGCCTTCCGGCCCGGAGGGACGCCCCGTCAGTGGCGGCCCCCGGCCCGTGTCATTCCGTCCGGCTCAGGGCACGTCCAGCGCGACGCCCTGTCCCGGGACGGCCATCACCCAGCGGACGACGTCGGGCTTGCCGCCGCAGGTGACGCGCACCTCGAACTCACGCCCCGCGGGCATGGGGCTGGCGAGCGGCGTCTGGCCCTGGAGCACTTGCGAGCCCAGCGCCACGCGGCAGCCCTGGGCACCGGTGACGCTGAGCGTGCCCCGGGCATCCGCCTGGGGCGCGGCGTCCGCGAGCGTGCGCAGGTCGATGTGCTCCGACTTCGGCACCTTGCCGAAGCGGTGCAGCTTGCCATCCACGGCCGTGGAGACGAGCCAGCCCGTGGGGTCCTCCGGCAGGGCGTTGCTCGACTCCAGCAGCACGCCGGACACGTAGACGCGCTCGCCCTCCTGGGCGTTGCGCACCTCCAGGCCGCCCTTGGGCAGCAGGAACACCAGCGCGAGCCCGGCGAGCAGCAGGCCCACTCCGCCCACGACGAGCCCCTTGCGCTGGCCGGGCGTCAGCCCCGGCTTCGCCGCCTGGGTGGGAGGCGCCGGAGCGGCGGGCGCCACCGCGTGGACGGGCGCTGGCGGCGCGGCCACGGGAGCCACCGGAGGCCGCGCGGGGGCGGACACCGGAGGAGGCGGCGCTGCCACGTACGGCGGCGGCGCGGCCATGGGCGAATGATGGGACCCGCCATGGGCCGCGTGGGTGCCCGGATGCGGCGCGGGGGCACTTGCCTGGGGCGCCTGAGCGATCCCGTATTGCGCGTGGGTGCCCCCGTGCTGCGGGTGGGCGGCCGGCGGCACAGGGG
>NZ_RAWE01000434.1 GCF_003611695.1 Corallococcus carmarthensis | reverse complement strand
TGGGTAGTTTGAGTTGCAACTCCAAGCCCCCAAGTCCCACGCCGGCCAAGACCGCCAGGTCCCAGGCGGCCCTCGTCACGGGATGGCAGGAGACAGGCTCGATGAGCCTGACCCGCAGGTTCCCCACGGCCACCGTGCTCAGCTCCGGCAAGGTCCTCGTCGTCGGCGGCTGGGCCAACGAATTCCATGCCTCGGCGGAACTCTATGACCCGAGCCTGGGCACATGGCTCTCCACGGGGGCCATGCCTTTCGGACGCGAGGGGCACACCGCCACCCTGCTGTCCTCTGGCGAGGTGCTTGTCGTCGGCGGCGAGATTCAGTCCGCGCCGGGCTACACCGCCACCGCGCTGCTGTATGCGCCGCAGACGGGCCTCTGGACGCAGGCGGGCTCCACCTCCATGGCACGCGCCTACAGCACGGCGACGTTGCTTCCCTCCGGCAAGGTGCTCGTCGTGGGTGGCGGCAACAACAATGGCTCTTATGCCAGCGTGGACGTGTATGACCCGGCAGGGAGCTGGTCCACCCTGCCCTCTGCGATGAACGACGAGCGCAGGCGCCACACGGCGACGCTGCTTCCCTCCGGAAAAGTTCTCGTCGTCGGCGGCCGGGGCTGGCGCATCTTCGAGACAGCGGAGACGTACGACCCCAGCAACCCGAACTCGGGCTGGACCCTGGTCGCCCCCATGGCCACGCACCGCTACGACCACACGGCGACGCTGCTGCCCTCCGGCAAGGTCCTCGTCGCGGGCGGCACGAATGAAACAGGCCCTCTCAACACCTCCGAAGTCTATGACCCGACGACCAATACCTGGACCGCCGCGCAGATGGCCACGCCTCGGACGCTCCACACCGCGACGCTGCTGCCCTCCGGCAAGGTCCTCGTCGCGGGTGGCGAGGTGTCCGCCCCGCTGGATTCGGTGGAGCTCTACGACCCGGAGACGAACACCTGGTCCTCCAGCCTGCCCCTGCGGGCTCCTCGCAGGCTCCACGCCGCCGTCCTGTTGAGCGCCACCTCCAAGGTCCTCGTCCTGGGCGGAGAAAACGTTGTCGCGGGCCAGACCGTGAAGCTCAACACCGCGGAGCTGCTTGGCACCTGCGAGACCGTCACCTGCAACACCGCGCCGAGCCAGTGTCACAGCTCGGCTGGCGTCTGCTCCAACGGCGGCACCTGTACCTATCCCCTCCAGCCGGCCGGCTTCAGTTGCAACGACAGCAACGCCTGTACTGGCAATGACGTCTGCGACAGCACGGGCACCTGTGCCGGCGCTCCCGTCGCCTGCGAGGCCCCTCCTGGGCAGTGCTACCAAAGCGCCGGCTCCTGCTCCGACGGCTCCTGCTCCTATGCCTACAAGGCGGCCGGGGCCGCGTGCGACGACGGGGATGCGTGCACGCTGAGCGAGACGTGCAACGGGTCCGGAGGATGCGCAGGCACGCCGGTGAGCTGCACCACTCCGCCCGGTCAGTGCTACCAGGCGGCGGGCACCTGCTCCAATGGTACTTGCGAGTACGCCCTGAAGGCAGCCGGCACCGCCTGCGACGACGGGAATGCCAGCACCCTTGGCGACGTGTGCAGCAGCACCGGGACGTGCGCCGGAACGGCCTGCAACACCCCTCCCAACACCCAGTGCTACAACCCGACGGGCACGGAGTCCAACGGCACCTGTTCCTACACGCCCAAGGCCGCCGGCACCGCCTGCAACGACGGCAATGCCACCACTCGCGCAGACGTCTGCAACAGCTCCGGGACGTGCGCCGGGACGGTGTGCAACACCCCTCCCGACGCCCAGTGCTACAACCCGATTGGCACGGACTCCAACGGCACCTGCGTCTACACGCCCAAGGCCAATGGCACCGCCTGCAACGACAGCAATGCCTGCACCCAGAGCGACACCTGCCAGAGCGGCACCTGCTCCGGCTCCAGCCCCATCCTCTGCACCGCCTCGGACCAGTGCCATGCCGCTGGCACCTGCAATCCTCTCAACGGCACCTGCTCCAACCCACTGAAGGCCGCCGGCAGCGCCTGCAACGACGGCAACTCCACCACCATCGGAGACGTCTGCAGCAGCACCGGGACGTGCGCCGGGACGGCCTGCAACACCCCTCCCAACAGCGAGTGCTACAACCCGACGGGCACGGACTCCAGCGGCACCTGCGTCTAC
>NZ_RAWE01000433.1 GCF_003611695.1 Corallococcus carmarthensis | reverse complement strand
CCCGTCGCCCCGGCGCCCCTGCCCCCCGAGCGCGAGCACGCCAGTGCCCTGTCGCTCCTGGCCATGCTCCAGCGCGAGGGCCGCTTCCTGGACTTCGTGCAGGAGAACGTGGCGGCCTTCCCAGACGCGGACGTGGGCGCGGCGGCCCGCATCGTCCACGAGGGCTGCCGCAAGGTGGTGCACCAGTACCTGACGCTCCAGCCGGTGCTGCCGCAGGGCGAGGGCGACACCGTGACGGTGCCCGCCGGGTTCGACGCGCAGCGCATCCGGCTCACCGGCAACGTCGCCGGCCAGCCTCCCCATGGGGGCACGCTCCGGCACCACGGCTGGGTGACCACGGAGGTGAAGTTCCCGTCCGTCAGCCCCGCCATGGAGCCGCGCGTGCTGGCGCCGGCGGAAGTCGAGCTCACCTGATGCCCGCTCGGGCAGCAGGCGGCGCGTCCTTCGAAGTCCCATCCCCTTCAAGGAACCACAAGGCCCCTTTCCGGGGTTCCTGACCGATATGGCCCGATACGCAATCGGCATCGACCTGGGCACCACGCACTCCGCGGTGTCCTACTTCAACCTGGAGGACGGCAAGCCGCGCGGCCCCTCGCAGTCCATGCTGCCCGTGCCGCAGGTGACGGCGCCCGGCACCGTGGAAGCGCGCCCGCTCTTGCCCTCCTTCCTCTACCTCCCCAGCGCGCAGGAGTTCCCGGAGGGCAGCCTGGCGCTGCCGTGGAACGCGGAGCCGGGCGTCATCGTCGGTGACTTCGCCCGCTCGCACGGGGCCAAGGTGCCCACGCGGCTGGTGTCCTCCGCGAAGAGCTGGCTGTCGCACCCGGGCGTGGACCGGCGCTCGGCGCTCCTGCCCTGGCAGGCGCCGCCGGAGGTGCAGCGCGTGTCGCCGCTGGACGCGTCCGCGCGCTACCTGCGCCACCTGAAGGAGGCGTGGGACCACACCTTCGCCCGCGCGCAGGAGGAGTCCGGCAACGCGCTGTCCCAGCAGGAGGTCATCGTCACCGTCCCGGCGTCCTTCGACGCGGCGGCGCGCGACCTGACGCTGGAGGCCGCGAAGGCGGCGGGCATCGAGCACATCACGCTGCTCGAGGAGCCTCAGGCCGCGCTGTACGCGTGGCTGGAGGCGATGGGGGAGAACTTCCGCAGGCAGGTGCAGCCCGGGGAGGTGATTCTCGTGGTGGACGTGGGCGGCGGCACGTCCGACTTCTCCGTCATCACCGTGAAGGACCGCGAGGGCGACCTGGAGCTATTGCGCGTGGCGGTGGGCGACCACATCCTGCTGGGCGGCGACAACATGGACCTCGCCCTGGCGCACACGCTCAACCAGCGGATGGCGGCGGACGGGCGCAAGCTGGACGCGTGGCAGTTCAACGGCCTCACCTACGGGTGCCGGCACGCGAAGGAGACGCTGTACGCGGACGCCTCCCTGGACCGGGTCCCTATCGCCATTCCGGGCCGCGGCTCGTCGCTCATCGGCGGCACGCTGCGCACGGAGCTGACGCGCGAGGAGCTGGACCGCGTCCTCACGGACGGCTTCTTCCCGGTGACGCAGGTGGCGGACCTGCCGCGCACCGCCCGGCGCACGGGCCTGGCGCAGATGGCGCTGCCGTACGCGCAGGACCCGGCGGTGACGAAGCACCTGGCGGCGTTCCTCACCCGGCAGGCGCAGGCGCTGTCGGCCAGCACGGACTCGCCGGTGGACGTGACGGGCAAGGGCTTCCTGCACCCCACCGCGGTGCTCTTCAACGGCGGCGTCTTCAAGGCCGGGCCGCTGAAGGGCCGCGTCATGGAGGTCCTCAACCAGTGGCTCGCCGCGGAAGGGGCGCCCCCGGCGAAGGAGCTGGAGGGGGCGGACCTGGACCTCGCGGTGGCGCGGGGCGCGGCGTACTACGGCTGGGTGCGCCAGGGGCACGGCCTGCGGATCCGCGGCGGCACGGCGCGCGCCTACTACGTGGGCGTGGAGACGGCGATGCCGGCGGTGCCGGGCATGGAGCCGCCGGTGAAGGCGCTGTGCGTCGCGCCCTTCGGCATGGAGGAAGGGACGCAGGCGGACGTGCCGCCGCAGGAGTTCGGACTCGTCACCGGCGAGCCCACGAGCTTCCGCTTCTTCGCGTCATCCGTGCGTCGCGACGACCGGGTGGGCGTGATGGTGGAGGACGTGGAGTCGGAG
>NZ_RAWE01000432.1 GCF_003611695.1 Corallococcus carmarthensis | reverse complement strand
TGAAGTCCGCCGCCGTCTTCAACAGGTGCTGTTGCACTGGATAGGCGTCTGCCCCCTCTGCCGCAGGCTCGTCGACGACTCGAACCTGCCGCGCGGCCCCTCACGAATCTGATCAGGTGGTACTAGCCGAGCGCTGCGTACGCCGCCTTCGAGAACGCCACGGCGAAGGCTTCGTCGTCGGGCCCGACATGATCCGTTGGGCCAGGAGGATGGCCGTCAGGTCCTGGTCCGGGTCGATGAAGAACGTGGTGCCGAAGCCGCCCGCCCAGCCATAGCGACCGGCCGTGGGGGAGATGCCATCCGGCCGCGTCGTGACGCTTCCGCCGAAGCCCCAACCGGACGTGTCCCAGGAGCCCGGGAAGAAGGGCGAGGCGGCCTTCTGCTCGGGAGGAGTCTGATCCGTCATCATCTGCTGGAGGCTCTCGGCGGACAGCAGGCGCGTCGCACCGTGGCGGGCCTGGTTCAACAGCATCCGGCAGAAGGTGAGGAAGTCGTCGGCGGTCGACACCAGCCCGCAGCCCTGTCCACCGCCCGCGAGGAAGGCGGGTGGCCGCGACAACGGGCCCGACCGGGGGGGCCCAGGCCGTGAGCGCTCCGGTCTTGGGGTCTCGCTGGTAGGCGGTCGCCACTTGGTCCAGCTTCTCCCGGGGCACGCTGAACGCGGTGTCGTTCATGCCCAGGGGTTTGAAGAGCCGCTCGGAGAGGAAGTCATCGAAGCCCCTCCCGGAGGCGCGCGCGAGAGCACGCCCAGGACCTCGAAACCGGTGTGATACATCCACCGCTCTCCTGGGTGATGGATGCGCGGCAGCGCTCCCAGGCGCCGCATGAATTCGTCGGGCGTGTGGGGAATGGCCTCGAAGCCGGGCGCCACCCGCTCCGCCTACATCGCCTTCTGGATGGGGTAGGTGTTCGGAGGCGCCATCACCGCGCCGGTTCCCATCCGCAGCGTGAGCAGGTCCCTCACCGTGATGGGGCGGCGCGCCGGAACGGTGTCCTCCAGCGGGCTGTCGAGCGCGCGCAGGACGCGGCGGTTCGCCAGCTCCGACAGTGGACTGGCGACACTCGCGAGCCGCCAGCCCACCGTGCACTTCATCCGATGTGGGGCCTTATCCGCCTCGGGCCTGGTCGCTCACAGACTGCAGATGACGGTGTTGTTGCCGCTCAGGTACGGAATGGTCTTGCTGCAGTTGTAGGAGCCGTACGTGCTGGTGACATGGTACGGCGACGGGCAGGTCGTGCCGCACGAGGTGAAGGACGAGCCCGTATTGTTGTCACACTGGACCGCGTTGTTGGTGTTGGTGCAGAAGCTGCCACACGAGCTGCTGCACAGGTAGGTCGTCGGGTGCTGGCCGCTCGGGCAGTTCAGACCACAGTACTGCGTCAGTTCCTGCTGCGCCGACGCCATCGTGGGCTCGGTGCCGTCCTCCGCCTGCTCGGGGCCTCCGCACGCGGTCAGACCCAGGGCCAGCGCACTCACCAGAAGCATTCCCAATCGAGACATACGTCCACCTTTGTCGTTGTGCTGCGTTGTGTTGTGCTGCGTTGGTTGGAGGAGTTGGAGTCGGCCACATCACGCCCGACCAGGCCGAGGCACATCCCGCCTGCGCGGTGGGAGACGACGCTCGGGGGCGGGCGTTCATGACCGGGTGCTACCAGATGCAGGCGAGCTCGCCGGAGACGTTGAACACCGGCACGGGGGCCAGCGCGCCATCTGGAACGGCACTGTGCGCGGGGCTGGCCGTGACGGACTTCCGCATGGAGGTGTAGCTGCTGTTGATGTACCCCAGGTTGTACACGGTGCTGCTGGAACGCTCCCGGAGGTTCGCTCCGCACCACGGCTCGTACGTGGTGCTGGCCAGCGTTCCCAGCGGAATCACCCTCACGCTGGACAACCCCCCGAAGTAGTCGAGGTCCGCCGAGGTGTTGACGGGATACTTGGCGCCAGCCACCCAGAGATAGATCTGGCTTGTCGAGCGCTCCTGGACCAGGACGTTGTAGGAGTAGTTGATGAACGGCGCGCGCCAGTCGCTGTTCGGGATGTCATTGACCATCTTCCAGTGTAAGCGTTCACGGGGTGGTGCTCGCCTGAGGGGGCGGTGAGGCAGCGAACGGTGGGCCTCACCACGCTCGACGTGGGCCGGGGGCGGATTAGAAATAATGGGGCGTGGCCACGCCCGACCCAAGAGATGCGCGTATCGCGGAGCTGGAGCGACTGCTGAGCGCTGCGCTCGCGCGAATCGAGCAGCAGGAGGCTCGCAT
>NZ_RAWE01000431.1 GCF_003611695.1 Corallococcus carmarthensis | reverse complement strand
GGGGGCTCAGGACGAATCGGCGGCGCGAAGGCGCTTCCACTCGTGCGGCAGCAGCTCTCCGATGCGGGCGTTCGGGTGCGTCTGGACGCGCAGCAGCACGTCGGCCAGGTACTCCTCGGGATTGACGCCGTTGGCCTCGCAGGTGGCCACCAGGGCGTAGAGGCCCGCGAGGTTTTCACCCGCGGCCTCGTGGCCGACGAAGAGAAAGTTTTTACGCCCCAGGGCTGCCTTCCTCAGCGCCGATTCCGAGCGGTTGTTGTCCAAGGGCAGACGCTCATCCGAGACGAAGCGGCTCAGCGCATCCCACTGCTTGAGCGTGTAGGAGATGGCCTGGCCCAGCGGACTCTTGGGCGGGTGGCGCGGCGCCTGCGCATCGAGCCAGGCACGAAGTCGCTTGAGGACGGGGGTGCTGCTGAGTTGGCGCAGTTCGCGGTGCGCGGCGGTGCGCACCACGTCCGCGCCTCTCGCCTGGGCCTCCACGCGGTAGAGTTCGAGGATGAGGTCCATCGCCTCGCGGGATTCGGGCGCGGTGGAAAGCGCGTCGAAGAAGCGGCGGCGCACGTGTGCCCAACACCCGACGCGGATTCTCCCCTCCGGCAGCGTCACCGCGTTGTAGCCCGTGTACGCATCCACCACGAGGGCGCCCCGGGTGCCGCCCAGGACTTCCTTCGGCGTCTTGCTGGCCCGCCCCATGCTGAAGCGGTAGCCGATGAGCCACTGGCCCGCCTCATTCTGGGTGAGGAAGGTCCAGAGGTAACCCAGCCTTGTCTTCTTCACGTCCAGCACGCGCAGCGGGGTCTCGTCGGCCCACACCACCTCGGCGGCGGCAATGACTTGAAGCAGGTGGGAGGACAGAGGCAGTAGGACGGAGGCGGACTGGTGAAAGAGGTCCGTCAGGGTGCTGCGACTCATGGGCACGCCGCTTCTCTCCACCCGCTGGGCGAGTCGGTGCAGCGGCATGGCATCCGCGCACTTCGACGTCACCACGTGGGCCAGGAAGCCGGGGCCATACTCGCCCCTGTCCACCACCCGGGCTGGAGGCGGGGCGGTGACGATGCCCCGGCCGCACACGCACGAAAGCACCTCCTGCACGTGCACCTGCTTCTCGAAGCGGGCGGGCACGTACTCGTACACCGCCGAGGTGCGGCCCTGGCCCAGTGGCTTCAAGTCCTCGCTGCCGCACGCCGGGCAGTGGCGCTCGTCGGTGGGCACCGCGTGGCGAATCTCTCGCGCCGGAGCCTCCTCGGCTTTCCGGGTGGCTCTCTCCTGGCGCTTCTTCTTCGCCGCCTCGGCCCGGGCCGCCGTCGAATCCGCGTCCTTGCGCAGCTCCGTCGCCACCGGGGGCAGCTTCTCCGCCCTGCGGCCGAAGACGTGGCGCTCCAGCGTCGCCATCTTCGCCTCCAGCGACGTCAGGCGCTCCTTGAGTTCCTCCGCCTCCTCGCGCCAGGGGCAGAAGTGGTCCTGAGGCAGCTCTCGGGGCACCAGGCCTCAACACGCCACCGCCGCGCGGCGTCCCGGGCCGGGCGCGTCAGGTGCCAGTGCGCCCGGGAGGCGTCCAGGCGGGCTGGCGCCTCACCTGGGCCACGTCGATGCCATCCAGCAGCATCGCCAACTGCGTGGCGTCCAGCGTCACCGCCTGCGCGCCCGCGTCCACCGGTGGCAGCCGGAAGCGGCCCGCCTCCAGCCGCTTGTACAGCAGCACGAAGCCGCCCCGACTCCACGTCAGCACCTTGATGCGGTCGCCCCGCCTGGAGACGAAGGCGAAGAGGTGCCCCGAGTAGACGTCCTCGCCCCACGCGCCGCGCACCAAGGCCATGAGGCCGTCTATCGACTTGCGCATGTCCACCGGCTCCACCGCCAGCACCACGCGCACCGACGCCGGAAGCGCGAACACCCTCTCACCGTCCCAGCGCGGCGACGAGCCGGGCCACGTACGCCACGTCGGTCCCCACGGCGAACCGCACCCGCGCTCCGCTCGCCGCCACCACCTCCAGCTCGGACGCTGCCTCAGCGGGCGTCGTCGCCACCTGCACCGGCAAGAGTCTCACCGGCTCGCCTCGCGACGGCGCGCTCCGTCGATGCCGGTACACCCACGACTGCAACGTGCTCAGCCGCACGCCCCGCGCCAACGCGAACTCCCGCTGCGTCTGCCCGCTGGCCTCGAACGCTTCCGCGATGCGCGCCCACTCCGGCTTCTCCACCTGCTTCGCCATGCCCGGAAGCGTCCGCTGCGCGCTGCGCCCCCGGCAATCCCTCACGGCACGTCATTGGCCGGACGGTTAC
>NZ_RAWE01000430.1 GCF_003611695.1 Corallococcus carmarthensis | reverse complement strand
CACCAGGCCCGTGAGCGCCCCCACCCCCAGGGCGGCCCCGGCCATCAAGGGGAAGGACGCCTTGTGGGGCTCGGGCGGAGGCGCGGCTTGCTGGCGCGCCGCGAGGGCGGCCTCCTTGCGGCCATTGCGGAACATGAAGAGGGCGGCCACGAGCATCACCGTGGCGAAGAGCAACAGCTGCAGGGTCCCCGAGACGAAGGCGGACAGGCGCGCTCCCGCGTAGGTGCCCGCCATGGCCACCGCGCCGAAGACCAGGGCCGCCCGGAGCTGGACGTTGCCCCTGCGCCAGTGGCTCGCCGCGCCGAAGAGGCTGGTGACGCCCACCACGGCCAGCCCCATGGCGATGGACTCCTTGGCCCCGAAGCCCAGGACGTACACGAGGATGGGGACGGTGATGATGGAGCCGCCGCCGCCGAGCAGGCCGAGCGACAGGCCGATGAGGGCCGCGAGGGAGAAGCCAAGGATGGGCATGGGGTCCGTTCTGGCGCGGTGCGCGCTCAGCCCTGGGGCGTGAGCGGCTCGCGCACGGCGAGCATTCCGCCCGCCAGGTTGTAGAGGTGTTGGAAGCCGCCGCGGGCGAGCGTCTGCGCCGCCTTCGCGGAGCGGTTGCCCGAGCGGCAGATGAGCAGCAGCGGCTGTTCGCGCGGCCACGACGCGGACGCCGCCTCCAGCGTGCCCAGCGGGACCAGCTCCGCTCCGGGGAGGTGGCCCAGCGGGCCGGTGTACTCATCCAACTCGCGTACGTCGATGCGGCGCACCTCGGGGCCGAGCGTGTCGAGCTGCGAGGGCGGGATGTCCTGGTAGGGGTGCGGTGTCATGGCTCGCTCCAGTTGAGAGGGGCAGGGGACTCAGACCCCCTGGGGTGAAGGCGCCGTGTGCCCACAGGCGCGGTTGGCCGGGACGGCGACGTCGATCTTCTTGGGCTTGGGCAGGTGGAGGTTCTCCATGATGTGGATGAACTCCTCCCGGCTCTTGCCGGCCACGCGCGGGTTGTGCCGCTTCTCCTCGGCGATGCTCGTCACCATGTGCCCGTGGTAGTCGTGCGCGGGGTAGACGAGCGTGTCGTCCGGCAGGCTGAAGAGGACGCGGGTGAGGCTGTCGTAGAGCTGGCTCGCGTTCCCATTCTGGAAGTCGGTGCGGCCGTTGCCGCGGACCATCAGCGCGTCCCCGGTGAAGACGCGGTCACCGAGCAGGTAGCTGAGGCTGTCGTCCGTGTGGCCCGGGGTGGCGAGCACCTGGAAGACGAGCTGCCCGACGCGCACCTCGTCCCCGTGGCGTGCCTGGACGTTGGCGCAGGCCGCGCCTCCCACGCTCCCCACCACCGTGGCCTGCGTGCGCTCGCGCAGCACGCCGGAAGCGGTGACGTGGTCCGCGTGCACGTGGGTGTCGAAGACGTGGGTGAGGGTGAGCCCCAGCTCGCTCACCAGCCGCAAGTCCCGGTCGACCTGCTCGAGCACCGGGTCGATGAGGACGGCCTGGCGCGTCGCTTCGTCGCCGAGGAGATAGGTGTACGTCGAGGACTCTGGGTCGAAAAGCTGGCGGAAAATCATGTCGAAGCCTCCTGTCCATGAGAGCCGGGGGACGGGGAAAAGGATTCAGGCCTTCTCTCAGCGGCAGGACCCTGGGGCTGAATCCTCTTCCCCAAAACCGGGCTCTCACGGGACATGACTTCCTTCCTCCTTCCTCTCCTGGGCGGGGCGCTCATCGGGCTGAGCGCCTCCCTCCTTCTCCTGGCCAACGGCCGGGTGGCCGGCATCAGCGGCGTGGTGGGCTCGCTGCTGGCCCCCGTGCGCGGCGACATCTCCTGGCGCGTGCTCTTCCTCGCCGGCCTGCTCAGCGGGGGCCTGCTGCTGGCGTGGTTGCGCCCGGGTTCCTTCCCGGCCCCCGCGTCGTTGAGCGCGGGCGGCGCCTCGCTGCTGGTGGGGGCCGGCCTGCTGGTGGGGTTCGGCTCGCGGCTGGGCAACGGCTGTACCAGCGGACACGGCGTCTGCGGCATCAGCCGGGGCTCGGCCCGCTCCATCGCGGCCACGCTCACCTTCATGGCCACCGGCGTCCTCACCGTCTTCCTCGTCCGCCACGTCCTCTAGAGAGAGCTCCCCATGCGTCCCAACCTCAGTGCGTTCCTCAGCGGCCTCCTCTTCGCCCTCGGCCTGGGCCTCGGCGGCATGACGGACCCGGCCAACGTCCTCGGCTTCCTCGACATCGCGGGCGACTGGGACTTCCGGCTCGCGTTCGTGATGGGTGGAGCCATCGCCGTGCACGCGGCGCTGCGGCCCCTCATCCACCAGCGCGAGCGGCCCCTGTTCGCCGCGAAGTTCCCCGCCTTCTCCTCCAGCAGGCTGGACCCGAAGCTCCTCGTGGGCTCGGCCCTCTTCGGGGT
>NZ_RAWE01000042.1 GCF_003611695.1 Corallococcus carmarthensis | reverse complement strand
CACGAGCACCGCCCCGCTCCAACGCCGCGCCTCCACCCCGCGCTTCCCGTTCCACACGAGCAGCAACAGGACGCCCCACTGCAAGGCCACCAGGAAGCACACCGTCGGCCCCACCTCCAACGCCCACATCCCGTCTCCCATCATTCCCCTCCCGCGTCAGCACCGCGTGTCCAGGGGAGATGGCGCCGTCACACGTCAGGGCACACCGCGCTCCAGCCGCAGGCCCCCCACCCCACGGGGCAGCGCTGGAGATTCACATTCAATTCCGTTATTTCTGCTCTATCCGGGATGCATGCGCGAAGCGGCATCCCCTTTCCCAAGCGGGGGCGGACACATGGCGGGTTCACGGACGTGGATGACAGGCCGGCGGGCATTCCTCACGGCGGGGCTGGTGGCGCTGGCCAGCGGCTGCGGCGCGGCGGGGGACTCGGAGTCCCCCGCGATGGCCGGGGTGGAGCAGGCGCTGGGCGCGTGCACGCACTCGGTGACGACGAACACGTACGACGGCCCGGACTACTGGGGCACGCTCGTGTTCAAGAACACGGGGACGGTGGCCATCGCCAACCCGGTCATCGCGCTCGACGTGCCCTCGGGGGTGACGTGTGACGATGATCAACCCGGCTGGACGCACACGCAGTCAGGCCGCACGTGCACCTTCACGCGCACGTCGTCGCTGACGGTGGCGGTGAACGCGTCGTACACGTTCAACTACTCCACCACCTCCAGCACGTCCTTCACCGCGACCAACGTGAAGGTCCAGTCCGACAGCTGCGGCGGCACGTCCCCCGGCGGCAGCGGCCTCACCGCGAACCAGAAGAAGGTGGCCGAAGGCCTGACGAGCATCTGGGAGAACGACACGCCCACGCTGGACTACGCCTATTCGGAGAACATCCAGGACGGGCGCGGCTACACCAACGGGCGCGCGGGCTTCTGCACCGGCACGGGCGACGCCATCCAGGTGGTGCAGTGCTACCGGGCCCTGCGCACCGAGGCCAATGGCAACCGCCTGGCGAAGTACTGGAACGGGCTCACCGTCATCAACAACCGCTTCCTGTCCACCGGCCAGTCGCAGGCGTCCACGTCTGAATTGGACGCGGTGGGCAACTGGACCTCGGACTGGGCGGCCAGCTTCAACACCGCCGCCACGAAGGCGGACTTCAAGCAGTGCCAGGACCAGGTGAGCGACGCGCTCTATTACACGCCCACCATCAACGAAGCGGCGAAGTGGGGCCTCACCCAGGCGCTCACCAAGGCCGCGCTGTACGACGCGTCCATCAACCACGGCTTCGACGGCATGAAGGACCTCATCCGCAAGGCGAACACCGCGCTGGGCAACAGCGGCCAGGTGGCGCCGGTGATTGGCTACAACGGCATCACGGAGAGCGCGTGGCTCCAGAAGTTCCTGGAGAAGCGCCGCGACGTGCTGGCGGGGGACTCCACCTGGGTGGACGCGGTGGACCGCGTGGCCGCGTACGAGAAGCAGCGCCGCGTGGGCAACTGGGACCTGGGCACCGCCCTGCGCAACGACGTGCGCGCCCGCGACTGCTGGGGAACGAGCTACCCGGCGAGCGGCTACACCGTGCGCACCATCAACCCGGACGGCACCTGGAGCACGCCGGCCTCGTACACGTATTCCTGCCAGTAGGCCGGACGGTCCGGCACACGGGCCGTGACGGCGGGCGCCCTGGGGTGGCATGAACCAGGGCCATGGCCCGTGACGTCTCGTTCTTCGACAAGCTCGCCTCGCTCCTCGCCCAGGAGCGCGAGGCCGAGAAGGCCCGCACGACCGCGTTCGCCCAGGGGCTCTCCCTGCGCGAGCGCGAGGAGCAGGGCCTGTCCGTGCTGGACCTGGAGACCGTCGAGGAGGAGGTGGGCCTGGGCGGCCGCATCCTCCTCACGCTCGCCCGCGCGGACCGGGGGAAGCTGCCCACGCGCCTGTCCAACGGCGACTTCGTGGCGGTGCTGCCCCGCCGCGCGGAGGTGAAGGATCCGGCGAAGGCGCTCGTGTCGCGCGCCACCTCCACCCGCATCCAGCTCGCCTTCGACCGCGAGCCGCCCGCGTACATCTCCGAAGGCCTGCTGCGCCTGGATGTCGTCCCCAACGACGTCACCTACGAGCGCGTGCGCGCGGGCCTCCAGCGCGTGAAGGCCCTGGACAAGGGCCAGGAGCGGCACAAGCGCGAGGTGCTGCTGGGCAACGAGCCCCCGCGCTTCGACAACACCAAGGACTTCACCCCCACCCGCCCGCTCAACCCGGAGCAGCAGGACGCCGCGAAGCGCGCGCTCGCCGCGGAGGACTTCTTCCTGGTCCACGGCCCGCCCGGCACCGGCAAGTCCACCGTGCTGGCGGAGGTCGCGGCCCAGGCCGTCGCGCGCGGAGAGCGCCTGCTCTGCACCGCGGCCAGCAACGCCGCGGTGGATCACCTGCTGGAGCTGTGCCTGGAGCAGGGCCTGCGCGCCATCCGCGTGGGCCACCCCGCGCGCGTCGCCGCCCGCCTGCAGGAGCACACGCTGGACATCGTGGTGGAGGAGCACCCGGACCGCGTCGTCAGCCGCGACCTGTTCGATGAAGCCTTCGACCTCTTCGGCTACGCGCGACGCCAGCGCAACCAGGGCCGCAGCCGCGAGCGCTTCTCCAACGCGCGCTCCTCCACGGCCGAGGCCAAGGACCTGATGGACGAGGCGCGCAAGCTGGAGAAGAAGGCCGTGAAGGCCGTGCTCGCCCGCGCGGACGTGGTGTGCGTGACGCTCGCGAGCCTGGGCTCCGGCGTGCTCGCGGGCGAGGAGTTCGACCGCGCCCTCCTGGACGAAGCCACCCAGGCCACCGAACCGCTGGCCCTGCTGGGCTTCCTGCGCGCGCCCAAGGTGGTGCTCGCCGGAGACCCGCAGCAGCTGCCGCCCACCGTGCTGTCACAGGAGGCATCGAAGGCGGGCCTGGGTGTCAGCCTCTTCGAGCGCCTGATGAAGGACCACGGCGACGACGTGAAGCGCATGCTGCGCGAGCAGTACCGGATGAACGCCGCCATCATGGCCTTCCCCTCCAAGGAGATGTACGGCGGCGAGCTGCGCGCCCACCCGTCCGTGGCGGAGCGCACGCTGAACAGCGTGCTCAACCCCGGCGCGGAGGTGGACGCCCCGCCCGTGCTCTACCTGGACACCGCGGGCAAGGGCTTCGACGAAGAAGAGGAGCCCACCACGCACAGCCTCCTCAACCCCGGCGAGGCCACCTACGTCATCGCCCGCGTGCGGCAGCTGCTGGCGCTGGGCCTGTCCCCGCGCGAGGTCGCCGTCATCGCCCCGTACAGCGCCCAGGCCCGCCACCTGCGCGAGGCGCTGGAGGCCGTGCACCCGGAGGTGGAGGTGGACACCGTGGACGCGTTCCAGGGCCGGGAGAAGGACGCCATCCTGGTGAGCCTGACCCGCTCCAACAGCGAGGGGCAGCTGGGCTTCCTCAACGACCTGCGCCGCATGAACGTGGCCCTCACCCGCGCCCGCCGGCACTTGTTCGTCGTGGGCGACTCCGCCACCCTCAGCAGCCACCCCTTCTACGCGCGCTTCATCGAAGGCACCCAGACGGACGGCGGCTACCGCTCCGCCTGGGAGTGGCCTGACCCGGCGGACCCATGATTGTCATCCCAACAACTGCGGACTGCCCTTGGGGACTACGCAAGGAGTGCGACCCAGGCGCGCGAAATTTGTCGCATCGCTGAACGAATTTTGTCACCTGCCTGGTTGCCTGCTTCGGAAGACGGCCGGAAATCAGGCATTTGGCCCCATCCAAGACGTCGGCACGAAGGATGCTTCTCTTTCTGAACACGGAGGGAATGCATGTCTCAAGCGCCTGTGGTGACCAAGGAGAATGACGTCTGGGTGATTCGGATCGACCGGCCCAACGGCAAGACCCAGGAGTACCGCTGCGCCACGGAGAGCCAGGCCCGGCAGTTGGCCATGGTGCTCGGCAAGCCGGACACCGGCGGCCCTCCGCGCCCGGCGGCGTCTTCGTCCAGCAGCGTCGCGTAGGGTCGCCAGCACCCGGGGGGACGGAGTAAGGCGTGAAGGCACGAGGAGGCACCCGTGCCCGCCGCCGCATTCGAATCCCTCACCGTCGACGCCGAAGGACTGCCGCTGCACGTGCGGCAGCGCGGCCCCCAGGGTGTCCCCGCCGTGCTGTTCCTGCATGGCTGGCTGGACCACTCCCACAGCTTTGATCCGCTCTGTGAGCACCTGCCCGAAGCCTGGCGCACGGTGCTGCTCGACTTTCGCGGCATGGGCGAGAGCGGCCACGCGGGCCCCGGCGCCACGTATCACTTCAGCGACCACCTGCTGGACGTGGACGCCACCCTGGACGGGCTGGCCCTGCCGCCGGTGCACCTGGTGGGGCACTCGCTGGGCGGCATCGTCGCGCTCGCGTACGCCGCCGCGCGCCCGGAGCGCGTCCTGAGCCTGACCCTCATCGAGAGCCTGGGCCCCTCCGGTGGCCCGGCCGCGGGCGCCGTGCAGCGGCTGCGCGGCTTCCTGGACGACGCGCGCCGGCCGCCCAACCGCAAGCGCTACCCCACGGTGGAGGCCGCCGCGGAGCGCCTGCGTCAGGCCAACCCCACCCTCTCCCCGGACGCGGCGCTCCTCTTCGCGAGCCACGGCACCCGCCGCACGGCGGAGGGCGACTTCGCCTTCACCTTCGACCCCCGCCACCGCCGCCGCTTCGGCCAGGGCTACGACGAGGCCCAGTGGCTGGCGCTGGAAGCGGCCGTCACGTGCCCCGTGCAGCTGCTGCGCGGCACCGAAGGCCTGTCCCCCGCCCCGGAGCTCCTGGAGGCGCGGCTGGCCGCCCTGCGCACGCTGGCCGGTCCGCCCCGCTTCTTCGACGGTGGCCACCATGTGCACCTGGAGCAGCCAGCGGCCGTGGCGGACGCGATCGCGGCGTTCGTCGCCAGAAACGCCCGCTCGGATCGGGAAGCGTCCGGTTCATGACCTGAAAAGTTGGGGGTGCAGGTTGGCAAAAGGTCAGGAAAAACCTTTCACCCTCCAGGGCACCCCGGTTCCCTCCAGCGCTCACTTGGCCGCCGAACTGTCCGCCAAGTCCCTGATTTCAGGTGCCCACGGGTCGACAGCCCCAGGCGGCACGGGTCTTGATTAGGGGAAGCCCGAGATGGATCACGTGTCCCGGGCATCCGTGTGCGTGTGGTGGGGAAGGGTGGGGAGCGGACAATGGTGATGGGGTGGAGGGGTCGGGTCGTCCTGCTGGCGTCTTTGGTGGCGGGGACGATGGCGTGTCACGAGGAGGACCAGACGCGCGGGGTACAGGCCACGGCGGTGCTGGACATGGACGCGCTCGACTTCGGCGAGGTGCCGGTGGGCGAGTGGCGTGAGAGGGAGGTCCGCATCCGCAACGTCGGCTACGTGCCCTTCTCCGCGCTGGAGGCGCTGGGAATTGGCAACAACCCGTCGTACCAGGTGGAGCTGACGGAAGGTGGCGGACGCGTGCCGCCGGGCGAGTCGCACGTCGTCAAGGTGCGCTTCCACCCCCTGAAGGAAGGGCCCGTGGAGGAGACGCTGCGCGTGACGACGGACGCCAACGTGGGCGCCCTGCAGCAGCTGCCCGTGCAGGGCATGGGCACGCCCACGCGCATTGGCGTGAACCCGCCGGCGCTGGACTACGAGACGCTGGAGGTGGACAGCGACCGCACGCTGGAGGTCACCGTCACCAACCCGGTGGACCTGCCGCTGACGCTGAAGGTGTCGGGCGACCAGGCGGACCCCTTCACGGCGGACACCATCACCGTGCCGCCCAACAGCACGCAGGTGGTGAAGACGAAGTACCTGCCCCGCGCGCTGGGGCAGATGGGCGCCCGGCTGGAGGTCGTCTCCTGCGAGACGTGCACCCCGTCCGTGGTGGACCTGAAGGGCAACTCCGTGGCGAGCGCCTTCGTGTTCGACCCGGCGCCCGTGCCCTTCGACGAGATTCCGGTGCACGAGCGCACCGAGTCCTTCACCCGCGCGCGCAACATCACCTGGCGCCCGGTGACCATCTCCACGCTGGCCACCAGCGACCGGGCCTTCTCGCCGCTGTCCAAGCCGGAAGGCGCCACGGTGCAGCCGAACGAGGTGGTGGAGATGCGCATGGAGTTCGCCGCGCGCTTCTCCGGCCCCAACGTGGGCAACCTCACGGTGGCGTACGCGTCCGACAAGGCGCGTGAGTCCCGCGTGATGCTGGACGCGCGCGGTGGCCGGCCCACGCTGGCCGTGGCCCCGGTGGCGCTGGACTTCGGCGAGCTGCCGGTGGGCGGCAAGGTGGAGCAGGTCATCCGCATCACCAACGCGGGCAGCAACGGCCCCCTCACCTTCACCGGCGTGCGCGCCGACGGCGACGCGGTCCAGTTCGACGTGGGCACGCCCACGCGCGGCACGCAGAACTACACCTGGAAGGGCGGCACCTGGCCCGCGCTGGAGGCCAACGGCCTGCAGATCCAGCCGGGCGACGACGCGCTGGAGCTGAAGGTCTACTTCGAGCCCAAGAACGAGGGCACCTTCACCGCGACGCTCTACGTGCAGTCCAACGACCTGTTCACGCCCGAGCGCGCCATCACCCTGACGGCCCGCGCCCGTGCCTCCGGTCCCTGCGTCTACGAACTGCTGCCGCAGCCGAAGCTGGAGTTCGCCAACGTGGTGCCGGGCCGCGGCGCGGTGCTGGGCTTCTACTTCCGCAACCCGGGCCGGGCCGAGTGCGCCATCAAGAACGTGCACCTGTCCAATGACGGCGGCGGCGTGTTCACCATGCCCGGCGGTCCCATCACCGGCGGCGTGGTGCTCTACGACACGGCCTTCAGCTCCATGATTGCCTTCCGCGCGCCCACCACGGGCGGCGAGTTCAACGGCGAGCTGATGCTCACCGTCAACAACCCGGCCTACCCCACGGTGACGCTGCCCATCCACGCGGTGTCCAACCCGTCCTGCCTGGTGGCCACGCCGTCCTTCGTGGACTTCGGGCCCATCCGCTACGACTGCCCGGCGAAGCCTCGCAAGACGTTCCTGTCCAACCGCTGCAGCGAGCCGCTCACCGTGGCGGACGCCACCATCGGCAACGGCACGTCGAAGCAGTTCTCGCTGATCACGCCGGTGACGGCGCCCATCACGCTCCAGCCCGGCGAGGGCTTCGAGATGGAGGTGGACTACGCCCGCAACGTGCTGGGCCAGCACTACAGCCCGCTGTACTTCCAGACGGACACGGAGGCGAACCGCTTCCTCGTCCCGCTGCTGGCGGAGACCAACCACGAGGGCATCCAGGTGGACCGCTTCACGCAGGGCACCGACAGCCAGCTGGACGTGCTCTTCGTGGTCTCCAACACCACCACCATGGACACCTACCAGCAGCGCCTGCGCAGCGCGATTCCCGGGTGGCTCCAGCGCGCCAAGGAGCTGAACGTGGACGTGCGCGTGGGTGTCACCAGTACGGGCCTGGTGCAGCGCCCGGGGGTGTGCGGCGGCGGCGCCAACGGCGGTGAGGCCGGCCGGCTCTTCCCGGTGGACGGCAGCCGCGCCCGCGTGGTGTCCGGCGGCAGCACCAACGCCGCGGCCACCATCCAGGCCAACCTGGACGTGGGCCTGTGCCACAACCTGGTGCAGGGCCTGGAGACGATGCGCCAGGGCCTGTCCGCCCCGCTGTCCGAGCAGGCCGACGACGTCCGCACCCCGCAGCCCAACGACGGCAACCTGGGCTTCACCCGCGCCGCGGCCCGCATGGCGGTGGTGGTGCTGGCGGACGAGGACGACCACTCCGGCTTCGAGCCCGACAGCTACATCCAGTTCCTCCAGACGCTGAAGGGCACGGGCATGTCCCAGCGCAGCAACCTGCACGCGCTCATCCCCAACGGCTCCTGCTCCACCGCGAGCACCAGCGCGGACCGCTTCGCCGCGGTGGCCAAGGGCACGGGCGGCTCCGTGGGCTCCATCTGCGAGGGTGACTACCGCGGGTTCCTGGACCCCATCATCCAGCAGGCCGGGGAGCCGCAGGCGGACTTCCCCCTCACCGCGACGCCGGACGGCACCGCGGAGATGAGCGTGCGCGTGAACGGCCGCACCCTGGGTGCGGATCAGTGGACCTACGACGCGGGCCGCAACGCGATCATCTTCGCGCAGGGCTCGGTGCCCACCCCGGGGCAGGCCGTGGAGATCCGCTACCGCAGCGTCTGCGCTCCCACGCCGTAGCCTGAAGGATTCGTGACGCAGCGCGGCCGGGCCGGTCCCAGAGCGGGGCCGGCCCGGTTCGCGTTTTTGGGGGTGCTCGGGCTTTTGAGATCCGCGCTGACGCGGCTATCGTCACGGCCGGAGTGGAAACGTTCGGCCGCTATGAATTGCTGCGCAAGCTGGCCACCGGCGGCATGGGGGCCGTCTACCTTGCCCGGCAGAAGGGGCCGGTGGGCTTCCAGAAGCTGCTGGTGGTGAAGCGGCTGTTGCCCCACCTGTCGGAGGACGACGAGTTCCTCCAGATGTTCCTGGACGAGGCGCGCATCGCGGCGCTGCTCAACCACCCCAACATCGCGCAGATCTACGAGATGGGGGACGTGGACGGGCAGTACTACATCGCGATGGAGTACGTGCACGGCGAGCCATTGGGGTCGCTGGTGCCGCGCGCGTCAGCGCACCCGGGCGGGTTTCCGCTGGGCTTGCGCTGCCGGATCATCGCGGAGGCGGCGGCGGGGCTGGACGCGGCGCACAACGCGCGCAGTCCGTCCGGCCGGAAGCTGTCGCTCATCCACCGGGACGTGTCGCCGCAGAACGTGCTGGTGGGCTTCAACGGCGGCGTGAAGCTCATCGACTTCGGGGTGGCGAAGGCGCAGGGGAAGCTGTCGCAGACGGTGGTGGGCACCATCAAGGGCAAGCACGCGTACATGTCCCCGGAGCAGGCGCGGGGCGAGCCGCTGGATGCGCGCTCGGACGTGTTCGGGCTGGGGACGGTGTTCTACGAGCTGCTGACGAACGGGCGCCTGTTCAAGCGCGAGACGGAGATGGCCACGCTGAAGGCCGTCGTGGGGCACAAGATTGTTCCCCCCTCGGAGGCGGTGCCGGGGATCCCGAAGTCGTTGGATCCCATCGTCTTCAAGGCGCTGGCGCGCAAGCGCGACGACCGGTTCACCACGGCGGGCGAGCTGCAGCTGGCGCTGGAGGAGTTCCTCCAGCAGGAGAAGCTGCACGGCACCAGCGCGCACCTGGCCGCGTTCATGCGGGACGTGTACGCGGACGAACTTGAGGAGGAGCGCTTCGCGGCCGAGCCGACGATGATCTACTTCGACCCGCGCCTGATGGCCCGGCCGGGTGGCGCGGCTCCCGCGAAGGCACCCGCCCCCGGGACGACGTCGTCCTCGAGCAAGGCGCAGCAGGCCCCGGCGAAGACGCCGCCCCGTGCGCCGGAGCCGTCGGTGAGCCAGTCGTCGACGAAGGCCGCCGCGTCGCCAGAGGACTCCAGCGTGGGGCATCCGCCGGAGCGGCCGCCGCGCACGAAGGAGAACTCCGGACTGAGCCGCCCGGAGGCCCGGCCCGTGAGGACGCGGGAGAACACCGGCGTGAGCCTCGCGGACACCCGCCCCCTGCCGGACGAGGACGCGAGCCGCCCCACCGCGAAGCACGAAGCCGTGCGGGGTGACGCGGACAAGGCTCGCGCGTCCACCGCGAAGCACGAGGCCGTGCGCGCCGACGCGGAGGCGGGCCGTTCATCCACCGCGAAGTTCGGAGCCGTGCGCGAGGACGCCTCGAAGCCGGCCCGTACGCCGGAGGGCTCCACCAGCCGTTCCGCAGCGAAGGCCGTGAAGGCCTCAGGGGATTCGACCGGGAGCCGTTCCGCGGCGAAGGCCGTGCGTGCACCGGAGGACTCCGTCGGAGGCAAGGCGCCCGCGAAGCCGGGCCGTGCCACGGAAGGCTCCGTGTCCTCCGCGCGCCGCCCTGCTCGCGGTAGCGGTCCCGATTCCGACAAGTAGGCTCGGGCTTCCGGCGGAACCGTGCGCGCCGGAAGGCCGTGCGGCCTACAGGCTCGCCAGGGCCACGCGGTACAGCGCGCGGTAGCCCATGCGCGGCGCCACTTCGAACCGGTCCGCGTTGAAGATGTCGCGCAGCAGCGCCTGCCCGTCCGGCGTGGCCGGCAACCCCAGGAGCGCCGCCTCCAGCGCCGTCACCAGCGGCGCGGGCAGCCCCATGGCCACCGGCACGCCGTCATTGGGGGCCTCGTCCGTGTACGCCAGGAGCTCGAACTTCGCGCCCATGCCGGGCCCCAGCACGTCCTCCACGCCCGTGGTGAACGTGAGGCCCGTGGAGGCCGGCGGACAGAAGACGCTGGTCACCTGCGCCCTGCCCTCCAGCACCGCCTCCAGCGCGCCCTGGTACGAGCCCGTGAACTGCTGCGACACGAACGCCCGCGAAGGCTCCAGCCCCTGCGTCTTGAGGTACGCGCTGGGCAGCAGGTAGCCCGCCACCGAATCGCGGTCCACCCACGCCGCCGTGGCGCCCTTCAGCTTCTCCAGCGTCAGCCCGGAGCCCGCCCGCCCCACCAGCGCGGAGCGATAGCTGGACATGCCCCGGCGCACCCCTCGCGCCAGCACGCGCACACCCATGGCCTCCATGCGCGCGCACACGAAGGGCGGCGCCCAGGCCGCGTCCGCGCGCCCGGACAGCAGGTCCTTGGCCAGGGTCTCGTAGCTGGTGGCGACGCTCACCTCCACCAGCTTGCCCAGCGCGCGTTGCAGGAACGACGCGAGCCGCTCCGCGCGCTCGCGCGCCGTCTCGCTGCCCAGGGACGGCGGCAGGCCGAAACGGAAGGAGTGCCGCGGACCGGAGGGGACTTGCGGGGTCATGCCACTCCCTGCTTACCCTTGCTGGTCCAACCGCGCCACTTCATCGTCGGCCAGACCGAACGTCGCCTGGAGCAGATCCAGGATGCGCTGCTCCGCGGTGCTCGTCCGCCCGGACGCATGGGCGATCTTCGTGGCCAGCTGGTACGCCTTCACCCGCTGCGAGTGCGTGGCCAGCCCGTGCGCCAGCACATGCAGTCGCTGCGGCAGCCCGTCCGACGCCAGCGCCGCCACCGACTCGCTGACGAAGCCCTGCGCCCGCTCCGGGCTCACGTTCTGGAAGAGCGGATCCGCCGCGAAGCTCTCCACCATCGCCCGGGCCTCCGCTTCCTTGAGCTGGCCATCCGCCGCCAGCACCAGCACCATCACCTCCGCGAACAGCCGCTCCAGGGGCTCGCCCAGCGCCTCCGACAGGCTGCCCCCCTGCTCGATGACGTCGATGATCTGCGCCACCTCGTCCTCGGAGATGCCCAGGGCCGCCTGGAACGTCTTGAGCAGCCCCAGCTCCGAGCGCGTGGCCCGCTGATCCGCCAGCGCCACCGCCGCCGCCAGCCCGAAGGCCAGCATCCGGTTCTTGTGGTCCGGCAGCCGCCGGCGCAGCGAGGAGAGGACCTCCTCCAGGTTGCGCGCCTCCGCCAGCCGCACCGCGCTGGACTCCACCAGCAGGTTCAGCTCACCGGACTGCGTGCCCTCGAACTCCGGGCGCTCCAGCACGCGCGCCAGCAGCGTCTGCATCTCCCGCTGGGACACGGCGCCGTCCGCCATCGCGGCCAACAACATGGCCTCCACCAGCGCCGCGTTGCGCTCCTTGCGCGCCTTTACTGCCTGCTCTCGAGCCATGGACTGGCGCTCCCTTGCGTGTCGGTGGTGGGGGGGGTGACCGCGGGCCCGTCTTCCGTCGCGTTCAGCGGGTCCGGGTTCAGCGTCTTGTCCAAGAGGTGCGTGGGCCGCACGTTCGACATCGCGTTGAGCAGACTCTGGCGGACGTTGGGGATCTCCTTGCCCAGGTCCTCCACCAGCTTCTGCATCCGCTTGCGCTGCAGGTTCTCCTGCGACCCGCACAGGTCGCAGGGGATGATGGGGAACTGCTTCGCCTCCGCGAACTGGATGATCTCCTTCTCCGGCGCGTAGCACAGCGGCCGGATGACCACGTTGCGGCCGTCGTCGCTCTTCAGGAGCGGCGGCATCGCCTTGAGGCTCCCGGCGAAGAACATGTTCAGGAGCATCGTGTGGATGAGGTCGTCGCGGTGGTGGCCCAGGGCGATCTTGTTGCAGCCCAGGTGCACGGCGGCGTTGTAGAGGATGCCCCGGCGCAGGCGCGAGCACACCGAGCACTGCGTCTTCCCGGGCGGGGTCTTCTCCAGGACGATGCTGTAGGTGTCCTCCTTCAGCATCTTGTAGGCGTAGCCCTCGCGCTGGAAGTAGCCCTCCAGCACGTGGCCCGGGAATCCCGGGTGGCCCTGGTCCAGGTTCACGGCCAGCAGGTCGAACTTCACGGGAGCCCGGCGCTGCAGCTCCCGCAGGAGGTGGAGCATCGTGTAGGAGTCCTTGCCTCCCGACACGCCCACCATGATGCGGTCCCCGGCCTCGATGAGGCGGAAGTCCGCGATGGCCCGGCCCATGTGGCCAAGCAGGCTCTTTTCAAGACGTTGGGCGTCGTTCATCGGCGGGGCCATCCTAGCGGCGGTTCGGGAAAAAACACGTCAAAGGGGCGGGCCGGTCCGCTAGCCTGCTCCCCGCGATGCCGACCTTTCCTCAGGGTGCCGTGGATGTGGTGGACCGCGTGGGCGCCGAGGCCGCCACGCGCATGCTGGAGGCCTCGCCCGAGCTGGCGGTGGACCTGGAGGCGGACGCCATGCACGCCTTCCGCGCCCGCCTGTGCTTCCTCCAGCTGGGCACCGACACGGACATCTTCCTCTTCGACACGCTCCAGCCGGGCGTGGATCCGCGCCTGCTCTCTCCCATGATGGAGGACCCCGGGCGCACCAAGTACTTCCACGCAGCGCAGGGCGACCTGCAGTTCCTCGCGGAGGCGGGCGTGCGCGTGCGCGGCCTCTTCGACACGCACCGCGCCGTGACGCTCCTGGGGTGGCCCAAGGTGGGCCTGGCGGACCTGGCGCGCGAGCGGCTGGGCGTGGAGCTGCCGAAGGAGCACCAGCAGTCCGACTTCTCCCTGCGTCCCCTGCCCCCCGGCATGCGCGACTACATCGCCAACGACGTGCGCTACCTGTGCGAGCTGGGCCGCCAGGTGCGCCAGGCGTGCAGCGAGGCGGACATCCTGGAAGAGGTGCTGCTGGACTGCGATCGCATGTGCGCGGAGGCCGAGGCCCGTCCGGAGGTGGGCGCCGAGTACAAGCCCAAGCTGTCGAAGAGCGGCCTGTCTCCGACGCAGTACGCGCTCGCGCACGCCATCGCGCAGGGGCTGCACAAGCAGCGGCTGGAGTGGGCGGAGAAGGACAACGTGCCCATGGGCCGCATGCTGTCCAACATGGCCATCACCGACCTGGCCCTGAAGCAGCCGGACACGCACAAGGACCTGGCGCGCGCGGCCGGCGTGCGGGGCGCGGTGGTGCGCGCGCACGGCGACGCCATCCTCGCCCTCATCCGCGAACTGCAGCAGAAGGCCACCCGGGGCGAACTGGACCTGGACCGTGAGCCCAAGGGTCCGCGCGACCCCCACCGGCGCAAGCGCGAGGACGCGCTCAAGGCCTTCCGTGTCGAACAGGCCACGCTGCGCAAGGTGACGCCCAGCGTGGTGCTCACCAATCCGCTCATGGACGCGCTCGCGTCGAAGCCGCCCGCGGACGTGTCGGAGCTGACGCAACTGCCCTACTTCGGGGAAAAGCGGATCAAGTTGTACGGCGACAAGCTGGTGACGCTGCTCAAGCCCTTTCCGGTGCTGGGAAGCTGACGTTCGCCCGCGACGGCGAGGCAGTCCGGGTATGATTTGGCTGCATCGCTCGGGGCGGCAGCGCATCTCTTCGCGCGCGCGTTGTCCATGACCCCGGAACGCAGGTGTTCAAGCCCCATCTGGGCCTCCGGTGCCGGTTGCGAGAACGGCGCCAGTGCGTACCTTTGACGCCGCACAAAGGGAGGGCGTGGTCATGTTGGGAGCCAGGACAGGCGGGGCGCGGACAGAGGTCTCCCGGTGCATCGCCGCGAGCCTGCAGTGCCAGACGGCCTGCGAGGCGGGCATGGCGCGCCTGACAGCCCAGGGCGTCGCGGCGGACGACGACGCGGTGCGCCTGCTGCGCCAGTGCGCGGAGCTGTGCGAGCTGAACGTGCGCGCGCTCCAGAAGGAGAGCCGCCTGTCGCGCCGCACCGCCAGCCTGTGCTTCGAACTGGGAAGCCAGGTGGCCCGCGCCGCGTGGCTGGAGGCGCAGGACCCGGCCTCGCACGCGCTCGCGAGGGACGCGCTGCACCTGGCGCGCGCGTGCCGTCCGCTGGTGTTCGCGGCCTAGAGGGCGCTAGAGCTTGATGCCGTACAGCGCGCCGTACTTCGTGCGCAGGTACTGAAGGAAGTCCCGGTCCGTGAGTCCCTCGCCGGTGATGGCGCGCACGCGCTCCTCCGCGGGCAGCCGGAAGCCGTGCGAGTGCAGGTTCGCGCGCAGCCACCCCAGCAGCGACGACGTGTCGCCCCGGGTGAGGTCCGCGTCCAGCGACGGCAGCGCCCGGTTCGCGGCGGCGTACAGCGACGCCGCGTAGAGGTTGCCCAGCGAGTACGTGGGGAAGTAGCCCAGTTCGCCCCAGGCCCAGTGGATGTCCTGGAGCACGCCCTGGGTGTCGTCCGGGGGCGTGATGCCCAGGTAGCGCCGCGTGCGCTCGTTCCACGCGGCCGGCAGCTCCGACACGGGCAGCTCGTCGCGCAGCATCGCCAGCTCCAGCTCGTAGCGCAGGGCGATGTGCAGGTTGTACGTCACCTCGTCCGCCTCCACGCGGATGAGCGACGGCACCACGTGGTTGATGCCCGCGTGGAAGCCGTCCAGCTCCACGTCCGCCAGCGCCTCCGGGAAGGCCTCCTTCAGCGCGGGGAAGTGGTGCACCCAGAAGGCGCGGCCCCGGCCCACCAGGTTCTCCCACAGCCGGGACTGGGACTCGTGCAGGCCCATGGAGGGCACCGACGCCAGCGGCGTGCGGTGGTGCTCCGGGGAGAAGCCCTGTTCGTACAGGCCGTGGCCCGCCTCGTGGAGCGTGCCGAAGACGGCGGCCGGCGGCCACGTCGCGTCCAGGCGCGTGGTGAGGCGCACGTCCTGCGCGTGCACGCTGTTGGTGAAGGGGTGGATGCTGACGTCCTGGCGGCCCGCCTCCAGGTCGAAGCCCACGGCCTTCAAGAGCCGCATCGTGAACTGCCACTGCCGGGCGGTGTCGTAGGTGCGGCCGGAGAGGAACGCGGGGAAGGGGCGCTTCTGCTCGCCCAGCGCGGCCACCATGGGGATGAGAGAATCGCGCAGCGCGGTGAGCACCGGCGTCAGGCGCTTCACGCGCATGCCGGGCTCGAAGCCTTCGAGCAGCGCGTCGTAGCGCTCGCCGTCGTGGCCCTGCGCGTCCGCCTGTTCGCGGCGCAGGGCGAGCAGCGCCTCCAGCGCGGGCTGGAAGCGGGCGAAGCGCTTCGTCTCGCGCGCCTCGCGCCACGCCTGGATGCCCTCCCCCTGCGCCTCCGCCAGCGCGGTCACCAGCCGGGCGGGCAGCCGCACCGCGCGGTCGCGCTCACGGGTGAGGACGCGCACCATGGCGCGCTCGTCGGGCGTCAGGGCCGCGGCGTCCGGGCCTCCCTCCCCTGCGCGGGCCAGGGCCTCTCCCAGGCGCGGATCCACCAGGCGCTCGTGGTGGATGGCTTGGACGGTGGCCAGCTGCTGGGCGCGGCCGGAGGCGGCGCGGGCGGGCAGGTAGACTTCCCTGTCCCAGGAAGCCAGGTTGATGACGCTGTTCAGGTCGTTCAGCTCGTGCATCCGCGAGCGCAGCCAGGAGTCCATGGCTGTGTTTCTAGCGCGCTTCCAGGGTATGAGGACGCCGCGATGGCCAACATCCTCCAATTCTTCATGGCACCCGACGACGAGGTCGCCTTCTTCCGTCACCTGGAGCGTCACGTCCTGGAGGTCTACCCCCGGCGCGTACCGCCGGACTGGGTGCCCTTCCGGGCCAACCCGGACAACATCCCGCGCCTGCCGGAGGAGGACCTCTACCTGGTGGCCAGTGAGATTGGCCCCGCCATGGTGGACAAGGTGAAGCGCGGCCCGGACAAGGGCTTCTGGCGCATCGACGAGGTGCGCTCGCCCGTCATCTTCATCGAGCGCTCGCGCCGCAACGAGGAGGGCGAGCTGCTCAGCGGCAAGATGTGGGTGGAGCTGGAGGTGACGTCCCAGACGGGCCGCCGCGACGCGGCCCCGGACAAGTTCCGCCGCCTGTACCTGGAGGTGGAGGAGTTCGTGAAGAAGACCTTCCGCCGGGGCGACCCGAAGGACTTCTTCGTGGGCAACCGCGCCGCGCGCCTCTCCAAGGAGGGCCTGGTGCTGCGCGACTCCGCCTTCCGCGGCGGCACCGTGGTGCCGCACAAGTAGCGGAGTGCCTCAGGCGGCGGTGTCCTGGCCCCGCGCCGCCGCCACGTCCACGGCGGCCTGGGCCCCGGGTTCCGCCCGGGCCTGGGTGCGCACGAGCCGGGGCGCCAATGTCAGGGCCAGCGCCAGCGGCGCGAACAGCATCGCCGGGAACTGGAAGCGCAGGTCCGGGTTGGGCGACAGCACCAGCCACGCGGCGGTGTTGGTGAGCGCGCACTGCATGGCCAGCAGCACGCCGATGCTCCGCTGCCGCCACAGCACCACGCCCAGCGCCGCGAGCAGCAGGTACAGCGACGGCGAGGGCTGCCACACGGCGACCCGCACCCAGCGCTCGCCAATGGAGGCCTTGAGCAGCAGCTGCGTGTAGTCCCGTCCCAGCGTGGGGAACCAGGAACGCGTCTTCCAGCCGAAGTAGTTCCGGTCCACCGCGCTGCCGTCCGCGCTGAACGGGCCGATGTAGAGCTTCGAGTCCAGCGCCCACAGGTAGCGGGTGACGCACACCCACTGGTCGAAGACGGCTTCCGGGTGGCTCTTCGCGAAGCGCCCCACCACGCCCGCCATCTCCAGCGCGCGGCCCTCCAGCCGCTCCGGGTGATCGAACAGCGGGGAGCCGGGCCAGATGAGGCGCCCCACGGCCTCGCAGTCGTAGAGCCGGCGCCAGTCCTCCAGCGGCATCAGCGACGTGAGCGTGCGCACGTCCTCCGGGGGCAGGGACTCCGCGTACAGGGACGCGGTGGCCAGCCGGTGGACGCTCAGCACCTGCGTGAGCAGCGGCGGCGACGGCTTCACCCCCGCCGCGATGTACACCGGCCCGCGCACCAGCAGCGTCAGGCCCACGCCCAGGATGGCCAGCGTGCCGCGCTGCCGCTGTCCCTTGTAGCGCCACAGCGCGCTCACCAGCAGCGGGAACGCCAGCAGCGGGCCGTTGTGGCGCAGCAGGCTGATGCACGCGATGCACAGGCCCAGCTGCGCCGCGGCCTTCACCGTGAAGACGCCGGTGCGCTCCGCGCGCAGGATGATGAGCACCACCCACAGGCACATCAGCGTGAAGGGCGCGTCCTTCCACACGGCGATGACGTTGGTGCCCAGCGCCGGGGACAGCGCGGCCCACGCCACCACGGCCCACCGGGCCCAGCGCGGCGCCTTCCAGTGCTCCAGTTCCTCCAGCACCTTGCCCAGCAGCGCGGCGAACAGCAGCACCTGGAGGCCGCTCACCGCCGCCATGGAGTCGAACGGCCCCGCGATGAGCCACAGCCACCACGTGTGGAACGGCGGGTGCCAGTTGAGGAACTGGCGCTTCAGCACCTGCTCCCACTGCACCAGCGGATCAAACCCCACGAGCCCCGGGAAATAGAGCACCCACAGGAAGCCCCACGCCAGCGCGAGCGGCAGCGCGTACTTCGCCCAGCCCGCGCGGCTCCGGGCGAACGCGGCCGCCGTCCCCGTCCCGAAGCGGGCCTCCAGCAGGAGCCACAGCACGAGCCACGTCCCCAGCACCATCCCCGGGTCCGCGGCGTCCGGCGCCCAGAAGCCCGGCCGCAGCGCGGGGACGGTGACGGTGAGGACGCCGTTCGCGTCCGCGTGTTGCTCGAATGCGAGCAGTGGCGGCTGCCCGAAGAGCAGCGGCGCCCGCGTCCCCACCCACGTCACCTGCGACACGGAGCGCTCGGACATGTCCGTCAGCGACACCTCCGCGGACACCGTGCGGCGGGGCAGCGGGATGCGCGCCTCCTGCATCCCCTCCGGGACCCCGTCCCCCAGGACCTGGGTGAGGGCCTCCGCCGTGAGCGCCAGCGCCTGGGGCCCGTGGCCCTCGCGCTGGAAGGTGACGTTGCCCGTCTGCGGCCACGACACCTTGGCGTAGCGCAGCCGCAGCTCCGCGGGAGGGCCCACCTGGTACTTGAACAACGGCCAGAGCGCGAGCGCCGCGATGAACGCGATTCCCGCGAGCCCACCCACAGGCAGACTCCGCCCTCGCGGCGAAGGTGTGCTGCCCCCTGCTGACTCGGTCATCCCTGCGCTCCTGAATACAATCGCGGGCCCCCCCGGCCGGGACAGCCCCTGGGGCTAACTACCCGTGGCGCTGGAGGCTCCCTGCCGCAGCAGCGGAGCCTCCGAGAGGAACTTCAGGTCCGGGTGCTTCTCCTCGGCGTGCTGGAGCGCCCAGTCGTCGCGGAAGAGCACCAGGGGCAGCCCGTCGCGGTCCTGCACTGTCTGACGGTTGCCTTCCCAGTCGAAGGACTTCGGCTCGAAGTTCGGGCCCACCACCCAGCGGGCGTGGCTGAAGGGCAGCCGGTCCAGGGCGATCTTCGCGCCGTACTCGTGTTCCAGGCGGTACTGGAGCACTTCGAACTGGAGCGCGCCCACCACGCCGACGATGGGGTCCTTCATGCCCATGGAGAGCTGCTGGAAGATCTGCACGGTGCCCTCTTCGGACAGCTGCTCCAGCCCCTTCTCCATCTGCTTGCGGCGCAGCGGGTCGCGCGAGCGGACCACCGCGAAGAACTCCGGGCTGAAGCGCGGCACGCCCTCGAAGAGCACCTCCTGGGAGCCCTCCGCCAGCGAGTCACCGATGCGGTACTGCCCCGGGTCGAACAGGCCGATGACGTCCCCCGGCCACGCGTCTTCGATGGACGTGCGCTCGGCGGCGAGGAACT
This sequence comes from Corallococcus carmarthensis, assembly GCF_003611695.1. Lineage (GTDB taxonomy): Bacteria > Myxococcota > Myxococcia > Myxococcales > Myxococcaceae > Corallococcus > Corallococcus carmarthensis. The sequence goes on along the minus strand of NZ_RAWE01000042.1, from coordinate 39,997 downwards.
GGCTGGGCTTCGCGAGCCGCACCTCCTTGCCCAGCCGCGAGTGGAACGCGTTCATGCCCTTGACGTAGCGGCCGCTCACCACGCGCATGAACGCGATGCGGTCGCGGTGCGCGGGGTCCATGTTCGCCTGGATCTTGAAGACGAAGCCCGCGAACTTGGGGTTGGTCGGCTCGCGCGTGCCCTGCGTGGTGGGGCGCGACGTGGGCGCGGGCGCCAGGTCCAGGAACGCGTCCAGGAAGGGCCGCACGCCGAAGTTCGTCATCGCGCTGCCGAAGAACATGGGCGTCAGCTGCCCGCTGTCGGACTTCTCACGCGTGAAGGCATCGCCGCCAATGTCGAGCAGCTCGATGTCCTCGTTGAGCTTCTCCAGCTCCGAGTCGGTGAGCACCGATTTGATTTCGGGCGAGTCGATGGACACCGAGCGCTCCGCCACTTCCGACTCGCCGTGCGAGCCCTCCGCGGAGAACACGTGCACCACGCGCGCCTGCCGGTCGTAGACGCCCCGGAACTCCGGCCCCATGCCAATGGGCCAGTTCATGGGGTACGAGCGGATGCCGAGCACCTGCTCCAGCTCGTTCATCAGCTCCAGCGGTTCGCGGCCGTAGCGGTCCAGCTTGTTGACGAAGGTGAAGATGGGGATGCCGCGCATGCGGCAGACCTTGAAGAGCTTCTTGGTCTGCGGCTCGACGCCCTTCGCCGCGTCGATGAGCATCACCGCCGCGTCCGCCGCGGAGAGCGTGCGGTAGGTGTCCTCGGAGAAGTCCTGGTGGCCCGGGGTGTCCAGCAGGTTGACCGCGTGGTCGCGGTAGACGAACTGGAGCACGGACGACGTGACGGAGATGCCGCGCTCCTTCTCCAGCTCCATCCAGTCGCTGGTCGCGTGCCGCCGCGCCCGCTTGGCCTTCACGCTGCCGGCCAGATGGATGGCGCCGCCGTAGAGCAGCAGCTTCTCCGTCAGGGTTGTCTTTCCCGCGTCGGGGTGGGAGATGATGGCGAAGGTCCGTCGCCGGGCGACCTCCCTCTCGAGCTCATTGACCATGATCCGAGGCCAACTATCACGGGCGGTCGTTCCTTGCAGCTTCGCAAGCAGCGCCTGGAGGTCCGGCCGGGCTCCGGCCCTCCGGGGCACCCCTCCCTCACGCCCACACCGGAGCCACGCCATGCAGCGCATCCTCCATGCCACCGGCACCCCCTGGGAGCCCCGGGTGGGCTACTCGCGGGCGGTGCGCGTGGGGCCCTTCGTGTCCGTCTCCGGCACCACCGCCACGGGCGTGGACGGCCAGCTCGTGGGTGAAGGGGACGCGTACCGGCAGGCCGCCCAGGCGCTGGCCAACATCCGCTCCGCGCTGGAGGCGGTGGGCGCCCGGCTGGAGGACGTGGTGCGCACGCGCATGTACGTCACCGACATCTCCCGCTGGGAGGAGGTGGGCCGCGCGCACGGCGAGGTGTTCGCGGCCATCCGCCCCGCCACCTCCATGGTGGAGGTGAAGGCGCTCATCGACCCGCGGATGCTGGTGGAGATTGAAGCGGACGCGGTGGTGGCGTCCGCTCCGGGCTAGAAGTCGGCGGTGACGTCCGAGGGCACGTCGTCCGGCGCGCCGGGGTTGCCGGGCTCGGGCGTCACGGCGTCGCCGGTGCCTTCGGGGGGCGTCACGTCGCCGCGCAGCTCCACCGCGGGGCAGGCCTGGAAGGTGCCCACGCGGCTGCCGTCCACCTCCGTGCAGGTCGCCGGGCGGCGCGCGTCCGAGCACTGGAGCAGCACGCGGTAGACCTCCTTCTCCTGCGCGTCCCAGCAGGCGCTGCCCACGTAGGACGTGTTCGCCGCGATGTCGCCGCCCCACGCGAGGATGTCCACGCGGCCGCCGGTGCCGGGGATGTGGCGCACGGAGGAGAGGACCTTCTCCTTCGCGGACGTCGCGGTGCCGGGGAGGTTGTACGGGCCGAGCACGCGCGCGCGGGTGACGCCGGTGGCCTGGATCTTGTGGCCCACGAAGGCGCCGGTGACGGCCTCGTGCGTGGCGGGGTTCGGGGTGAAGTTCGCCAGCCGGTACGCCAGCGACTTGCTGCCCTGCCCGAAGTGGGCGAACGACATCATCAGCTTGCCCTGGCCCGCGAAGGACGGGGCCACCGCCTTCAGGTTGTCCAGGGAGAGGACCAGCGTGCCCCGGCCGCGGTGCGCCTCGCCGTCGCGCTTGAGCGCGCCCGCGGCGACGAGCTTGTAGGCCACGTCGTCGGTGCTGTTCAGCGGACGGGCCTCCAGCTTCCACTGGTAGCGCTGGCCCACGCCCTTGCGGATGGCGAGCTTGAAGGTGGCGTTGGCGCGGTCAGCGGGGCCGTACACCAGCACGTCGCCGGGCTGCTCGGCGGCGGCCTTCTTCACCAGGTCCGCGAGGGGCACCAGCGCCTGCCGGAGCGCGTCGTTGAGCGCCTTCACCTCCATGCGGGCGCCCTCCAGCATCGCGGCGCCCTGGCCGTCGAGCGAGGCCTCCACCTGCATCAGGTCCTGGGCCACGAGCGCGGCGCCGTCCTGCGCGGGCGCGTCCGTGTTGAGCTCCAGCGACGTGCCCGCGAAGTCCGGCAGGGACTCCACGGCCTCCTGATCATCCACCCCGCCGCACGCCGTCGAAAGCACCAGGGCCGCACCCACCGCCAACGTCTTGTTCCAGCGCATCGTCATTCTCCAGGTCGAAAGGTTCGCGTGACTGCCTGCTGTCCATTCCAACCCGGCGGGCGCGGCGTGGTTGCGGGGCGGGGAATTTTTCTCCGCGCGTGACGCCATGTGCGCGGGTGTCGGCCCACGGGGTGGCCGTCCTCCCGGGGAGCCCCTACCTTCCAGGTATCATGGGCGTCGAATGGAAGAGCAACATCGACATCGCGGACGCGCTGGAACGGGTGGCGGACCTGCTGGACACGCAGGACGCGATGCCCTTCCGCGTGGGGGCCTACCGCAAGGCGGCGGCGACCATCGCGAACTGGCCGGACTCCGTGGCGCAGGTGCTGGTGGCGGAGGGCGAGGCGGGCTTGAGGGAGCTGCCCGGCGTGGGCAAGAGCATCGCGGCGGCGGTCGCGGAGCTGGTGCGCACGGGAAGGATGGCGCTGCTCGAGCGGCTGGAGGGTGAATCATCCCCCGAGGGCCTGCTCGCCAGCGTGCCCGGCATTGGCGAGGAGCTGGCGAAGCGCATCCACGCGGCGCTGGACATCACGACGCTGGAGGCGCTGGAGCTGGCCGCGCATGACGGGCGCCTGGAGCGGGTGGAGGGCTTCGGGCCCCGGCGCGCGGAGCAGGTGCGCGAGGTGCTGGCGGCACGGCTGGGGCGCAACCGGCGGGAGCGCGAGCGGGCGCGAACGCACGGGGGCGAGGACGGGCCGCGGCCTTCGGTGGCGCTGCTGCTGCGGGTGGACGCGGACTACCGGCGGAGGGCGGACGCAGGAGAACTGCGCCGCATCGCACCCAAGCGCTTCAACCCATCCGGCGAGGCGTGGCTGCCGGTGATGCGCGAGCACGTGAACGACTGGAACTTCCGCGCGCTGTTCTCCAACACGGCGCTGGCGCACCAGCAGGAGGCCACGGACGACTGGGTGGTCATCTACTTCGACCAGGACGACGTCGAAGGCCAGTACACCGTGGTGACCGCCCACGCCGGGCCGCTCAATGGCAGACGCGTGGTGCGCGGGCGCGAGGATGAATGCCTCGCGTACTACGCCCGCGAAGACGCGGGGCACGAAGCGCCGCACGCGGGGGCCTGAGTCCGGAGCCGGACGGCGCGACACGGGGCAGGCGGTGCATGGGCCCGTCCCGTGCCGGTCGCCGGCTCAGGGGCTCAAGGCGCTGGTGAGTACAGGTCGGCGGCCACGCGCGCGCCGCCGCTTCCGCTGCCGCCCGCGACGAGCACGCGCCCGGAAGGCAGCAGGGCCAGCCCGTGGTGCGTGTTGCGCGTGGACAGGATGCCCGCGGACGTCCACGCGTTCATCGCGGCGTCATACACCTCCGCCGAATCGAGCACGCCCAGCCCCGTGCCGCCCTCTCCCGTCACCACCAGCACGCGGCCCGTGGACAGCACCGTGGCGTGCGCCAGGTAGCGCGGCATGTTCATGGACGCCACGGTCTTCCAGGTGCCGCGCGCCACGTCGTAGAGCTCCGCCGAGCGCAGCGGTCCATCCACGCCCCAGCCGCCCGCCACCAGCACCTGGCTGCCATTGCCCAGCGGCACCGCGATGTGGCCGTAGCGCGCCACCGCCATGGACGCCGTGGGCCGCCACGTGCCCGTGGCCGGGTCATACAGCTCCGCGCTCGTGGTGACGGCGTCCGTCCCGGTGGAGCTGCCGCCCATCACCAGCACCTCGCCCGAAGGCAGCGGCACCGCCGCGTGGTACGTGCGCGCGTGCCCCATGGCGCCCGTGGGGCTCCAGGTGCCCGTGGCCGGATTGAACAGCTCCGCGCTCGCGAGCGTGGCGGAGGTGCTCGCGCCCGACGCGCCGCCCGTCACCAGCACCTTGCCGGAGCTCAGCACCGTCGCGGTGTGACGGGACCGCCCCGTCCCCAAGGCGCCCACCGGCGTCCAGGTCCCCGTGGCGGGCGCGTACACCTCCGTGGCGGACAGCCAGGTGGAGGCATCCTGCTGCCCGCCGCTCACCAGCACGCGGCCGTCCGTCAGCGTCGTGGCGCCGTGCAGGAAGCGCGCGGTGCCCAGCGCGGCGGTGTCCCGCCAGGTGTTCGTCACCTCGTCGTACAGCACCGCGCTCGACAGCGCGGTCCCGGAGGAGGACGCACCGCCCGCCACCAGCACGTCGCCCGTGTTCAGCCGGGTGGCGCTGAGCTGCGAGCGCGCGGTGACGAGGCTCGCGGCCGGGCTCCACGGCAGGAGGGACGGCCGGTAGCGCTCCGCGGACGCATTGCGCGAGCCCGCCTGGGGCACGCCGCCCAGCACGAGCACGTCGCCCGAAGGCAGCAGCGCGGCGGCGTGGCTGATGCGGCGCGTGGCCATGGCCGCCGTCTCCGTCCAGACGCCGGTGGCCGGACTGTAGAGCGCGGCGCGGTCCAGGTACGGCTGTCCGCCCGTGGATCCCCCCGTCACCAGCACCTGCCCGGAGGTGAGCAGCGTCGCGGTGTGGAAGACGCAAAGGAACGGCAACAAACCCTGGGACGTCCAGGTGCCGGTGCCCGGGTCGAACAGCTCCGTGGTGTCCGTGGCGAGGCTGCCCGAGAAGCCGCCTGACACCAGCACCTGTCCGGACAGGAGCAGCGTCGCCGTGTGCCCGTTGCGCTGCGTGGTCATGTTGCCCACCGCCGTCCACTCGCCCGTCATGGGGTCATAACGCTCCGCCGTCGCGAGCACGTTCCCGTTGGCGCTGTCCCGGCCGCCCACCACCAGCACCTGACCATCCGGCAGCAGCGTCGCCGAGTGGCCCAGGCGGGCCGCGACCATCCGCCCGGTGACTGCCCACGTGTTGGTCGCGGGGGTGAACAGGAGAGAAGTGGCCAGCGCATTACCGGCGCCGCTGTCGCCGCCCACCACCAGCACCCGGCCATCCGGCAGCAGCGTCGCGGTGTGCTGCGAGCGGGGCACGTCCAGTCCCGTCACGGCGGACCAGCTGTTGGTGTCCGGGTCGAACAGCTCCGCGCCGCCCGCGGCCAGCACGGAGGTGCCGCCGCCCACCACCAGCACCTTGCCGGAGGTCAGCAGCGTCGCGGTGTGGCGCTGGCGGCTCGTGGCCATGGCGCTCAATGAGAACCAGCGGCCGGTGCGCGGATCATACAGCTCCGCGGCGGACGTCCCTCCGCCCGCGACAAGCACATAGCCATTGCGCAAGAGCGTGGCGGTGGCGTCCACGCGCACGGAGGCCATGGTGCCGGCGCTGCTCCAGGAGGACGTGTCGAGGCGCGCGGCGGAGCTGGTGGGAGCGTCAATGGAAGACGGTGCTTCGGGGGCACAGGCTGAAGCGCACGCAAGCGCGAGCGCGGCCAGCAGGCCGTGAAAACGGATACGGGTCATCGAGGGGAAGGTCCTTCACTTCATGGGGGATGCGGCTTTCGCCGCAGGGGGGCGGCCCCTTAACCCAAACAGAGGCAAGACACCACAGCGGAATTCCTCTCAGCCCGACCCCACCGGTAGAATCGGTATGCATGAGAACGTTTCTCGCCGCCGCGCTGGCCACTGTCCTTTGGGGCTGCGGCGCGGCCCAACCCGTGGTCCCGACCCACTACCGCTCCCACTCCCTCCAGGAGCAGGGCGACCTGCGGATTGGAGGATTCCTCTCCTCCGAGTGGTCACTCCAGACCGCGTCGTACTGGATTGAAGGACCGGAGGGCCTGGTCCTCATCGACACGCAATTGCTGCCCTCCGCGCTGCGCAAGGAACTGAAGTTCGCGAAGGACGTCACTGGCAAGGAGGCGAAGCTCGCCATCGTCCTCCACGCGAACCCGGAGAGCTTCAACGGCACGGCCCTCCTCACGGAGCTGGGAGTCCCGGTCGTCACCTCGGGCCCGGTCCGCGCCCGCATCCCCGCCGTCCACGAGAAGTGGGCGCCCGACCTCTTCAAGCAGTACTGGAACGGCCGCTATCCCCGGGAGCTCGTGCTCGCGGACAGCTTCGGTGACAGCACCCGTGAGCTGAGCGCGGCCGGCCTCACGCTGAAGGCCCACGTTTTGGGCGCCGGCTCCAGCGCGGCCCACGTCGTCGTGGAATGGGAGGGCCACCTCTTCACCGGCGACCTCGTGGCCCGCGACACGCACAACTGGTTCGAAGGCGGCGACACCACCGAGTGGCTCCAGCGGCTGGAAGAGCTGCGCGCCCTGAAGCCGAAGTGGATCCACCCGGGGCGCGGCCTGCCCGGCGGTCCGGAGCTGCTGGACGCGCAGACCGCCTATGTCCAGGCCGTGCGCGAGGAGGTCACTCGCGAACGCCACACGGAGCATCCCAGCAGCGATCCGCTCGCGGCGGTGGAGGCGAAGCTGAAAGAGCGCTACCCCGGCCATGCCTACGCCAGGCTCCTGCCGCACCTGGTGCGCGCGGAGTGGGCCCGGCAGGCGCCCCGGCGGCCCTGAGGCTTCAGCTGCTCGCGGACGTGTAGTGGCGGATGGACATCAACCACACCCACCGGGCCACCGCCGCGAACGCCACCGAGCCCACCACCGCGCCCACCAGCCACGTCCACGGCAGCCGGCCCAGCAGGGCGAGCGCGGGGAAGGTGGTCATCAGCGCCAGCGGGATGATGAACGTGAACACCCACGCCAGCGAACCCCGGAACACCGAGGACGGCCACCGGGCCGCGTCGAAGATGGACGTGAACAGGTACGTGAGGTTGTCCACCTTCACCACGAAGAAGGCCGCGCTCACCACGAGGATCCACATCGAGTAGAGGATGAGCATGCTCGTCGCCAGCAACAAGAGCGACGCGAAGATGCCCGGCAGCGACGGCCAGCGCCCCAGCGATACGAACGCGTAGACGAACAGCCCCACGCCGGACAGCACGTTCACCGCGCGCCACGGCAGGAAGCGCTGCGTGGACACCAGGAACTGCGCGTCCGCGGGCTTGAGCAGCACGAAGTCCAGCGTGCCCTTGCGGATGTGCTCCACCATGCCCGTGAGGCTGGGGCTGATGGCGCCCTCCAGCACGCCCTGGAGCAGCGTGAACCAGCCCACCACGAGCAGCGACTCCTGGAACGTCCACCCCTCGATGCTGGGCCGCGCGTTGAAGACGACGAACAGCGGCGCCAGCGCGGTGAAGGTCCACGCCAGCGACGTGAGCCCCTCCGCCAGGAAGTCCGCGCGGTACTGCAACGCCAGCAGCCCGGAGGCCTTCACTTGCACGCCCAGGAGGCGCAGGTAGCGCTTCGCGTTCACCACCCTACCCTCCGAACGCCGCGAAGCGCGCCAGGCCCCGCCGCCAGACAGCCATGGACACCACGCCCAGGCCCGCCACCCACGTCCACTGCGCCGCCAGCAGCGACCACGCCTCCTTCGCCGCGTGCGCGCCCGTCATCAGCTCCACCGGCAGGCCCATCTGGTAGCGGAACGGCAGCCACTCCATGACCGTGCGCACGCCGGGCGGGAAGAACTCCACCGGGAACATGTACCCGGAGCAGACGAAGAACAGCACCATGTAGACTTCCATCAGCTTCTGGCTGCTCTCCAGGTACAGGCTCAGCGTGCCCAGCAGCACGTTCAGGTAGAACGTGATGAGCCACGCGCCCACGATGCCCAGCGCGAACAGCCCCCAGCCTCCCAGCGACGTGGGCACCGCCCGCTCGGCGCCCGCCGCCCACAGGCTGATGCCCAGCACGGGCAGCACCACGGCGACGCGCAGCGGGATGCCCGCCAGCACCTCCGTCGCGTACGACAGCAGCGGGGAGATGGGCCGCAGGAGCCGCATCGCCAGCGTGCCCTGCTTCACCTCGTAGCTGAGCAGCCACGCCACCCAGGAGCTGGTGAGCTGCCGCACGCAGAAGGCCGCGAGGAAGTAGCCCGTGAACTCCGCCTGCCCGAAGCGGCCCACCGGCCCGCCGCGCGCCACCGCCGACCACAGCGCCAGCATGATGAGCGGCATGGTGGTGGCCAGCACCCAGATGATCATCTCCGCGCGGTAGGCTACCGCCTCGGAGAAGCCGATGCGCAGCATCGTGGGCAGCGCCTTGAGTGACGTGCGCAGGCTCACGCCGTCACCGCCTCCCGGGCGGCCTCCGCCCGGCGCGCCTTGCCCTCCTGGAACAGCTCGCTCATCACCTCTTCCAGGGGCGCGTTCTCCACCGTCAGGTCCGTCACCGGCAGCGTGGACAGCGCGCGGCCCACCGTGGCGTTCACCGCGTCCTGCTGGACCTGGAGCACCGCTGAACCCGGCTCGTGCGACACCACCTTGCCCAGCGGCGTCAGCAGGCCCGGGTCCACCGGCTGGCCCAGCCGCAGCACCACGCGCTTCTCCGGGCGCACGCGCTGCACCAGCGCCTCCAGGCTGCCGTCGTAGGACAGCTGCCCCTTGTCGATGACGATGACGCGCGGACAGAGCGCAGCCACGTCGTCCATGTAGTGGCTGGTCAGGATGAGCGTGGCGCCCGTCTTCTCGTTGTATGCCTTGATGAACGCGCGCATCGTCACCTGCATGGACACGTCCAGGCCGATGGTGGGCTCGTCCAGGAAGAGCACCCGGGGGCGGTGGATGAGGGCCGCGGCCAGCTCGCACTTCATCCGTTCCCCCAGGCTGAGCTGCCGGGTGGGCTTGCCGATGAGGTCCTCCAGCTCCAGCAGCGACACCAGTTCGTCCAGCGTCTGCTTGTACTGGAGGCGGGGCACGTCGTAGATGGCGCGGTTGAGTTCGAACGTCTCCGACGGCGGCAGGTCCCACAGGAGCTGCTGCTTCTGCCCCATCACCAGCATGATCTTCTTGAGGAACGCCTCTTCGCGCAGCCGGGGCACGTGGCCGTCCACGGTGACTTCCCCTTCGGACGGGTGGAGCAGGCCGGCGAGCACCTTGAGCGTCGTCGTCTTGCCCGCGCCGTTGGGGCCCAGGAAGCCCACGCGCTCTCCGGGCTGGATGTCGAAGGAGATGCCGTCCACGGCCTTGACGGTCGTGTAGTCGCGGTGGACGAGCGAGCGCAGGGCCGCCTTCAGGCCAGGCGGGCGTTTGTGGACCTGATAGTGCTTGCGCAGTCCGCGGACGGAAATCATGGCGGGATGGGTTTAACGCGGTCGCCTCCGGGTGGCGACCCCTGATGTGAAGGCAACGATGAGCAACGCATACAGCAAGGACCTGGAGCGATGGCTGCCCCGGCTCATCTCCGTGTGGCGCGCGTCCCGGGGCCGGGAGGACGGGCCGGAAGGACGCCTCACGCCGCAGGAGGTCAAGGAGGTGGGCGCGGGCGTGAAGCAGCTGTCGCTCGGCCTCACCCGGGAGCGGCAGCTGGCCGGCGCCCGGTACATGGACGACCCGCGCCTCTTGGGTGCGTACCTCCTCTTCTACTGGCCGGTGTCCTACGCCCAGGCGCGCCAGGTGCTGGGCGAGCTGCCGAACCGTCCCCGCCACGTGCTGGACCTGGGCAGCGGGCCGGGCCCGGTGGCCTTCGCGGCCATGGACGCGGGCGCCAGTGAGGTCACCGCGGCGGACCGCAGCAAGCCCGCGCTGAACCTGGCGCGCGAGCTGGCCACGGAGGCCGGCGAGGCCCTGGCCACGCGCGAGTGGGATCCGCTGAAGAAGAACGCCACGCTGCCGGAAGGCCAGTACGACCTCATCACGATGGGGCACGTCGTCAACGAGCTGTACGGCGCGACGGACGAAGCGCTCAAGCCGCGCGCGGCGCTGCTGGAGTCGGTGCTCACCAAGGTGAAGAAGGGCGGCAGCCTGCTGGTGATGGAGCCCGCGCTGCGTGAGACGAGCCGCAACCTGCTCAAGGTGCGCGACCTGCTGGTGGAGCGCGGCTACGCCATCCGCGCGCCGTGCATGTACCGGGGCGCGTGCCCCGCGCTGGTGAAGGAGACGGACTGGTGCCACGCCGAGCGCGCGTGGCCCATGCCTCGTGTGGTGGAGGAGCTGGCGCGCGTGGCGGGCTTCCACAAGGAGTCGCTCAAGATGAGCTACCTGCTGGTGGCGCCCAAGGGCGAGCCCTGGCCGGAGCCGCCGCCGGGCCGCCTGTTCCGCATCGTCAGCGAGTCGCTGGAGGGCAAGGGCCGCCAGCGCTACATCGGCTGCGGACCGGAGGGGCGCGTGGGCCTGGCGATGCAGGAGCGCCACCGCTCGGAGAAGAACGAGAAGTTCTTCCACCTCCAGCGCGGCGACGTCATCGAGGCGACGGACCTGGAGACGAAGGGCGACGGCTTCGCGCTCGGTGAGAACGCCGAGGTGCGCATGGTGGCCCAGGCCGGACGCGGCGTGCCTCCCGCGCCCAAGCCGCCGGAAGCCCCGCGCGAGCCCGCGGCGCCCGTCCCGCCCGCGAAGCCCTGAAGCGGGCGAGGCCTGGCGGCCGAGGGTCGTCGCCAGGCTGACGTGGTTTTCCTGAACGGCTCGCACCGTGGGCGCCACCTGTTGTTAGGTTGCGCGGCCCCTCATTCCCAAGGAAGGAACCCCGTGCCCGCAACCACGCCGCTGCGTACGCTCTATCCCCCCCTCGAGCCCTACCGCACCGGCCAACTGAAGGTCACCGGTGGCCACTCGCTGTACTTCGAGGAGAGCGGCAATCCGAAGGGCAAGCCCGTGGTGTTCGTGCACGGCGGCCCGGGCGGCGGCACCGACCCGAAGCAGCGCCGCTTCTTCGACCCCAGCGTGTACCGCATCATCCTGTTTGATCAGCGCGGCTGTGGCCGCAGCACCCCGCACGCCAGCCTGGAAGAGAACACCACCTGGGACCTGGTGGCGGACATGGAGCGGCTGCGCGAGCACCTGGGCCTGGAGCGCTGGATGCTCTTCGGCGGCTCATGGGGCAGCACCCTGTCGCTCGCGTACGCGGAGGCTCACCCGGAGCGCGTCACGGAGCTGGTGCTGCGCGGCATCTTCCTGTTGCGCAAGCAGGAGATCGACTGGTTCTACCAGCGCGGCGCGGACGCCATGTTCCCGGATGCGTGGGAGCACTACCTCGCGCCCATCCCGGAGGAGGAGCGCGGCGACCTGCTCCACGCGTACGCGAAGCGGCTGATGGGCGACGACAAGCACACGCAGCAGGAGGCCGCGAAGGCGTGGAGCATGTGGGAGGGCCGCACGAGCTGCCTGTACCCCAACGCGGAGCTCGTCGCGCGCAACGCGGGCGACGCCTTCGCCATCGCCTTCGCGCGCATCGAGTGCCACTACTTCGTCAACAAGGGCTGGATGCGCAGCGACACCCAGCTGCTGGACGACGTGCACCGCATCCGCCACATCCCCGCCGTCATCGTGCAGGGCCGCTACGACGTCGTGTGTCCGCCGGAGAGCGCGTGGGCCCTGCACCGCGCGTGGCCGGAAGCCCAGTTCGTGCTGGTGCCGGACGCGGGCCACTCCGCCAACGAGCCCGGCAACACGTCCGCCCTCATCGAGGCCACGGACCGCTTCCGCGGCCTGTAGAACACGCGAGCGCGGGCCGGGACCTCACATGTCCTGGCCTTCGGGCTCCGCGTCGTCCTGCTCCCACTCGCACTTGCGGGCGTTCCACGCGAGGTGGGCCATGTGCTGGCCCGCCGTGGAGACGTTGAAGCGCCTCCACGCCTCCGGTCCCGGCTGATCCGCCACGACCTCCATCAGCGTCAGGTCGCCCGACCCGGGCTCCGTCAGATAGGGCGACTCCACCAGCTTCCCGCAGCCCGGCGCCATCAGGACGCCGTCCGGCTTCTTCTGGCTCACGATGGGCGAGCCGATGGCCACCACCGCCATGGGCATCCCCAGGTCGGTCAGCACCTTCTTCACGTGTGCATCCCGGGCCATGCAGCTCGTGGCGCTGTCCTTGAGGAGCAGCTCCGCCGTCGTGCTGCCCTGCTTCGCCTGGGCCTGAAGCGCCAGGACGCGCTCCTTCGCCTGGGCCTGCGCCTCCGGCGTGCACGGTCCCACGCACCGCCCCTTCATCAGGACCTCCGCCAGCACGGCCGGCCCCTGAGCCACGCGCAGCAGCAGGTCCGAGGACTTGCACTCCATCACCGTGCGCGGGTTCAACCGGTGCTCGGTGAGCACCAGCCCCGGCGCGTCCGGGAACGGATGCGTGGCCTGCGCCTTCGCGTCCGCCTTGAGCGGCGACTTCAGCGCGTTGGGCGTGGGGCACGACAGCGCGGCGGTGCCGGTCAGCTGCTGCACGGACGCGTCCTGGGCCCAGGGCCGCACCAGGGCCACCGCGCCTTCGGCCTCCTCCTTCGTGCCGCACACGCCCAGCACCGCGAACTGCTGCTCCGCGGGGAGCCCCGGAAGCGCCTTGGCGGCCATCACCTTGGGGAAGCCCTTCGCCGGCTTCACCCACGCGAACGCGCGGTCCTTCTTCAGCGCGGCCAGCTTCGTGGACAGCGCGGGCGCCATCGCGTCCTGCCCCAGCACGACGGCCCAGGGCGCTTCCGCCCCCAGGGCCCCCGTGGAGGACAGGACACAGGACAGGACGGCGAGGACGCTCCAGGCGGGACGGAGTGCGTTCATGGGGCACGCACTCCACCCCATTCCGCGCTCAGCCGCGAGGGGTCAGCGACTTCGCCAGCTCCTCGTAGAGGTGGATGGCGGAGCGGATGGCCTTCTCCCAGTCACCCAGGTGCAGGCTCTCGTTCTCCGAGTGGGCATACGTGTACGGATCCTCCACGCCGATGAGCAGCGCGGGCACCCCGCCCAGCTCCTTCGCGAACGGCTCCACGAACGGGATGGATCCACCGCACCCGATGGTGACCGGCTTCTTCGCGTAGCCCTTCTCCAGCGCGCGGAACGCCGCCTGGAAGGCCGGGTGCGACGAATCCGTGTACCACCAGCCGGACGCCTGGTCCTCGCGGATCTCCAGCTCCAGGCCCCACGGGCACACCTTCTTCAGGTGCGCCACCAGCCGGCGCTGCACGTCCTCCGGATCCATGTCCGGCACCACGCGGATGCCCACGCGCGCCCACGCGGACTCCACGATGATATTGCGCGCGTCCTTGCGGCTGCTGGCCTGGATGGCGTTGATGGCCAGGCTCGGCTGGCGCCAGTTCGTCTCCCACGGGTGACGGCCGCCGCCCAACAGCTGAACGCCTTCGCGGATGCCCGCCTGCTCGCGGAACGTGGCCTCGTCACCGGGCAGCGCCTGGATGCTCTGGCGCTCCGCGGCCGTCAGCGGCTTCACCTGCTCCATCACGCCTTCAATCGCGATGGAGCCATCCGCGTGCGTCAGCGACGCCAGCATCCGGCACAGCGCCATCGCCGGATCCGGAATGGGCCCGCCCCACATGCCGGAGTGCACCGCCTGCTGAAGTCCCCGCACCTCCACGTCCACCGTCACCAGCCCGCGCAGCGCCGTGGTGATGGACGGCAGCCCCGTGTCGAAGTTCGTCGTGTCCGTCAACACGATGGCGTCCGCCGCTACCAACTTCGCGTGCTTCTGGAGAAATGCACCCAGGTGGTCACTGCCTGCCTCCTCCTCACCCTCGATGATGACCTTCACGTTGAGTGGGAGTTGGCCCGTGCTCTTGAGCCACGCGTCCACGGCGGAGGTGTGCACGACGATGCCGGCCTTGTCGTCCGCCGCGCCGCGTCCGTACAGGCGGCCGTCGCGCAGCTCCGGCTCGAAGGGCGGGCTCTTCCACGCGGTTTCGTCTCCCGCGGGCTGCACGTCGTGGTGCGCGTAGAGGAGAAGCGTGGGGCGGCCCGGCGCCTTGAGCACCTCGCCATAGACATACGGGTGCGCGCCTTCAATTTCGAGCAGCTGCACGTTTTCAAAACCACGGTCCTTCAGGAGGGCCGCGGTGGCCTCCGCGCTCTTGCGCACGAGGGCCGCGTCGAATCCGGGAAAGGACACACTGGGTATGCGTACGAGGGCCTTGAGGTCCTCCAGGTACGCGGCCTTGTGGGACTCGAAATGGGACAGCGCGGGGTCGGTGGACATGCCCACCCCTTAACTCAAAAGGCGAGCAGGCACGTGGGATGCGCGCGCCCAAACGTCGCGCGTCTTATGTATCCTGCCGCCCATGCCTGGACTACCGACCCTGCTGTTGGTGGATGACGACAGCTTCGTGCGTCGCATCCTCAAGGACGTCATCGCGGACACGGGTATCGACCTGCGGCTGCTGGAGGCCGCGGACGGGGAAGAAGGGCTGGCGCTGGCGGAGAAGGAGCAGCCGGCGGTGATGTTCCTGGACCTCTTCATGCCGAAGAAGAGCGGGCTGGAGGTGCTGGGTGCCATCAAGAGCGTGTCGCCGGACACGCGCGTGCTGGTCATCAGCAGCATGGACGCGGAGCCGGTGGTGGAGCAGGCCATCGCCGCGGGGGCCATGGGCTTCGTGGGCAAACCCTTCCATCCCCTGGAGATCGCCGCCGCCGTGCGCCAAGCGCTCGCGTCCTGATTCCTCGAGGTCCCCGTGTCGTCATCCGCTGTCGGTTACTGGGTGGGAGACTCGCTCGGCCGCGTGCTGGGCCCCCTCCAGCTGCAAGCATTCCGCGACCTCATCGCCTCGGGTCGCCTGAAGACGGCCGTGCGCGCGTCGCGCGACGGAACGAACTGGATCGCGCTCCAGGACCTCCCGGAGGTGCGCGACCTGTTCACCACCGCGGCGCCCACGTCCACCCTGGAGAGCCAGCAGGCAGAGCGCCTGCGCAGCCAGCTGCGCGGCCTGCTGCACCTGCCGCCGCACGAGGTGTTCGGGCTCAAGCCGCAGGCGTCGCTCGACGAGTTCCGCCTCGCCTTCTTCCGCATGGCGAAGCGCTTCTCACCGGAGCACCTGTCGCCGGATCTGCATCCGGAGCTGCGCAAGGTCTCCGTTGAAATCTTCGACTTCCTCTCGCGGCGGATCCGCGAGGCGGAGACGCTCTTCCTCCAGGGCGCGCTGCATCCGCCCGCGGCCCCGCCGCCCCGGCTGGACATGAGCGGCGCGCTGCCCGCCGCGCCGCTGCCCATGAGTGGCTCGCCAGTGGCCGCACGGCCGCCGCCCGTCGTCATTCCACCGACGCCCGTTCCAGGCTCCCTGACGCGTCCGCAGGCCGCCGCCATTCCACCGACGCCGGTTCCGGGCAGCCTGACGCGGCCGCCGCCCGTCGTCATTCCACCGACGCCGGTTCCGGGCAGCCTGACGCGACCGCCGGCCGCCGCCATTCCACCGACGCCCGTGCCGGGCTCCATGACGCGGCCCGTGCCTCCGCCCGCGCCGCCCCGGCCTCCGCCGGTGATGACGCCCACGGCGCGGCCCGTGGCGCCGCCTCCGCCCGCGCCAGCTCCCGCGCCGCCTCCGCCCGCGCCCGTCCGGCGCCCCGTGGCCGCCGCCCCCACGCCCTCGTATTCGAGCGCCGAGTTCGTGGGCCTGGAGCGCCGGTCGGATGACCGGCTCCACGCGGACGTGAAGGTGACGATGAAGAACACGGGCATCTTCACCGACCACCGCATCATCAACCTGTCGTCGGGGGGCCTGTTCATCGGCACCGACCGGCCGCTGCGGTTGGGGACGCAGGTGGAGCTGACGTTGCGCTTCGATGATCCGGAGCGGGTGATGACCCTGCGCAGCTCCGTCATCTGGGAGAACTCCCTGGAGGACGGGAAGAACCCCCGGGGCTACGGGTTGCGCCTCAGCTCATTGCGCGCGGAGGAGCGGGACTTCATCCAGCAGTACGTCCGCCGCCCCAAGAAGCCCTGATAGGTTGCAGGCCGGGCTCCCGGGCGGACCGTGTGCTTCCGCCCGGACTAGAGCAACTGGCCCAGGAAGACCGCGCTCATCGCCACGAAGGCCACCCACACGGCCATGACGGACTTCAATTCCAGGTCCCTGCGGTCCAACTCGTTCGCGAAGTTCATGGTGTCTTCTCCAGTGATCAACGCCTTCACCCTTCCTTACGGCGCACCCGCGCGGCGATTGCCTCCGGGCTCCCGTCCACCTGGAACGAAGGGGCGTGCGGTCAGGGGAGCGGACGGCGTCGCACGGTGGATGACGAGGAAGGTGCGACGATGAGCGACCCCATTCCGCCCGGCACACTGGACGGCCTGCTGCCCGCGCTGCCGGTGCCCCTGTTCGTGATCCGGGGCGACCGGCTGATCTTCACCAACGCCGCGCTGCGGAAGCTGCTGGGCCTGCGCGACGACGAGCTGCCGTCGCTGCTGGAGCTCACCGCCCGCTTCGGTCCAGAGGAGCGCGCGTGGGTGGAACCCCTGTGCGAAGCGCTGGCGCGCGGCGAGCAGCCCACGCCGGTGCAGCCCGCGTGGGTGCGCGTGCGCGACGCGGACGGACGCCAGCACCTGCTCTCCCCCGTCACCGCGCCGGGCCGCGTGCCGGAGGAGCAGCTCGTGCTGCTGCTGGACGCGGAGGGCGGGGACGCGGTGCGCAGGCTGTCCACCATGCTGGTGTCCACCGCGGCGGAGCTCTTGCGCTGCCGCGACGAAAGCGCGGTGCTGGAGCTGGCGGTGGACGCGGTGCACCGGCAGGGCTTCTACGTCTCCGTGATGTTGCTGGAGGGCGACTACCTGCGCCACGGGCCCATGCGCCAGGAGGCGGAGAGCGTGGCCGGGGCGGCGCGGCTGTACGGGCAGGACGTGCACGAGGTGCGCTTCCACCGTTCGGGGATGCCGCACCTGGAGGAGGTGCTCACGAGCCGCCGGGCGGCGTTCCATCCGGACGCGTTCAGCATGGTGCGGCGGCTGCACCTGCCGGAGGTGGCGGCCAACATCCAGCGCATCTACCCGCCGGGCTCGCGCGCGCTGGACGCGCCCATCTTCGTGGGGGACGAGCCCTTCGGCGTGCTGGCGGTGCAGTCCACCACGCTGACGCCCGCGAACGCGGGGGCGCTGGAGCTGTTCGCGCAGCTCATTGGTGGCGCGCTGGAGAACGTGCGGCACCACCGTGCGGCGGATGCGCGGCTCGCGGAGGTGTCCCGCCTGCAGAGCGAGCTCATCGCCAGCGAGCGGCTGACGGTGCTGGGCGAGGCGGCGGGCGTCGTGGCCCACGAGGTGCGCAATCCCCTGGGCGCCATCCTCAACACCGTGGCGGTGCTCAAGCGTGAACCCCGCCTGGGGCCCGCGGGCGCCTCCGCGGTGGAGATGCTGGAGGAGGAGGCCATCCGGCTGGAGGACATCGTGCGCGACCTGCTGGACGCGGTGCGCCCGCTGGAGCCCCGGCCGCGTCCCGTCTCGCTGGGCGAACTGGTGCACCGCGCGCTCGGGCAGCTGCTCCTCGGCCGCGAGGAGCTGCCCAGGCCCCGCGTGGCGTTCGACGAGGCGCCGGACGTGCCGGACCTGCCCGGCGACGAGACGCTGTTGCAGCTGGCCGTCACGCACCTGATGCGCAACGCCATCCAGGCCTCGCCGCCCGGGGGCACGGTGCGCGTGGAGATACGCCGCGTGCCGGACGGCGTGTCGCTGAGCGTGGAGGACGAGGGCCCGGGCATCGCCGGATTGGATCCGCAGCGCGTCTTCGAGCCCTTCTTCCTCACGCGGGCCAACGGCCGCGGGCTGGGCCTGGCCATCGTGCGGCGCGTGGTGCTGGCGCACGGAGGCAGGGTGCGCGCGGGCGCGCGTCCCGAGGGCGGCGCGCGCTTCGAGCTGGTGCTGCCGCTCTAGCTAGGACGGGCCCGCCAGCACCAACAGACAGCGCAGCCCGCCGTTCTTCACGGGGAGCTGCCGCGCGCCCTTCAGCCCCAGCGTCGCCACCAGCTTCGGCTCCTCGGGGACGATGAGCGCCTTGCGCCATTCGCGGAACGCGCCGTTCAACGTCGCGCCCAGCGCGCGGTAGAGGTCCGGCAGGTCCTCCGCCTCGCCCACGCGCTTGCCGTAGGGCGGGTTGGCCACCACCAGCCCGGGGGCGTCCGGAGGGGCCTTCAGCGTGCGCAGGTCATGCCGCTCCAGCGTGAGCGTCACGCCCGCGCGCCTGGCGTTGCGCCGCGCCGTGCCCAGCGCGCCCGCGTTGAGGTCGTACCCGCGCATGGGCGCGCGAGGCTCCGCCAGCGCCTCGCCTTCCGCCTCCGCGCGGCGGCGTGCCCAGACCGCCTGGTCGAAGGACGGGAAGGACTGGAACGCGAACGTGCGCAGCAGGCCCGGCGGCCGGCGCTGGGACAGCCACGCGCCCTCCACCAGGAACGTGCCCGAGCCGCACATCGGATCCACCAGCGGCACGTCCCCCGCGTAGCCCGCGAGCCGCAGGATGCCCGAGGCCAGCGTCTCGCGCAGGGGCGCGCGCCCCACCTCCTGCCGGTAGCCGCGCTGGTACAGGGGCGCTCCGGACGTGTCCACGCTCACCGTCCAGCGCTCTCCTTCGCCGCGCACCAGCAGCGTGAGCTCCGGCCCCCCGCCCTCCTCGTCCAGGTGTCCCGCGACCGTCACCTCGCACGGATCCCAGGCCACGGACGCGGACTCCAGCACCACGGCCGGCCCCGGGGCCACGGAGCGGTGCAGGGTCACCGACAGCCGCAGCGGCACCTTGCCGTCCCAGACGTCCGCCATGGGCAGCGCTTGCAGCCCCTGCACCAGCGCGTCCGCCGTGGGCGCCATGAAGGTGCCCAGGCGCAGCAGCACGCGGCTCGCGGTGCGCAGGTGCAGGTTCGCCGTCTGGTGCAGGCCGGGCGGGCCCTCGCACTCGATGCCGCCCTCCGCGCGCCGGAACGACAGCCCCCGCTCGCGCGCCTCCGCCTCCAGCGCGGGCTCCACGCCCGGGAGCGTGGATACGTAGATGGTCTCGCCCTTCAGGCCCCGTGCGTCCGTCACGCGGGCCGCGTCCGGGCGGCAGGGCCAGCATCCATGGCGGCTTGCTCCAACGCGCGCTCCATCTGGTTCAGGTCATACGGCTTGGGCAGCAACACCACACGCTCCAGCACCTTGCCATCCTCCGCCGCCACCGCGCGCGAATCCCCCGACGCGATGATGATGCGCAGGGCGGGATAGCGCCCCACGGCCTCGCGCGCCAGCAACACGCCGGATTTTCCCGGCAGCGTCACGTCCGTGAAGAGCAGGTCGAAGGGCTCCTTCGCCAGCAGCTCGCTCGCCGCCTCCGCGCTCTCCACCGCGCGCACGGTGTGCCCCAGGTCCGACATCAACTCCGACGCGGACTCGCGGATGTCCGCGTCATCCTCCACCAGCAGGATGCGCAGCGTGCCCTTCGCCTGCGGCTCCGGGGGCACGGGCGGGCGGATGGGCTTCGCCGCCATCCGCTGTTCGCGCCCGCGCAGCATCGCGCGGATCTTCCGCGCCAGGTCCTCGCGCCGGTACGGCTTGGACAGGAGGCTCACGCCCGGGTCCAGCCGGCCGCCGTGCACGATGGCGTTCTCCGTGTAGCCGGACGTGAAGAGCACCTCCAGGTCCGGCAGGTGCGCCTTCGCCTGCCGCGCCAGCTCCGGGCTCCTCACCGGCCCCGGCATCACCACGTCGGTGAAGAGCAGGTCCACCGGCAGGCCGCTCTGGATGACCGCGAGCGCGCTCTGGCCGTCGTGGGCCTTGAGCACGCGGTAGCCCAGCTCCGTGAGCACCTCCACCACCGTGGCCCGCACCGCCGGGTCGTCCTCCACGACGAGGATGGTCTCCGTGCCGCCCTCCACCTGTCCCGGGCCGCTCTCCGCCGGCTGCACCGCCGCCTGGAAGGTGCGCGGCAGGTAGATCTTGATGGAGGTGCCGTGCCCCAGCTCGCTGTAGATCTTCACGTGGCCGCCGGACTGCTTCACGAAGCCGTACACCATGCTCAGCCCCAGGCCCGTGCCGCGCCCTTCCGGCTTCGTGGTGAAGAACGGTTCGAACGCGCGCTCCATCACCGCCGGCGTCATGCCCGAACCCGTGTCGGAGATGGCCAGCAGCACGTACTGCCCCGCCGTCACCTCCGGGTGCAGCATCGCGTAGTGGTCATCCAGCATCGCGTTGCCCGCTTCGATGGTCAGCTTGCCCCGGCCGTCCATGGCGTCGCGCGCGTTGATGGCCAGGTTGAGGATGACGTTCTCCAGCTGGTTGCGGTCCACGGACGTGTTCCACAGCCCGCCCGCGATGACCGTCTCCACCTCCACGTCCTCGCCCAGCGCGCGGCGGAGCAGGTCGTCCATGTCGCGCACCAGCCGGCCCAGGTTGAGCGCCGTGGGCGCCAGCGGCTGCCTGCGGGCGAACGCGAGCAACTGGGAGGCCAGCCGCGCCCCGCGCTCCACCGCGCCCAGCGCCGTCTCCAGGCGCCGCTGCGCGCGCGTGTCTCCCACCGTGTCGCGCTGGAGCAGTTGCAGGTTGCCGCTCACCACCTGGAGCAGGTTGTTGAAGTCGTGCGCCACGCCGCCCGTGAGCTTGCCCACCGCCTCCATCTTCTGCGCCTGGAGCAGCGCGGCCTCGGCCTGGCGGCGCTCCGCCTCGCTCTCCTCCAGCGCCCGCGTGCGCTCGAGCACCAGCTCCTCCAGGTGCTCGCGGTGGCGCGCCAGTTCGTCCTCGGCCCGCTTCTGCGCCGTCATGTCGTGGCCCTGGACGAAGATGCCGGAGACGCTTCCGTCCGCCTCCACGATGGGCTGGTAGACGAAGTCCAGGAAGGCCTCCACCAGCGGTCCCCCGGGCTCGCGTTGCAGCTGCAATCCCATGTTGTGCCCCACGAAGGGCTCGCCGGTCGAGAACACCCGGTCCAGCAGTTCGAAGAAGCCCTGTCCAGCCACCTCCGGCAGCGCTTCCCGCACGGGCTTGCCCAACAGGTCCCGGTGGCCCACGAGCTGGAGGTAGGCGCGGTTGGCCAGCTCGAACACGTGCTCGGGGCCCTTCAACGAGCACATGAAGCCCGGGGCCTGTTCGAACAGACGCCGCAGGTGCCGGCGCTCGTCGTCCAACGTGCGGTTGGCCTCCTGCACCGCCTGGGCGCGCGCGAACACGCCACCCATCAGCTGGTTCCGGGGCGAGCCCTCCTCCAGCGAGGCCTCCGCGTCGCGCACAGCCTGCTTGAGCTGCTGCAGCTCCGTCACGTCCATCGTGTGCTGGAGGATGAAGGCCACCTCGCCCCGCTCGTCCAGCAGGGGCGTGTGCGTGGCGCTCCAGTAGCGGTCCTCCACCACCACGCCCAGCTCCGTCTGACGCGGCACCCGGTAGGGGATGAGCGCCAGCGTGTCCAGCGCCCGCTCCGCCAACACGCGGAGGAACGAGTCGCGCAACATCCTCACACTGGCATTGGCCGGGTCGTCCGGGTCATGCGGGAACGCCTCGAAGACGTTGCGTCCGACCAGGTCTTCCAACCGGCTGGCGGTCACCCGCAGGTAGGCCGAGTTCGCGGTCACGTACCGCAGCTCCCGGTCCAGCAGCATGTAGGGGTTGGGCGACAGCTCGAAGAGCTTCCGGAAGTCGAAGGGTGCCTGCATCCACTCATCGGGGAGGTCTGGAACCTCCCCGCCTTTCCAGGGGGGCCGCCGCGGGACGCGGAAAGGGCGTACCGGTCCAGTGTACGGAGAACACCCTCAACACACTGGTCAAAAGGCCCGGGCGCACCGTCTTCCCGCATGCCAGGCCCCTCGGAAGGGGGCCTTCTGGGCACCACTCAACACTGCCCTCCCCAGGCAATCCTTGGTCCTGCAACGGCTGGGGGAGGAAGCCACCCCCCGGCCCTCCGCAGCCTGGTGCACGAGGCGTCGCACCACCACAAGCAGACGGACCTCTACCGTCCTGGCGAAAACCACTTCCAGACGTACCTGGGCGGGAAGAAAAGCGCGTGGAACTTCCTCACGTCGTCCGTCAGGAATTGAGTCCGGGATTCATTGCCTTTGAATCATTGAAACAAGACGTGTAACAGCGTGGTTGCCTTTCCCCTGGAGGCGCCCCCGTGGTGCCTCCAGGCGTGGAAAGGGCCCGCCCGTCCCTGCCGTCACCAGGCGCGTTTCCCTCTGAAGCCAGACGCCCGCAGCCCCGCCGACACAGCGGCCTGGCGTCCTCGCGGCGTGCCGAAATACCCCACCCCATGCCTTGAACGCTGACGGCGGATCGCGGTGTTTGTCTGCCTGCGATTTGCCAGGTCCCCCTTTGCACGCCCGCCAATCCAGGCGCGGCGACAGGGCGACCGGGGGACCTCCGCCACGCGCCGCGGGCGGAGGGAAGGCGGTACCCCCGGCGCCTCCTTTCACCTGGCCGCAGGAGCGAACTTTGAGAAGGCAGCTCATTGGGTTCCTCGTGGCGTTGGGCGCGATGCACACCGGCTGTGGTGGCGCACCGGACTTCACCTCCACCGCGGGCGACGAGGACTCGCTGGCGACGACCGGAGACGCGCTCGCGAGCGCGACCACGATGTATGACGATGCGCTCGGCTCGGGCTGGCAGGACTGGTCCTGGGCGACGCACAGCCTCACCGCGACGAAGCCCGTGTACGCGGGCACCCGTTCCATCTCCGCGACGTTCGGCCCCTGGAAGGGTCTGTACTTCCACCACGCGGGCGTGCCCACCACGGGCTATGGCTTCGTGGAGTTGCAGGTGAATCCCGGCGCGACGGCCAACCCGGCGATCGCGCTCTACGCGAGCGTGGGCGGCGTGGCGAAGTCGCCCGTGGCGCTCAACCCCACCTGCGCGGGCGGCACGCTGAAGGCCAATGCGTGGACGCTGTGCCGCATGCCGCTGGCCACGCTGGGCGCGGCGAACGCCACGCTGGACGGGCTGGTGGTGATGGAGAACGCGGGCCGCACGCTGCCCGTGATGTACTTCGACAACGTGCGGCTGGCGGCGAGCACCACCGCCCCTTCCGCGCCCACGGCCCTGACGGCCACGGGCTCCGCGACGGACGTCGCCCTCACCTGGGGCACGGTGACGGGCGCCACGGGCTACCACGTCTACCGCGCCACGACGCAGACGGGCACGTACACGCGGCTCACCTCCACGGCGCTCACCGCCGCGTCCTACAAGGACACCAGCGCCGTCGTGGGCACGACGTACTGGTACGCCGTCACCGCGCTGAACGCGGCCGGTGAGAGCGCGAAGTCCTCCGCGGTGTCCGGCAAGCGGACCTCCTCCACCACCGTGAGCGTGAGCGTCACCCCTGTCAGCGCGACGCTGTCCCTGGGCGGCGTGCAGACCTTCACCGCGCTGGTGACGGGCAGCAGCAACACGGCCGTCACCTGGAGCGTCCTGGAGGGCGCCACCGGCGGCACCGTGACGTCCAGCGGCACGTACACCGCGCCCCGGACGGCGGGCACGTACCACGTCGTGGCCACGAGCAGCGCGGACGCGACGAAGAAGGCCACGGCGGACGTCGTGGTGACGGGCCCGGTGGGCAGCACCAACAAGTGGGTGTCCGGCTACTACACGGGCTGGAACGCGGATGACTACCCGCCGGAGAAGGTGGACTTCAGCGCGCTCACGCACATCATCGTGGGCCGCGTGACGCCGAACACGGACGGCACGGTGGACGCCATCTTCGACAACTCGAACGGCTCCGCCATGGCGAAGACGCTCTCCACGCGCGCGCACGCGGCGGGGCGCAAGGCCATCATCATGGTGGGCGGCGCGGGCGAGCACGAGAACTGGGTGGGCGCGGCCACCTCCGCGAACCGCGAGAAGTTCGTGCAGAACCTGCTCAAGACGATGGACGACCACGGCTACGACGGGCTCGACATCGACTGGGAGCCGGTGGAGGAGGTGGACAAGCCGAACCTGCTCGCGCTGGTGCAGCGCCTGCGTCAGGCGCGGCCCAACATGCTGCTCACCTTCCCCATTGGCTGGGTGAACAACAACTTCAGCACCGACGCGGCGCTCAAGTGGTACCCGCAGCTGGCCCAGTACCTGGACCAGGTGAACGTCATGTCCTACGAGATGATTGGCGTCTGGGGCGGATGGGATTCGTGGTTCACGTCCGCGCTCAAGGGCGAGTCCGGCACCCACCCGACCTCCGTGGAGTCCAGCCTCAATGCCTGGGTGAGCGCGGGCATCCCCAAGCAGAAGCTGGGCATGGGCATCCCGTTCTACGGCCTCGCGTGGCGGCACATCACCGGCCCGCGCCAGCCCTTCACGGACTGGTCCGACTACGTGGGCGGGGACAACTCCTTCACGTACAAGAAGATCCTCGCGCTCTCCAAGACGGGCACGCTCCAGTGGGACGCGGCGGCGCAGGCCAACTACGTCACCTTCAGCACGCCGGTGGAGGACGGCACGGTGCGCTGGATTACGTACGACGGTCCGGAGGCCATCCAGGCCAAGGGGCAGTACGCCAAGGCGAACGGCTACGGCGGCACCATCATCTGGACCATCAACCAGGGCTGCACCGACCCCGCGACGGGCGCCAACCCGCTCCTCACCGAGGTCAAGAAGGCGTTCCTCCAGTAACCGGGACCGCCTGAAGGGAAACGG
Organism: Corallococcus carmarthensis; assembly: GCF_003611695.1. Lineage (GTDB taxonomy): Bacteria > Myxococcota > Myxococcia > Myxococcales > Myxococcaceae > Corallococcus > Corallococcus carmarthensis. The sequence continues at coordinate 15,150 of NZ_RAWE01000042.1, read as the reverse complement.
CCGCGTGGGCACATGCCCGCGCGGCCGTTTTCGTTCGCGGGGCCTGCCGGCCGCTACGCGGAAGGCGGCACGGCGGAGGGCGGCGCGGCGGGAGCCACCGGGTCGAGCCCTCCGGCGTAGACGCCCTGGTAGGCCGGCGGCAGCAGCGCGGCCACCCGGCGCATCATCGCGTCCACCAGCGCCTGCCGCGCGTCGGAAGCCCCCGCCACCTCCGGCTCCAGGTCCTCCATGCGGAAGGCGGGCCCGAAGGTCACGGTGACGTCGGCGTGGAAGAGCCGCTCGCCGCCCATGTCGGAGTCGTTGATGGGCATGAGCTTCTCCGTGCCCGTCAGCGCCACCGGCACGATGGGCACCCCGGCGCGCTTGGCGATGAGCCCCACGCCCTTCTTCGCCTGGAGCAGGCCCGCGGCACGGCTGCGGCCGCCCTCCGGGAAGATGAGGACGGACTGGCCGCCCTTGAGCAGCTCCACGCAGCGGCGCAGCGCTTCGATGTCCGGCGAGTTGGGCGTGATGTCGATGGTGTCCATCGTCTCCGCCGCCAGCCGCGTCATCACGGTGCCGTGCAGCTTCACGCCCGCGAGGAAGACGACGTGCCGTGGACGGAGCGCCCGGTAGAGCGTGAAGCCGTCCGCGTTGGACAGGTGGTTGCAGATGAAGAGGCAGGGGCCGGCCGGCAGGTCCTTCAGGCCGTACACCCTCGCGTGGGACAGCCGGCCCCACACGCCGTGCATCAGCCCGCGCACGACGTGGCGGCGGAGCCCTCGGGGGAGCAGTGACATCAAGGCGAAGAGAATTCGAAGCACGGGCCGGCCCACGTCCTTTCCGGATGCCCCTGGACAACAGGGGGTGCGATGGCTGGACGTCCTCCTGGAAGATGTAGTCCTGCCCGGTGGGGCGGGTCAGCGGCCCTCCTGGAGCGATGGGCCGCCCGCCTGCCCTTCCGTCATCCAGCCAACGATGTGCCTGCCCTGGGGTCCCGGCCCGGGGAGCGGAAGGGGGCGAGCCGGTCCGCGCGGCCCCGCACCCTGCGTGTTATGGGGAAGCGCATGAGCGCCGAAGCCACGCCCTCCCGAGCGAAGCGGCCCGTCGAGTACGAGGCCACCGTCACCGACCTGCGGATGGAGACGCACGACACGGCGACCCTCCTGCTGGAGCTGGATTCAGGGGCCGCGCCGCTCGACTACAAGGCCGGCCAGTTCATCAACATCGACCCGCACCAGTTCCGGGCGCTCGCGCACCAGTGCGCGTACCTCCAGGAACAGAAGGGGCGCAAGGAGCCGCCGCGCTCGTACTCGCTCGCCTCCGCGCCGCATGAGCGGCACGTGGCCATCACGGTGAAGGACGAGGAGTTCATCTCCGGCGTCACCCGCTATCCGCCGCTGCTGTCGCCGCTGCTGGTGCACGGTCGGCTGGTGGGGGCGAAGCTGAAGGTGACGGGCTTCATGGGGCCGTACGTGCTGCCGGACGACGTGACGGAGCGGACGGACCACGTGCTGCACGTGGTGGCGGGCTCCGGCGCGGTGCCCAACTTCGCCATCGTGAAGGACGCGCTGCACCGGGGGCTGAAGCTGCGCCACACGTTCCTCGCGTCCAACAAGACCTGGGGGGACGTCCTCTACCGCGAGGAGCTGGCCGCGCTGGAGCGGGCGGCGCCGGACCGCGTGCGGGTGGTGCACACGCTCACGCGCGAGACGGATGAAGCGAAGTACGGCCCGCGGGTGCGCAAGGGCCGCGTCGCGGAGGCGCTGTTGCACGAGCTGCTCCCGGACCGCGACACCTGCCTCGTCTACGTGTGCGGACCCGCCATCACCCCGTGGGACCGGCGCAAGGCGCTGGAGACGCGCACGCCCGCCACGCCGCGCTTCATGGAGGCGGTGCTCGGCCACCTGCACGAGATGGGCATTCCGGACAAACGCATCAAGCGCGAGGCGTACGGCTGACGCGGGACCGCCGCTCAGGGCGTGGAGCCGGTGACGTCCACGGGCGGCAGCTGGTCCAGGAACGTCAACACCCGATCGGCCGTCTCGCGGGGCTTCTCCATCGGGAACAGGTGCGAGGCGAGCGGCAGCGTCTCCACCCGCGTGCGCTTCATCTCCTGCTCCGCCCGCGCCAGCGCGTCCGGCAAGAGCGTGTCGGAGCGCTCGCCCCGCAGCACCAGCGTGGGCGCCGCGTTGGCGCGGATGAGCGTCCACGGATCCGCGGGGAACGTCTCGAAGATGCGGGCCTCCCACTCGCGAGGGAAGCGCAGCTTGAAGTCGCCTTCGTCCGTGGGCACCAGCCCGTGCGTGACGTAGTCGCTGAAGCAGTCCGCGTCCCAGTCCTTGAACAGCTTGCGCGGACGGTACGCGGCGGCGGCATCCTCGCGCGTCGTCCACCGGTCCCGCCGCCGCAGCGCGCCCCTCACGATGGCGGTGCGGTCCATGCGGCCCAGCAGCTTCAACAGGCGCAGCGCCCACAACCGGGACCCGGTGACGAGCACCGGATCCAACGCCACCACCGCGCGGAACAGCCCCGGGTTCGCGGCGGACGCCATCAACGTGCTCGTGCCGCCCACGCTGTGCCCCACGCCCAGCACGCCGGAGCGCCCCCGCGCCTTCAGTTCGCGCGCGAGGTCCTCGCCCAGCTGCGTCCACGTCGTGAGCGCCTTCGGGTCCTGGTCCGGCGTCAGCGGCCGCGTGCGCAGCGACACCACGTGGTAGCGCGTCGCCAGCCGCGTGAAGAGCTTCCGGTACGTCTCCGGAGGGAAACCGTTCGCGCAGGCGAAGTGCAGCAGTGGCCCGCTTCCGCCCCAGTCATCCAGCTCCAAGGCCATGCCCCTTCCCATCGACACTCCCACCGCGTCACGGCGGAGGCCCTTCACGGCTCGCCCCACACGCATCCGGTGCCCTGACGGCCACCGGAGCCGGCCCCAACCCGGGACGAAACTCCGTACCCCGGCATTCAGACACCGCGAACGCCGTCCTGGGTCCCCTCGTCGAGCCCGACCTCCCGCATCGACGTCATCCTGACCGGGACCCCTGACGTGCCCACGTCCTCCGACACGCGCGAAGGCGCGCCCTCAAGGGATTCAGCCCCCTGGAGTGTCGTCCCGTGCGCATCGCACGGCCGCCCGGCATGTAACGCCTGCCCGGCCGCCGCGCACGGCCGGGGCCACGGCCTCCCCGGTACGGGGGACACGTGTCCCCCGCCCGTGAGGTCGCCTGCCCGGCCCTACGGTGCGGCGAAGCCCGGATTGCGCTCAGGACTCCGGCGCGGGCGCTGCGTCCGGCGTGGGCTCCGCTTCCGTCGCGGGCTCCGGCGCCGCCGTGGACTTCGCGCTGTCCGCGCCCGCGGGCGTGATGCCCAGGAGCCGCGTCAGCCGGGGCTGCACGCCCGTCTCCGCCAGCAGCGCCTGGAGCTGGAGCCGCGCGCGCCGGTTGTCCCCATGCACCCGCCGCCCGAGGATGAGCTCGTTCTTCAACGAGTGCTCCCACCCGGTCAGCTCCGTCACCGTCACCTGATAGCCGAACGCCTCCAGCGTCAGCGCGCGGATGACGTTCGTCAGGTGCGAGCCGAACTCGCGCCGGTGCCACGGGTGCTGGAAGAGCAGCGACATGGAGCCCGCCGCCTTCGCCTTCTTCTCCTTCAGCTGCGCGGCCACCTCCGCCTGGCAGCACGGCACCACCGCCACGTGGTCCGCGCCGTGCTTGATGGCCGCCACCAGCGCGTCGTCCGTGGCCGTGTCGCACGCGTGCAGCGCCATGAGCACGTGGATGCGCTCCGGGTACTCCGCCGCGTCGATGTGCGCCGTCTGGAAGCGCATCCGGTCGAAGTGCAGCCGCTCGGCGCGGCCCTTCGCGCGCTCCGTCAGCTCCGGCCGCCCTTCGATGGACAACAGCTCGCCGCCCGCCGCGTCCTTGAGGAACAGCTCGTAGACGACGAAGCCCAGGTACGCGTTGCCGCTGCCCGCGTCCACCACCAGCGGGTTCGCGTGGCGCGACTGCACGTCCTCCATGGCGGGGCGCAACAGGCCCACCAGGTGGTTCACCTGCTTGAGCTTGCGCAGCGCATCCGCGTTGAGGTGGCCCTCGCGCGTGAGCAGGTGCAGCTCACGCAGGAGCGCTTGGGACTGGTCCGGCAAGAGCTCCTTGCGGACCTGCGGCGCCTTGACGTTGCGTCTCAGACGGACACCACTTCGGTGACCTCCGGGATCATCTCCCGGAGCCGGCCTTCGATGCCCATCTTCAGCGTCGCCGTGGACGACGGGCAGCCCGCGCACGAACCCTTCATGTGCAGGTACACGATGCCGTCCTCGAAGCGGTCCAGCGTGATGTCACCGCCGTCCTGCGCCACGGCCGGGCGGATCTCCTCGTCCAGGATGAACTGGATGCGCTGCTCCACCGTGCCGTCCGCGCTCGTCGCCTGACGCGCCGCCGCGACCGCCGCCTCGTCCACCACCGGCAGGTTTTCCGACAGGTGCGTGTCCAGCGTGGACATCACGGAGTCGTTGAGCTCGTCCCATTCACCGGACTCGCCCTTCGTCACGGTGACGAAGTTCGTGCCCAGCATCACCGCCGTCACGCCCTGGATGTCCATGAGCCGGAGCGCCAGGGGCGACTTGGCCTGCGCTTCGTCCCGGTTGGTGAAGTTCACCGCGCCACCGCCCAGCAGCTTGCGGTCCACCACGTACTTCAACGTGCTGGGGTTGGGGGTCCACTCGAGCTGGATGTTCACTGACATTCTGTTCTCCCTACGAAAGTCCGCTTCCTCTAAAGGGCGCCGGGCCCCATAGCAACCTGTCCGGCTGTCAGGCAAACGCCCCGCGCCGTTCATTCACTCCGGATGGAGCCCGGCCCGTCACCGATGTAAGACATGGGGCCCCGTCCAATTCCGGCCCGGGCCCCCCATTTGCCTGCCCTGCTGGCGAGGACCCTCCCCCATGCCCTTCCCGCCGCGCCTCGCCCACCTCGCCACGAAGGCCGTGGTGGTGGCCAAGCTGGGCCCCACCTACGCGGACGCCCACCGCGTGGACACCGAGGAGGCCGCCCAGCGCCTCTCCACCGCCCTCTCCGGCCGCCTGCTGACCTCCCTGCTGGAGGCCACCTGGACCCAGATGCTCGGGAGCACGAAACGTCTCAAGGAAGAAGGCCTCCTGGAGAAGGTGGCCGCCACCCTGAGCGACCGGCCCCAGCGGCCGGGCAAGGTCGCCAACGTGACGCCCGGCTGGAGCGCCTTCCTCGTCCTGGTGGACCTGGAGGTGGGCACCGCCAGCGACGCCGCCCGCCGCGTCATGGAGTCCGACGAGGGCCGCAAGCGCGCCGCCGCGGGGCTCACGGAAGTGGCCGGCTTCCTGGCCCAGGAGCTGACGCGCGGCAAGTAGACGGCGTCCTGGCTGCCGTGGCGGCAGCCGCCACGCGCCGTTATAGGCTGGCGCTCGCCACGTCCATGTCCGCCCCGCTCCCCACCACGCTGCGCCTGCTCACGTCCATCACCGACGTTCCCGCGTCGGCCTGGGACGCGCTCGTGGACCCGGCGTCGGCGCCGTTCCTGGAGTGGGGCTTCCTCGCCGCCCTGGAGGAGAGCGGCTGCGTGGTGCCCGAGCGCGGCTGGCACCCGCGCCACCTCACCCTGTGGCGGGGCTCGCGCCTCATCGCCGCCGCGCCCGCGTACCTCAAGGACGACAGCCACGGCGAGTTCGTCTTCGACGCCGCCTGGGCCACCGCCGCCGAGCGCGCGGGCCTGCGCTACTACCCCAAGCTCGTCCTGGGCGTGCCCTTCACCCCCGCCACCGGCCGCCGCGTGCTGGTGGCCCCCGGCGAGGACCTCCCCTGCCGCGAGACGGAGCTCTACAACGCCGCGCTGGAGTACGCGCGCGCGGAGGGGCTCTCCAGCGTCCACGTCCTCTTCCCCACTCCGGAGGAGCTGCCGGTGCTGGAGGCGCAGGGCTATGCCTTGCGCCTGGGCGTGCAGTACCTGTGGCGCAACGCGGGCTACCGGACGTTCGAGGACTTCCTCGACCGCTTCCGCTCCAAGCGCCGGCACCAGCTCCAGCGCGAGCGCCGTGCGTTGGAGCCCCAGGGCATCACCCTGCGGACGCTCCGGGGCGACGCGTTGGAGGAGGTGGACGCGGCCTGGGCCCACCAGCTCTACGTCTCCACCGTGGACCGCTACCCGTGGGGTGTGCGGTCGCTGACGCAGGACTTCTTCGCCCGCCTGCTCGCTGGCTTCCGCCACCGGTGTGAGTTCGTGGAGGCCCGGCGGGAAGGCCGCAGGGTGGCCGGCGCGTTCAACTTCACCGGGCCGAGCACGCTGTACGGCCGTTATTGGGGAGCGCTGGAGGACCATCCGTTCCTGCACTTCAACGTGTGCCTCTACCACCCGGTGGAGGACTGCATCGCGCAGGGCCGCGAGCGCTTCGAGCCGGGAGCGGGTGGCGAGCACAAGCTCACCCGGGGTTTCGAGCCGCACCTCACGTACAGTGCGCATTTGTTCCTCCACCCCGGCCTGGACCGGGCGGTGCGCGGCTTCCTGGCGCACGAGCGGGCAGCCGTCGAGAGCGGCCTGCCACTGTGGTGGGCGGAGACGGGTTTCAAGGAGCGGGTCTGAGCGGTTTCACGCAGGCCCGCCAGAGGTTCGCGAAGCGAAGGCAAGGGAGTCCGCAAGCCCATGGCGCAGAAGCACCAACACGATGACGGCCAGGTCGTCACGGAGGCCGTCCCCAAGCAGAAGCTGAAGAGGCCGACGCTCTACAAGGTCCTCCTGCACAACGACAACTACACCACGCGGGAGTTCGTGGTGGCCGTGCTCAAGGAGATCTTCCACAAGTCGGAGACGGATGCCGTGCAGATCATGATGCACGTTCATTACAACGGCATCGGTGTGGCGGGCGTTTATACCTACGACGTCGCCGAGACGAAGCTCAAGACAGTGGAGGCCGCGGCGAGGGACAACGGGTTCCCCCTGCGGCTGTCCATGGAACCCGAGGAAGGCTGAACCGTGGCGGGACCATCGATTGCCAAAGAATTGCAGGCCAGCTTCCGCACCGCGCTCGACGAGGCGCGGAAGATGCGTCACGAGTACCTGACGCTGGAGCACCTGCTCCTGGCCCTCACCCGTGAGTCGCGCACCCGCGAGGTGCTCAAGGCCTGCGGCGCGAACGTCAAGCGCCTGCAGGAGAACCTGACCTCCTTCCTGGAGGAGACGGTCGAGCGGCTGCCCGACGACGTGGACGCCGAGCCGCAGCAGACCATCGGCGTGGAGCGCGTGCTCCACCGCGCCGCCATGCACGCGCTGTCCGCGGAGCAGAAGTACATCGACGGTGGCGACGTGCTGGTCGCCATGTTCCGGGAAGAGGAGAGCCACGCGCTCTACCTGTTGCAGCAGGAGGGTGTCACCCGCCTGGACCTGCTCAACTTCATCTCCCACGGCGTCAGCAAGGACGGCGAGTCGGAGGGCGAGTCGCGCCCCACGCCCGCCGGTGACGACGACGACGGCGAGTCGCAGAAGAAGAGCCCGCTGGAGGCGTACGCCGTGCAGCTCAACGTCGAGGCCAAGGCGGGCCGCATCGACCCGCTCATCGGCCGTGACAAGGAGCTGGAGCGCACCATCCAGGTGCTCTGCCGCCGCCGCAAGAACAACCCGCTCTACGTGGGTGAGGCCGGCGTGGGCAAGACGGCCATCGCGGAAGGCCTGGCGCTCCACATCACCGAGGGCCGCGTGCCGGCCGCGCTCAAGGACGCGGTCGTCTACTCGCTGGACATGGGCGCGCTGCTCGCGGGCACCAAGTTCCGCGGCCAGTTCGAGGAGCGCCTGAAGGGCGTGCTCAAGGCGCTGCAGGAGCTGCCGGACGCCATCCTCTTCATCGACGAGATCCACACCATCGTCGGTGCGGGGGCCACGAGCGGCGGGTCCATGGACGCGTCCAACCTGCTCAAGCCCGCGCTGGCGTCGGGCCGGCTGCGCTGCATCGGCTCCACGACGTTCCAGGAGTTCAAGGCGTCGTTCGAGCGCGACCGCGCGCTGTCCCGCCGCTTCCAGAAGATTGAAGTGGACGAGCCCAGCGTGGAGGACACCGTCAAGGTGCTGGAGGGCCTGCGCAGCCGCTACGAGGACCACCACCACGTGAAGTACGGCGAGGGTGCGCTCCAGGCGGCGGCGGAGCTGGCTGCCAAGCACATCAACGACCGGTTCCTGCCGGACAAGGCCATCGACGTCATCGACGAGGCCGGCGCCGCGGAGCGGCTCAAGCCGGAGGGCGTGCGCACGGGCGTCGTCAGCGCGCACGACGTGGAGCAGGTCGTCTCCAAGATGGCCAAGATTCCGGCCAAGAGCGTGTCCGCGAGCGAAGGCGTCCAGATTCAAAACCTGGACAAGGAGCTCAAGGGCGTCATCTACGGGCAGGACAAGGCCATTGAAGAGATGGTGGGCGCCATCAAGCTGTCGCGCTCCGGCCTGCGCGCGCCGGAGAAGCCCATTGGCAGCTTCCTCTTCTCCGGCCCCACGGGCGTGGGCAAGACGGAGCTGGCGAAGCAGCTGGCGCAGAGCCTGGGCGTGGAGTTCCTGCGCTTCGACATGAGCGAGTACTCCGAGAAGCACACGGTGAGCCGCCTCATTGGCGCGCCTCCGGGCTACGTGGGCTTCGACCAGGGCGGCCTGCTCACGGACGCCGTGCGCAAGCACCCGTACGCGGTGCTGGTGCTGGATGAGATTGAGAAGGCCCACCCGGACCTCTTCAACATCCTGCTCCAGGTGATGGACCACGCGACGCTCACGGACAACAACGGCCGCAAGGCGGACTTCCGCAACATCATCCTCATCCTGACCACCAACGCGGGTGCGCAGGAGATGAGCACCAAGGCCATGGGCTTCGGTGACACCCAGGTGGTGGTGGATGGCTCGCGGGCGAAGAAGGCCATCGAGCGCACCTTCACGCCGGAGTTCCGCAACCGGCTGGACGGGTGGATTCTCTTCTCCGGCCTGCCCCCCGAGGTCATCCTCAAGGTCGTGGACAAGGAAGTGCGCCTGCTCCAGAAGGTGCTCGACGAGAAGAAGGTCACCCTGTCGCTCACGCCCGCCGCCCGCGCGTGGCTCGCGGAGCACGGCTACGACCCGGCCTTCGGCGCGCGCCCCATGGCGCGGCTCGTGGACAACGTCCTCAAGAAGCCGCTCGCGGAGGCGCTGCTGTTCGGCTCCCTCAAGAGCGGAGGCGTGGCCCGCTTCGACGTCGTGGACGACGCGCTGAAGCTCCAGTCCGAGCCCACCGAGGCCGTGCCGGCGTAGGCACGGCGACGGTTTGAAACACCCGAGGCCCCGGGCCCCCTTCATGGGGACCTGGGGCCTTCGTGTTTCCTACTCCGGCTTGGCCACGACCTTGTACGCGCCCACGGCGCTGGCGAGCTGCTCGGAGATGATTTGAAGCGTGGTGGCCGCCTCGCCCGTGGACCCGATGCGGGCCACGGTGTCGTCCATCATCTTGGACAAATCGTTCACCGCCAGGGTGATCTGATTGATGCCCACGTTCTGCTGGTTCACCGCGGCGGCGATCTGCCGGACGGCGGCGGCGTTGTCCTGGACGATGGAGGACAGCTCGCGCAGGTTCTGCCCGCTGTCTCGCACCTGCGCCAGGCCCGCCTCCATCCGCTCCGCGCCGCGCTCGGTGATGCGCACCGCGGCGGTGACGGAGCTGGCGATGTCGTCCAGCAGCTCCCGCACCCGCGTGGTCGCCTGGATGGACTGGTCCGCCAGGGCCCGGATTTCGCGCGCCACCACGCTGAAGCCCTTGCCGTGCTCGCCGGAGCGCACGGCTTCGATGGCCGCGTTGAGCGCGAGCATGTTGGACTGGTCCGCCAGGTCCTTCACCGTCTGGGTGATGCCGCCAATCTGACGGGTGCGCTCGCCCAGCTCCAAAATCTTCTCCGCGATCTCCCCCACCTGCGCGCGGATGTCGTTGAGGCCCGCCATCGTCTGCTCGATGGAGGCCTCGCCCGCCTTGGCCAGGGTGTCCGCGCGCTCGGCGACGCTGAGCACGCTCTCCGCCTTCTGGGCGGCCAGCGTGGAGGTCTGTTTGATCTCCTGCGCCGTCACCTGCGTCTCCTGCAGCGCGGCGGCCTGCCGGGAGATGGTCTGCGCCTGCTCGGTGGAGGACGCGTTGAGGTGGTCGGTGGACTGGGTGAGCGCGGAGGCGGCGTGCTGGAGGTTGACCGTCACCTCGCGCAGCTTGCCCACCATCAGCGAGAACGAGTTGGACAGCCGCCCCACCTCGTCATTGCCCCGCGCCCGGATGGTGCGGGTGAGGTCGCCGGACGACACGATGTCGCCCGCCACGGACGTGAGCTCCGCCAGGGGCCGCACGATGCTCCGGCCGAACAGCGCCGCCAGCACCACGCCGCCCGCCACCAGCAGGAGCGCGAAGCGCAGCATGGCCCAGCGCAGCGTATCCACCTTCGCGTCGATGAACTCGCGCGCCATGCCCACGTGCACGGTGCCCAGCCGCCCCTTCTCCGCCACGGCCGCGGACACGTCCAGCGCGCGCAGCGTCCTGCCACCGCGCGACAGCCGGACCTCCGGCACCACGCGGGTGCGGCCCGTGCCCACGGCGGGCTGCGCGTCGAGCGCGGCCTTCAGGTTCTCCGGGAAGCCCCCCTGGAACGAGTGCACCAGCACGAAGCCGGTGGGGTCCTGGATGAAGATGTAGGCCAGGTCCTCGCGCTCGCGGAACGTCTCCAGCAGCGGCTGGAGCGAGCTCATGCCCGCGGACACGCCCTGCTCCGCCGCGATGGCCAGGCTCAGCGCCACGGCCTCGCCCTCGCTGGCGTGGCGCTCCTCCAGGTTGGACTCCAGCTGGCGGGTGGCGATGAGGGTGAGGAGGAGGGCCACGGAGGCGCTGATGAGCGCCGTGACGAGCACGAACTTCGGCGCGAGCCCGAGCCCACGCAGGAAGGAGACAGGGAGCGTGGCGGAGGGCTTCAAGGGAACACTCCCGGGGTGGCGTCCTCGGGCGGCCGACCGTCGGCCATCCGACGCCAGGGACAACGCAGGCGGCTGCGGTTTGTTGGTGGGAAACGGCTCACCGGGCCCCCCCCTCCGGGCCACGAGTCGGTCGGAACGACGGTCGCTGACAGCTCTGAAGGATGAGGTCCGCCACCAGCGCCAGGGGCGTGCCCCCGTCGGTGGCCTTCAACTCCACGGCGGCGCGCGGCATGCCGTAGACGACGCTGGAGGCCTCGTCCTGGGCCAGGGTGACGCCCCCGGCCTGACGGATGGCCAGCAGGCCCCGCGCGCCGTCCTCGCCCATGCCGGTGAGGACGCCGCCGCCGCTGCGCCGGCCGTACGCCATGGCCAGCGAGCTCAGGAGCACGTCCCCGTTGGGGCACGGCCCACCGGTGCTGCGCTGCAGACGGGCCAGCCCGATGCTGTCCACCAGCAGGTCATGGCCATCCAGCGGGAAGTACACGCGGCCCGGCTCCAGCCGCTCGCCGTCGCGCGCCATGCCCACCTGCAGCTCGCACACCTGGGACAGCCAGCGCACCATCCCCTGCGTGAAGCCCACGGTGATGTGCTGCGCGACCAGCATGGGCACCGGCAGGTCGCGGGGCAGCTTGGACAGCACCTCCGCCAGCGCGGGCGGCCCACCGGTGGAGGCCACCAGGCCGAACACGTCCACCCGCGCCCCGCTGGGCATGGGCGGCGGCGCGACGGCGCGCGGGCGGCGGGAGATGACGGGCACCTCCGCCATCAGGCACACGGAGTGGGCCAGCTCCCGGCCCCAGCGGCGCAGCTCCTCCGCGTTGGTGACGTTGGGCTTGCCGATGAGCTCCAGCGCTCCGGCGCTCATCGCCTGGAAGCCCAGGTCCACGCCGCGCTGCTCCGCCACCGCGCTCACCACCAGGATGCGCGCGGGCGCCTGGGACATGATGTGCCCGATGGCCGCCGGACCGTCCAGGCCGGGCAGCAGCAGGTCCATGGTGATGACGTCCGGACGCAGCAGGCGCGCCAGCTGCACGGCGCGGTTGCCGTCTCCCGCCCGGCCCACGACCTCGATGCGCGGCTCTTCCGTGAGCAGCGCGGTGAGGGTGTTGGCCATGGTGGGCGAGTCATCCACCACGAGCACGCGAATGGACTTCTTCGAACTCAAGCGCGGCTCCCGCGGCGGCTCATCACGTCCAGCACTTCCGCGAGCAGCCGGCCCGCGGCGCACTCGCGCTTGCTGAGGAAGCCGTCCGCCCCGGACGACAGGCCGCGCTCACGCGCCACGGCGCTGTCGTGCGCGGAGACCAGGATGACGGGCAGCGTGCGCGTGTCCTTGCGCTCGCGCACCCGCGCGATGAGTTCGATGCCGTCCATCTCTTCCATGTCCAGGTCGCAGATGACGACGTCGTAGGTGTCCGCTTGCAGCCGCTCCAGGGCCCTCGCCCCGCTGGCCGCCAGGTGCACCTGGAAGCCACCCGCCTCCAGCATGGCCCGGTGCAGCGCGCGCGCGGTGAGCGAGTCATCCACCACCAGCGCCCGCCGGCTCACCGCGGACACCGTCACCTTCTCCGTGTCCGTCACCACCCAGTCCGGCCGGAGGATGAGCAGGAGCTCGCCGCGGCTGAGCGTCGCCGCGCCCTGCCAGGACGCCACGTCGCGCACCTCCGACGGCAGCGGGCGGATGACCAGGTCCCGGTCCCCCACCACCGCGTCCACGCCCAGCGCCACGCGCTTGCCGCCGCTCTGCACGATGAGCAGCGGCTGCCCCTCCGCGGGCGGAGACGACGCGCGCAGCCCCAGCCGCGCGCCCAGGTCCACCACCGGCAGCAGCTGCCCCTGGTATTCCAGGTGCGCCCGGCGCTTGCCCACGCGCAGCATGTCCGGGCGCGCCAGCTGCGTGGACTCCACCGCCAGCATGGGCAGGCCCACGAACTGCTCCAGCGCGCGCACCATCAGCACCGGAGAGCTGCCCAGGTCCACCGGCAGGGTCAGCACGAAGCGCGTGCCCTGCCCGCGCGTGCTCGAGACTTCAATGCGGCCCTGCAGGGACTCCACCGTGGCGCGCACCGCGTCCAGGCCCACGCCGCGCCCGGAGGTGTCCGTCACGTCCGAGCGCGTGCTGAAGCCCGCGCTGAAGATGAGGTCGCGCACCTGGTTGTCGTTGAGCCGCGCCGCCTCCTCCGCCGTCACCAGCCCGCGCTTCTCCGCGGCCTTGCGCACCTGGTTGAGGTCGATGCCGCGCCCGTCGTCGCTCGCCTCCAGGTACAGGAGGTTGCCCTGCTGCTCCACGCGCAGCGTGAGCGCGCCCTCGTGGTGCTTGCCGGCCTTCTCGCGCTCGGTGGGCATCTCCAGGCCGTGGTCCACCGCGTTGCGCAGGATGTGCACGAGCGCGCCCTGGAGCTTCTCCAGCAGGCGCCGGTCCAGCGACACCTCCGCGCCCACCACCGACAGCCGCGCCTCCTTGCCCAGCTGGCGCGACAGGTCGCGCACCATGCGCTGCAGCGGATCCAGGATGGTGCGCGTGGGGCGCGTGGTGATGGCCTTGAGGCCTTCCTCCAGCGCGTCCACGACGTCGCTCGTCTCCTCGCCGTCGGTGCGCAGCGAGCGGCCCGTGCCGGACAGGAGCGTGCGAGCCTCCGCCGTCTCCGCCAGCAGGCCCTGCTTCGCGAGCAGCGTGGACACCCGCTCCAATTCGCGGCTGCGCTCCTCCACCCGCAGGCGCACCTCGCGCAGGCGCTCCACCTCGCGCATCAGCGACGTCACCTGGTTGGCGCTCACCCGCCACCCGGCGTCTGAGGACTCGCCCGCGGGCTCCAGTGAAGGCAGCACTTCAGGCGCGGCGCTGGTGGACACGGGCGGAGGGCTGGCCACGGTGGGCGGCACCTGCGCGAAGGCGCCCCCCGGCAGCACGGCGGATTCCTCCGGCGGAGGGGCGGCGGCGACCAGCTGGGCCAGCGCGGCGGCGGGGTCCGGCAGGTGGTCCCCGCGCCCGTCCGCGTGCGCCTGGGCGCGCAGCATGAACAGGTCCAACCCGTGCAGCAGCACGTCCACCACCGGGCGCGGCATCTTCTGCGTGTGCGCCTTGAGCGGCGCCAGCGCGTCCTCCAGCTTGTGGGCGATGTCGCCCAGGTCCTGGAGGCCCAGCGACGAGGCACTGCCCTTCAGCGTGTGCAGGTGCCGGCCCAGCCGCGTATAGATTTTCGCGAGCGCGTCGTTCTCCAGCCCCTCGCGCTCCAGCTCCAGCAGGTCCATGGTGACCTTCTGGATGACCTCCTGGGCCTCCACCGCGAAGCCCGCCACCAGCGGCTGCAACATCGGATCAACGGGCATGGCGTGCTCCCACGTCGGACTGGGCGAACAGGCGCCGTGGGTCGATGAGGTGGATGAGCTGCCGGTCCTGGGTGAACACCTCCACCACCGGCCCTTCCGCCCGCGCGCGCGCGGCCTCCACGAACGCGAGCGGCAGCGTGGTGGGGCGCGGAATCGCTTCACAGTCGAGCGCGCACAGCTCGCCGTCGCCCCGGTCCACCACCAGCAGCACGGCCGGGTCCTGCCGCCACCCGTGGCCACCCAACAGCGACGCCAGGCTCAGCGCGGACAGCACCTGCCCCTGGAAGCGCAGCACGCCAATCACCGCGGGCGCCGACAGCGGCACCGGCGTCACCATGCGCAAAGGCAGCGCCGCGCGCAGCGACTCCAGCGGCAGCGCGTAGCGCTCCTCGCCCAGCGGGAACTCGGCGATCCAGTGGACCGCCTCCTCCACGGTGGACTCGCCCTGCTCGCGCAGGCGCGCGGCCCGGCGCGCGAGCAGCTCACGCGTCTCCTCCTCCAGGGCCTCGTCCACCATCCGCGGCGTCCCCTTCATTCCAGCGCCCCCAGATTCAGGTAGGCGTCAGCGGACGCCAGATAGAAGCGCGCGGGCAGCGCCTCCGGTCCATCCACCAGTGTGTCCGGCGGCAATTGCCCCGCCCGCGTGCGCAAGGCGCGCATCAGCGGGAAGGCCGCGTCCCGGGCCCCCGCGCGCTCGCGCAACAACGCCAGCTCCAACAGGCCCGGCAGGTAGTCCGGCGCCTGCTTCACGAGCAGCTCCAGCACCGCCGTCGCCCCGGCCACGTTGCCCTCTTCAATCCGCTCCAGCGCCTGCAGGTGCAGCCGCGCGGGTGAAGGCGGAGGCGACGGCGGTGCTGGAGCTGCTCGTGAAGC